>CAWBIG010000116.1:0-9780 GCA_963788435.1 uncultured Acidobacteriota bacterium | reverse complement strand
CCGGCCGCATCTTGAACTTCGACTACCGGCTGCTGCGCCAACGGCCCGCTCGGCCCGCCATTGCCCGGAAGCGTCGACCACGCGAGCTTCGTTGCCGCACCGTAAATGTCTTCGGTTTGATCTCCGAGCTCGGCGCCCCCAAACGCTTGCAAAAGTTCGCAAGCGTCCCCGCTGCCTGCATTCGTGGAGCAAGCCGTAAGTTCGGGGGTGCCGGCCGTGGTGTCCTTGTAATAGAGAGTGACGCTCGCAGCCGCTGTTATGGAAGTAATCGCGGTGCCCGTGCAGGTCGCGCTGGTGTAAAACGTGCCCGTGCCCGACGTGGTGTAAAAGTAGAGCGTACCGTAAGGCGCACTACCCCCCACAGTAACAATTAGTTCTCCGCAGGCGCCGGTTGCCTGATTGAGAGGAGCGTTGGCGAAGTCGATGCTGGAAATGCTGTCGCCGAAGATCGTCTGGGCCTGGAGGCCGGAGGTCTTACCCACCGCCGTCAAATGGTACCTTGCTCCGATGTCCCCTTCGTCCGGCGAATATCCGTCATAACTGAAATCGCCGAGGGCGTTGGCAGTGACGGCGGCATCGGGAAGATCTTCCGTGGTCTGGTCTACCCACACGTGAATATGAAGGTCAATTGGCTCATATGGCTCGAACCCGGCGCCGCTCATATCCACCGTCGTGCCGGGCGCATACTCGGGGTTCTGTGTGGAGACAGTGGGGAACCAATAGAGTTCGGCCGCGCTGGCGGCATCGCCCGTGCCCCCGGCAGCCAAAAGCGAACCCAGTCCGGCCGGAGCGCCAAAACCGCCATCCTGATTGTCAAGCGAATCGGCAGCCGCAATAAAGGCGCCGGCCTTTTTGTTTGCCCACGGCTCCAGCAAATCCACCTTGGCGCCGCCGGTGCCTCCCATGGCCAGGACGCTGCCGTTGTCCGGCAGCAGTACCGCAAAGTGATGGCTGCGCGGCGTGCCGCCCTTCACCACCGTGAAAGTGTTGGTCCACTGGCTGAAGATCTCAGCCGTTCCCAGATCGTCTTTCCCATCGTTGCCGCCAATTACGGCGACGCCGTCGTATGTTCTGGTCGCCGTGGCGTACTCGCGGGCAGAGGTCATGGCAGGACCGGCCGCTATGGTTCCGGTCATGGTGGCCTTGCTATAGGTAAAGATTTCCGTTGAGGCAAGCACTTTGCCATTAATGTCAGTGCCGCCCGCAATCAGAACGCGGCCATCCGGCGTATCTGCGGCCACGGCGTTCGTGCGCGGCGTCCGCAGCGTTCCGATGGGCGTAAATGTCTGTTTGGTAGAGTTGAAGAGAACGATAGATCCGACAACTTTGGCCGTGCTGACGCCGCCGGCAATCAGGACGTTGCCGTCAGGGAGCAGGACCATGGTCTGGCCCGCCAGGCCAGTGCCCATCGCACCTGGCACGAGCGTCCATTTGTGACTGGCCGCACTATAGATTTCCGCAGAATCGCTATAGCCCCCACCAGAGGTCAATCCGCCGGTCACGAGCACGTCGCCAGTGAGCAGCATGGAAGTGGCATGATTCGCCCTGGGCACATTCATGGACGGCAAGGCCGAGAAGACACCGGTCGCAGGGTCATACACTTCGGCCGTGGCTTGGGGAGCTCCGTGGGCGTCGGTGCCGCCGGTGATGAGAATCCGCCCGTCGATGAGTTGAATCGCGGCCGAGCCAGAGCGGGCTTGGGTCAATTGCCCCGCCGACGACCACGTGTTCGACAACTTGGTTTGGCTTTCTGATTGAGGGACGAACAAACCAAAGGCAAGCACACTCAAAAACGCCACAGATCTTGCTAGGGACTTCATTCCTTACTCCTTTAATGGGCGAGGCGTAAAAAAACTATGTTTGGGGCCTAGGGGAGCTTGAAGATTAGCATGGTGTTCGATTCAGATACATCAGGCGAAATTGATTTCCAGAATTCGAAAGTGCTCACTTTGGGAGAAAGGGTAATGTGACCTTGGTTACGCTCGCACGCAGCGCCGGATTACCGGAGATCCCCTGTAGGTTTTCAAATCCAAAGGGATAGGCCGCTGAGGGAGTGCACCAAAATGGGGGTGACTTGTTTTAGACCAGGTGATTCGCCATAAGACAAGCGAGCTGTAAGGCGCTCAAAATGCGCTTCAGGCTATGGGTCTTCAGGCTGTTGCGGTCCCGGGTCAAAGCTCTCGTCGGTGGGTCGTGGGCGTTTGCCGCGTCGGTCAAGATACCCCTGAAATCGAGCGCGAAAAGTGCACATTCCGGCTTGCCGATAAGCACGCCAATACGATTTGAATTTCGACGCACTGAGCGCAGAAATACGAAAGCCCAGTTATAGCTGAGGCTTTCTTGAATTTCCGGGATGTTATTGGGATGCTCTGAAAGTAACTATGGCGGAGGGAGAGGGATTCGAAAACAGCGTCGGTGCAGGCGATTTATCGGAATGAAGACTTACTTATAACCTGATCATAATAGACTATTTAGTATGACATAATGGGGGGGCTTTTCCAAGACTGCCGGAGACGACTGTCACTGCCAATTCTTGAAGATACCCCCGGAAATACCCATAGATAAGCGCCGTGGAACAACCCGAGACGCGGCAACCGACAACTCCTCCAGCGGTGTGCGGCTTCGTAAGGTCTATCCCATGTATACGCAATTCGGGGAGCTTATGTTTTTCACATAGTGATTTCGGGGAATGGCGGCCGCGACGGAATCTGAACTATTGGGAATCGTCACCAGAATGCCGGCTACGCTTGCCGAAGAATGTTCCCAGTAAAAGTCTTCGGCAAAATGTGTCGTGCTTTCCCTTGCTGACTCCAGCTTGATCGTTGCGCAACCGGGGTGCCCGGATCGGATCACGGGCCTCAACCCAGGCAGACCAGTGTCCCGAACGAATGTCCGATGATTCTCTGCATCGCATTTCTTGAGGACGTTCATCACAGCCCCCTTTGTCTGTTGTTTACGACAACAATGCCTGTCTAGGGTGGTGCATGCACGACCCCAAACGAGAAAAGTATCTCTTGTCCTTCGCCGTCAGCAGTCAGGCTGCCGTTTCGGTCCAAACACCCCGGAGTTCTTCCTGCGCAAAGCGAGGGCAAGCTGCAGCCGACAAGTTTGCAGGCTGCTTGACGGCGGAGACGCATGCCAACCGGTGCTCCTCCAGTTCGTTCTTTGCGCGCTCGAGTTCCACGCTTAAATAGGCCGCGAATTTCCTGCTGACCCGAAAATACGGAGAGGCAAGAGCTTCACTGTACTCGCTTCGCCAGACGTCAAGTGCTCGTTCCAGATCCAGACAGCGTAGGCAACTCATTTTGCTACCCGTTCTTCCCGTTCGTTCTGCGCGCTGAATTCGACGCAGCATCGCGTGAGTGGGCTTAGTGTTTTCCTCTCGTCAAGCTACCAATAGGGTTAGCAGGCGGGAAAGGGCATCCTGCTTCTGAGTGTCAGAGTGGACAACGCGTCCCATCGAGAAACTGGGCCTTACACCTCCGGGGGTGCGTCGCAACTAGCAAGAACCGCTCTGCGGGGAGGCGGGGACACCTTCACCCTGACAGCCTCGGAGTGCCGTGTCTGTGAGTTCCATCACGTTTTTATGGGATTGCCTGTGGATAACGACCGGACGTAACGTTCAACCGTTGCTGCGTCTGACCATGCCAATGATCGGGGAGTAGTATCCGGCCCGACAGGAATTCACCGAGATTTTACACTCGGTTCGGACTTACTTAGGTCGCGGCGACAGCGTCGCTGTCGCCGCAGGCGCTAGGCCGTAAAGCGTTGTTGCGCCCGCCCGCTTCAGGAATTCTCTTCGCGGTAATGAGGGGAGTGCATCCGATTCCATTTTTGTGTGTCGTCAGCCTCGCCGTAGTGATCGCTTGGCGCGTCTTCTTCTTTTTCTGCGACCCAATTCAACAACAGTGCCGGAATTCTTCACAGGCACTCTCGCGCTTCGGCGTCATGCATCAATTCGGGCAGCGCGGCCTGGGAAAGTGGATTTTCGACGATACTATTCCGCTCCCGTTAGACGGATCGCCGCCCGGTTTGGCCGCAGGTTGACAGGCGCATGAAGACGTTATACAACGGCTCGCATCGAGTCGATGCGAATTAGCGAAATGTATTTCGACTTTGCGTGCATTCCAGCTTCGTGCTTTCGGCCAAGGAGACCCAATGAAAACGATTGCAATCGCGATGGTGTTAGTAGCGTCGGGCATCTGCTGGGCGCAGCCCCCCGCGGACTGCAAACCGTCCTCCCTGAATATTCCCGGAGCTCCGTATCCGTGCGTCTTTCCCGATCATCGCGCGATGTTTCGCGTCTCGGCTCCAGAGGCCCAGAAAGTGCGCGTGCACGTCGGCGCCGGATTCGACATGGCCAAACAGGCGGACGGGCTCTGGTACGCAACTACCACTCCGCTGGTGGAAGGATTCCACTACTACATGCTCGACATCGACGGCTCGGCGGTATCCGATCCGGCGACCCAGACCTTCTTCGGCAGCGGCGAGTGGAGCAGCGCGATCGAGATACCGGCGGCGGATGCTGATTTCTACAGCCACAAGGACGTGCCTCTGGGCGTTGTACGGATCCAGTGGTACTACTCCACTGTGACCCAGCAATGGCGCCGATGCTTCATCTACACGCCGCCCGGTTACGACTCCAATATCACTGAGCGCTATCCGGTGCTTTACCTGCTGCACGGCTGGGGAGAAAACGAGTTTGGCTGGACCTTCCAGGGGCACGTGGATCAGATCATGGACAACCTGCTGGCTGCAGGCAAGGTCAAGCCGATGGTCATTGTGATGGACAACCTGAACGCCGTGAAGCCGGGCGAGGATGACTCGCTCTACTACGCGCGAAGCGTGATAACCCAGGCCGTGCCGCATCCCATTCCTCCCATGGGCTCGCCGCCGCCTGCAACGGCTGGCGGACAGCACCCCGCAACGCCTCCGCGGCGGCCGCCGTTTCATCTGGGCACCGCATTCTCCGAGATGATGTTCACGGACCTGATTCCGATGGTGGAGAAGAACTATCGCGTGGCGCCCGGCCGCGACAACCGCGCTATGGCCGGGCTCTCCATGGGAGGCATGCAGACCTTTACCACGGGGCTGGAGAATCTGGACAAGTTCGCGTACCTCGGCGGCTTCAGCGGCAATTGCGGCTTTTTCGGCGGCCCGTTTGATCCCAAGACATCGTGCGGAGGCGCATTCGCCGATCCCGCGGCCTTCAATGCCAAGGTCAAAGTGCTGTTCCTCTCCACCGGCTCCGTTGAAGGTCCACGAGTAAAGGAGTTCAGCGAAGCGCTGACCGCCGCGGGCATCCACAATGTTTATTTCGAGTCTCCCGGCACGGCCCACGAGTGGCTCTCCTGGCGCCGGGCTATCGCCGACTTCGCTCCCATGCTGTTCCGATAGCGTCGCTGAGACTGACTTCCGAACGCCCGGTGGAGATCCAATCCTTACCGGACGTTCGGAATTCCCGGGCTGAGCCATCGCGAAATCGAAGACATCAGGAGGACTCATTTTGCCGCGTTCCTTACGCTTCGCCCTGAAGCTCTCGCTCTTATTGGCCGCGATAACCAGCGTGGGCCTTTCCGGCGCGGCGCAGACGCCGCTTCAGCTCACATTCGACAAGCCCGCCGCCGATTGGAATCACGCGTTTCCCATCGGTAACGGCCGCATCGGTGCGATGGTGTTCGGGGGCACTGAGGATGAGCGTATCCAGGTGAACGAAGACACGCTGTGGGGCGGCGGCCCGCATGACTACGCCAACCCCGACGCCTATTCGCATCTCCAGGAGATCCGTGACCTGATCTTCGCCGGCAAGGTTGCCGAAGCCGAGAAAGTCTCCGCAGACGTGATGGGCAAGCCCAAGCTGCTGATGCCTTATCAGCCCTACTGTGATATTCACCTGCACTTTGGGGGTCACAGTACGCCCACCGATTACCACCGCGATCTCAGCCTTGATGCCGCCCTCGCTGAAAGCGTCTATACGGTGAATGGAGTCACCTTCCGTCGTGAGGTATTTGCGTCCTTCCCCGACCAGGTTCTGGTTGTTCGCTTAACCGCGAGCCAGCCCGGCCAGCTCACCTTTACCGTTCAAATGGACTCGCCGCAGCCGGGGACCACGGTCGAATCCACGACGGACGATACCCTCCAACTCACCGGGCAAATACAGCCGCGCCAGAACCGCCCATATTCCTGGACCGGTTCGTGGGATAAGCCCGGCATGCGGCTTGCCGGCCTGCTCAAGGTCGTTCCCGAAGGCGGCACGGTCCATGCGGATGGCGAGAGTCTCAGAATCTCCGCCGCCAATTCCGTCACCCTCCTCTTCAGCCCTGCTGCCAGCTTTCGCAACTATCGCGATATCTCAGGTGACCCGCTCGCCGCCGCCCGCGCTTTTCTCTCGCGCGCGTCAGCACATTCTTACGCCGCCCTGCTCAAGCGGCACCTGGACGATTACCGCCTGCTCTTCTCGCGCGTGCAGTTGAGTCTAGGTCCCGAACACTCCACCGATTCCATCGATCAGCGGATCAAGGACTTTGCCAACACCGACGATCCCAGCTTGCTCGCGCTCTACTTCGCGTTTGGCCGCTATTTGCTTATCTCCTCTTCGCGTCCCGGCGGCCAGCCGGCCAACTTGCAGGGCATCTGGAACCAGGATCTGACTCCTCCCTGGGCAAGCAAGTGGACGACCAACATCAACCTTGAAATGAACTACTGGCAGGCTGACACCGGGGACTTGTGGGAGACCGAGCAGCCGCTCTGGAATCTGATCCGCGATCTCGAAGTCACCGGCTCCGAGACTGCGCGCGTACACTACCACGCCAATGGCTGGGTATTGCACCACAACACTGATCTGTGGCGCGCGACCACGCCTGTGGACGGTCCCTGGGGACTCTGGCCTATGGGCAGTCTCTGGCTCGCCAACCAGATGTGGGACCACTACACTTTCTCGCTCGATCGCGCCTTCCTGCGCCAGGACGCCTATCCGGCGATGAAGGGCGCCGCGGAATTCGCGCTGAGTTTCCTCGTTGAAGCTCCTCCGGGAACGCCATTCGCTGGGCGGCTGGTCACCAATCCCTCCACTTCTCCAGAGAACGCGTACCTGCTCAACGGCAAGCGCGCCAGCCTCACTTACGCGGCGACGATGGACCTGGAGCTCATCCGCGAGCTCTTTGAGAACTGCCGCCGCACTGCTCGCGTTCTTGGCGTCGACCCTGCCTTTAGCGCGAAGCTGGATGCGACCATCAAGCGCCTGCCGCCGCTGCAAATTGGCAGGCGTGGGCAGCTACAGGAGTGGATCCAGGATTATCCGGAAACCGAGCCTCATCATCGTCACGTGTCACACCTCTATTCGCTTTATCCCGGCCACGATATCGCGCTCGACACCACGCCCGAATTCGCAGCGGCCGCCCAGAAGACTCTCGAGATCCGCGGTGATGGCGGCACCGGCTGGTCCGAGGTGTGGCGTGCGGCTCTCTGGGCGCGCCTGCGCAACCCCGAGCACGCCTACAACAACCTGAAGCTCCTCATTACCCAGAACACGCTGCCCAATATGTTCGACCTTTGTCCGCCGTTCCAGATCGACGGAAACCTTGGCGGTCCGGCGGCGATTACCGAGATGCTTATCCAGAGCACGGACGGGGAAATCCGTGTGCTGCCAGCCCTTCCGCAGCAGTGGCCCACCGGAAGCCTTACGGGCGTGAGAGTCCGCGGCGGCGCCCGCGTCTCGCTTGCATGGGACATGGGCCGCCTGACCTCGCTGACTCTCGAGTCCGCCCGTGCCGTCCGTTATCGCGTCGATTACGGCGAGCAGTCTGGCGACATACGCCTGGCGCCGAACAAACCTGTCTCGCTCGATGGGGAGTTGAGGGCAATCACAAAGCAGAGAAAGGGATGAGAAAAGGCCGCATCACGCCATTGCAAGCCGCGGGGCACGCATGGCCTCGAGCGCCAGACGCTGGCGCAGGAGGGGGGGAGGGTCTGTATCGCAAGCATTGGGCCTAGCCGTCCGTGCGGGGGACTAATACGCGGAAGCTGCGTTGGAGGGTGGAGAACTTAGGCGACGCTGATCAACTAGCAGGGCCAATCACTCGAAAGCAGTGAGCCTTCGAAGTAGGGTCTCCTGGCCGGGAAGGGTCGTTAATGGCGCAAAAGGCGCGGCGCAATTCATGACTTCGCCGGGTCAGCGGACGACCAGAGCATCCACAGCCACCGGCCCGGGACCGCGATTGACAATGGTCAGAGAGTGTTTACCGGCAGTCAGATTTTTCACTTCATAAACTTTTTGCTGAGCCTGACGCGCGCCCGTCGTCGACAGGTCCGCCGTGGCGCGGGTTTGGCCGTCAATCTGGACCTCGATCCTTCCCGCTCCGGTTTCCTTCGGTGCGATGACCGAGATGTAGCTGCCGGCAAAGGAGCAACTCCAAGCATCACCAGGCGTGTCGCTGGTGGCAAGGTCGTTGTTATAGTCGCCGGTACCCAAGTTGCAGCGACGAAGCCACCCGTGAGACACCACGTCGCAATCGTCATCGTTGATCATGGCCTTGTCGTGGGTGATACGCAGGACCCGGCATGAAGAAGCCAGCGAATGGCGGGCAATTCCCAGCAGCGGTTGCGCGGGTGCGCCGGGGGTGATCGTCAACCCCTGTTTGTCTTGAAAAAACGTCACCGGAACGTCGCTGCCCAGCAGTTCGACTTTGGTGACTTTGCCTAAGGTCGCTCCGCCGGAGCGGAGATGTTGGCATGATGATTGACGCTCCTGTGTGCCGGTATGACCGGCAAAATCGCGTCCATGTGGATCAGGCGGAATTCCAGATGGCCGAGTTGTTTAGCTAGGTTTCGCTATACTGGAATCTACTTGTGGCTCACAACAGTTGGGAATACGATTTGTATGATACTTTTGTGCATCTTCCGAATTGTATTAGGTAACAGATGGCAGACACCTTAGAAATTACCAAGCTCCTCGACGCAATCGGCTGGCACATTCTGGCCGAACTCCAGGAGGATGCGCGCATCCACTTTTCTGAACTGGGACGACGGGTCGGCCTCTCGACACCGGCGATGACGGCCGCTATCCGTCAAACGCGTCGCCGGCGAGGTGCTGGATGTCTGGGCCGACATCTTCTGCGATGGGCATGACCAGCTCGGCGCCTGTGTCCGCTTCACCGTGCCCGGCGGCACCGAAGCGCAGAGCGTCGCGATGACCTATTTCGACAACGACCGCTGGGTCGGCCACGTGCCGCTGCGGTTGCGCGGCCGCCACACCTATACGGTCGAGGCGTGGCGGACCTGTTCGCGAGCTGGCGCGCCGATACGGCGAAGAAGCGCGCCGCCGGACAGGCGATCGCGCTCGAGCTCGACGAAGGGCCTGGGCGCTGATCGACGCCGCCGTGAGTGACGCCACCGACCGCGATCATCTGGCGCTGGCGGTCATGCGGCGAGAAGATCGGCGACAGGTTACTGAAGGCGCTTACGGCGCACGACATCACGGTGCTCCGGAACTCCCACGTACCGCTGGAGCGCGCGACGGGGAGAATCTGGCTCGCGGGACTCGACGATCCTGTGCAGGGAGCTCCGCTTCCTGAGGTTGCCATTCCGGAATCGATCCGCGACCTGCCGCACGAGCCGATTGTTCTGATGTGTCACGCGCCCGATTACGCGGATCTACTGCTTCTTCACCCCTCCGGCTCTTCGGTTGCGCTGATGCTCTGCGGCCACACGCACGGCGGCCAGATTTGCCTGCCCTGGATCGGTCCACTGGCTCTTCCCACGATCGGCCGCAGCGTAAATCGT
>CAWBIG010000115.1:0-7583 GCA_963788435.1 uncultured Acidobacteriota bacterium | reverse complement strand
AGCAATGAACTGAACGAAGTAAAAGTGACAAAAAACATAACCAATTGCTGCCAGCGTATCGGAGGTCGCTTCGCCTGAAGCTTCCAGGCAGAAAGCCAAACTGGAGTGATGGTCGCGGCGCTGCTCGCCGGACAGATGCTCGAGCACCGTTTCGCGGATGCGGTCGTGGTAGGTTTCCACCTCGTCCTGCAGCCCGGAACCGTTGCTGCGCACCAGGTGATGCATGCGCAACGAAGTCAGCAGCGATACCGGCACGTCGCGCAGGCCGGCAGCTTTCTGCGCGTAAAGCAGACGGATTGGCTGGCCGGAAACGGCAACGGTTTCAAGCAGGCGCAGCTCGGGCGCGGACAGCCGCTGGATTCTGCTCCACAGAATCGCATCCAGCTTGAGCCCGGCCGCTGCCGAGCGTTCCGCGCCGGAATGACGCGCGAGCTCTTCGAGAAAATACGGATTGCCTTCCCCCTGGCGCACGATCTCTTCGAGATCTGCGGACGACGATTCCGGGCTGCGTCGGCGCGCCAGCTCCAGCGACTCATCGCGGTTGAGCGGCTTTACCGCAATGTCTTCAACCACCGCCCGGGCTTGCGCTTCAAAGCCGAGCAGCGCTTTCAGGCAGGGGCTGGTTCCGGTGTACTCCTCGCGAAACGTGACGATGAGCAGCAGGTGAAGAGAAGGCTGGCCGAGCGCTACCGACAGCATCTCCACGCCGTCGGTGTCGCCCCACTGCAGATCGTCGATGCACAATACCAACGGATGCGCCTGGCTCATGCGCCGAAGCAGCTCTCCGACGGCCTCGAAAGACTGGCGGCGCAGCAATTCGAGGTCCCTCTGCTCCGCGCGGGCGGCTGCGGCGATGCACGGCACGCGCCGGAACACGGGAAAGATTTGCGCCAGGGCGTGCGCGGTCGGAGGCATGTAGGCCCGCTGCTCGGCCTCAGGGCGATGGGCGAGCCAACGCGCAATCTCGTCGGCCAGCCCGTCCATGGCTTTGTAAGGAACGGATTCCTGCTCGTAGCAGCGGCTGCGGAAGACCAGAAATTCGGCGCGTTCGCCGAGGCGCTTCAGGAACTCCGCCATCAGCGCGCTTTTGCCGGTGCCGGAGCGGCCACGCAGGTGCGCAATCACGGCGGACGAACGGCTGCGGGCAAAAGCGGCGACGAGGCGCGCGAGATACTCTTCCCGGCCGATGAAAAGGTCGCTCTCCCGCGGAGCAACAGCCAGTGGCGTGGCGGAGCCGCTGCCGGCGCCAAGCGTGCGCAGCACCTCGGCCGCGGTGGGTCGCGCCGCGGCATCGCGGCGCAACAGGCCATTGCACAGCGTAGCAAGATCAGGCGGCACACCCTGCACCAGCGCATTGACGTCTTGCGCTTCTCGCGTTCGCTTCCACCGCAAAATCGCGACCGCCGGTCCGTTGTAGGGCAGCTCCCCGGTAAGCGCCTCAAACAGCATGGTTCCAACGGCGTACCAGTCGCTCGCTTCGGTGAGAGGGCGGCCGGCGGCCTGTTCGGGGGCCATGTAGGCAACGGTGCCCACGACCATTCCGTCGGAGCTGGATGGGGCCGAACTGGATGGCCCTGAACCGGAACCTGATCTGGAACCTGATCCTCTGGAACTGGATGGTGTCCCTCCGCCCGGCTGCGCGCCCCCTCCACGTTCCTTGCCGATTGCCAGGCCGAAATCGAGAATCACTACCGACCCATCGGCACGCACCATCACATTGCCGGGTTTCAGGTCGCGGTGCAGTTTGCCCTGCGCATGCAGGCCCTGAACTCCTTGAGCCAATTGCCGAAACAGATCGAGGATGGGCGGAATCTGATGGAGCGCGAGACGTCGCTTCGGCAGCTGCACGCGAATCTGCGTCCTCGGAAGCGCCGGCTTCGGCGCGCCGCCCTGGACCAGCGGGTCGATGGTGAGATCGGTAGCCTCGTTTCCGGACAGAGATTCAAGCGTTGGCTCGTCTTCGTCTGGTGCAGGCGTGACCATGGTGGTCGCATCGGATGAGGAGCCGGCGGGCAAGGTGGGCGCTTCCGAGTTCGAATCCGGGGCCGGATTCTCGACCGGCTCGATTTCGATCTCGCCCATGCGCGTGCGCAGCCAGTCCATGAAGTTCCGGCCGTCGCGCACGAACTCCATGGTGAAGTACCAGTCCTGCTCGTCGCCGAGCAGTTCGTACATGGAGATGAGGTGGGGGTGGGAGATTTCTGAGAGGGATCGAAACTCCTGCTTGAGGTTGACGATGGTCTGGGGATCGCGGCGGTGAAGCATTTTCAGCGCGACTGGCTGCTGGCGCTCGGTGTCGAAGGCCTCGTAAACGACACCCATGCCCCCGCGTCCTAATTCGCGGCGCAGCTCAAATCGTCGATTGCCCGCAAGCACCATGATGTTCCTTGTCCCGAGGCGACGGGACACAGCATAGCCCGTTGAGGACCCGCGACCAAAAAGCAACTCGCTTTAGCTCGTGAATAAACGACATGACCCGAGGATGAAGACGTGCAGGTTTCGAAACAGGCTTGGGAAGTTCCTGATAAGAGGCATAGTAACACCGCGTGCGCACGATGAGGACAGCCAACCGAAAACAGGGGATCGCTCACGCTCAATTTGCACCAGGAATCGGGGATTTCGTAAAGAGCGCTATTGATTCGGAGACCGCACTGGCGGGAGTTTGACAGAGGTTACTGAAATCTCGCGCGCAGCTCGCTGAAATGCCACTGCGTGCGAAAAAGCAGCGTCGCTCCGTGCGAAAAAAAGCAAAATTCACGCCAAGCAATTAGCCATACCCGGCGGCGGGTATAGAGGTTCAAGTCTCCTATCTATAGGAGATTATTGGTGGACCTGGTCGGGATCGAGCCCGACGACTTCTTCCATGCCATGGAGAATCAACAACTTACGGCACAGAAGGCGAAGGAATTATAAACTGGTCCAAGGCTCAATCGTAGCAATTCAGCCTTGGCCCTTCGGTCAATCTAGCGCGGCCGTTTCTTTCGAATGCGAATATCCGCCGAGACGGGTCGCCAGGATCATTCTCAGATTCCGTGACCTTGGTTAAACCATGACCTCTGCATCATTTTTTGCTTTCGGTAATACACACCAGACTGACTCCATCAAAAGTGTTTCTGCCGGCATTCATGGGAGGCGTACTGCGGAGCGCAACGATGCCCATATTCTTGGGTAGGAGATGAAAGTGTAGCTGGAGATAGGCTCGAACCTCTGATGCCCTCCTGCGTGACTGGATCATTTCGTCCGATCGCGAGCCTGAGGAAGCGTAGCCTTCGATAATGAGCGGTACACCGTAGATTTCCTTGAACTGGCCTATTGCCAAATCGATACTATGCCTGCCCTGCGCAGACAGCGCCTCCTCGCCGTTTTCTTTGGTAATAAAAAGAGACGAGGCAGGGAGCCATTGGCGGCTCTCAGCCAGATCTTTGAAGGTCTGTCCGTCGCGATACTGCTCGATCGGCAGGTCGTCGAGGTCGTCATATCCCCGATGCTTGAAAAATCCTCTGAAAAGGAAGTTGTGCTTCAATGCTTCTGTATCGTCGGCTATGTTCCCCGTGCCGCGGTTGATATTCGTCAGAGACTGCTGTAGGTTCGTGCCGGCGTCTTCACCAGCATTCAGCGGCGTTCGAAACAACTGGCCGTGATTAACACTAAATTGGAGACGCAAATCGCGGAGAATGCCAACCTCTATTCGGTTCTGCAGCGCAGCGAAGCATTCCTTGCGCAAGGGCAAAAAATTAGCCACACGGGCAGCTTCGGCAGGAACGTTCTTAGCGAGAAACTCTATTGGTCGGAAGAAACATACGAAATTTATGAGCTTGATCGGTCCGTTGAGCCAACGTTGGACTGGTTGATTCAGCAAATACATCCCGAGGATAAAGTTCGAGTGCAGCAGTCGATCGAATCTGCGATCCATCAATGGAAAGGCTTCGATATTGAGTATCGGCTACTGACGCGGAGCGGTTCGATAAAGTATCTGCATGTTGTAGTTCAAGCACAAGAAAATGCGTCCGGCGAGTTGGAATTCGTCGGCGCCGTGACTGACATTACTGAGCGCAAGGAAGCTGAAGACGCATTGCGCCAGGCGCAGGACGATCTCGCTCGCATCAACCGGGTGACAACCATGGGAGAGTTAACTGCATCCCTGGCTCATGAACTAAGTCAACCGATTAGTGGCACTATAACCAATGCCAACGTCTGTCTGCGAAAGCTCGGGAGCGATAAACCCGATCTCGATGAAATGCGCGGAGCCGTCACCAGAATTAGAAGAGATGCACAACGTGCTGCTGAGATTATCGCCAGGATTCGCGCGCAATTCGAGAAGGGCTCCGTGAGTTCAGAGACCCTCAATGTAAACGAGATCATTCGAGAAACAATCGCCCTCCTGCGCGATGAGGCAATGCGATACAACATATCGGTGCGGACAGAACTCGCGGCGGACCTTCCTAATATCGTCGGAGATCGCGTGCAATGCGGCAGGTTGCGATGAATCTCATTGTCAACAGCATTGAAGCGATGAAGGAGGTTGCTGGAATACGAGAGATGGTCATCCGGTCGCAGCGAGCTGAAAACGAGCAGATTCTCGTGTTTGTGAGTGATACCGGCCCGGGGTTCCCGGCGCAGGTCGCGGAACAGATATTCGACCCGTTCTTTACAACCAAACCCCACGGCACCGGCATGGGGCTTCGCATCAGCCGGTCAATTATTGAGTCGCATGGCGGGCGCTTGTGGGCTGAGGCCGCCACCGGGCGCGGCGCGACGTTTTGCTTGAACCTTCCCGCTGCGATTCCAGGCCATAGATAGGTCCACCGTCTGTTTGCCGTTAAGATTCACGATTTCCTGGGGACAAAACAGCAATGAGTCGCGATGCTCTTCGATTCATCAGCGTCCGTGCTCCGGACGAATTGTGATCAAGCCGGCAGTTAAATGGCAGTTAACGAGTTATCAAAACTTGAGGGCAAAAGTCGTATTCCGGCGCAGAAATGGCGAGGCCGCCGATACGTCAGAATCAAGAATCATACAGACCAGCAGGCAGGATTGGTACCGATAGCGCGTGTAGCCGCTTCCGAGCTGCCGGCCCCCCAGGGAAAATCGGTCCGGTTCCAGGCGCCATGTAAGAATGGCTAGCAGGCCAGCTATGAGCGCGTCCGGATCTCCTCGTTCCGTCATTGAAATTCGAGGCATTCACAAGGCTTACGGGGCGACCGTGGCAGTGGCCGACGTGTCGTTCGATGTGAACGAGGGAGAAATCTTCGGGCTGATCGGGCCGAACGGCGCGGGGAAGACGACCACGATGGAGTGCGTGGAAGGCGTGCGGCGGCCGGACCGGGGCACGATTTCGATTCTGGGGCTAGATCCATTCCGCAACCAGTACGAACTGCAGAACCGGATCGGCGTACAACTGCAACAGGCACAGTTACAAAAACGCATCAAGGTGCGGGAAGCAGTGGACCTGTGGGCGTCGCTGTATACGAAGTCAGTGAACGGCGACCGGCTGCTGCAGCAACTGGGGCTGGCGGGGAAGCGGAACGCATGGTTCATGACGCTGTCGGGAGGGCAGAAGCAGCGGCTGTTCATTGCGCTGGCGCTGATCAACGACCCGGAGGTGGTGTTTCTGGACGAGCTGACCACGGGACTCGATCCGCAGGCACGGCGGGCGATCTGGGAGCTGGTGCGGGTCATCCGTGAGCGGGGCAAGACAGTCCTGATGACCACCCATCTGATGGAAGAAGCAGAGCGGCTTTGCGACCGCGTGGCGATCATCGAGCGCGGGAAGATTATCGACATCGGCACCCCGGAGCAGCTGGTGCGGCGGCACTGCCCGGCGCGAACGGTGGTGCTGGCAACGGAGAGCGCGCTGGCCGAGGAGCGGCTGCGCGCCCTGGGTTCAGTGCAGACGGTGACCCGGCGCGAGATGCGCTACACCATCGAGGGATGGGGCGATGAGTTTGTGACCGAGGTGATCCAATGCCTCTCGGAAAACCGGATCCGGGTGACGGAATTTCGCACCGAGCAGCCGAATCTCGAAGATGTGTTTTTGCATTTAACGGGCCATTCGATTCGCGATTAGGGGAGACGAGACATGTTCCGCGGACTGGGCAAGCTAACCTGGCTGGAGATCAAGATCTTCCTGCGCGAACCGCTCGGAGCATTCGGGTCGATCGTCTTTCCGGTGCTGTTGTTTCTGCTGGTGGGGCGATGGTGGAACGGCATGCGACCGCCGGGCATTGCCGCGGCGGGCACGATGCTGCGCGTCGAGCTGCCGGTGTTTGTGGCGGTGTTGATCCCGCTGACCGGTGTGCTGTCGCTGGTGACGATTATTTCCATTTACAGAGAGGGCGGCATCCTGCGGCGGCTTCGGGCGACGCCGCTACGTCCGCAAACGATTCTGACGGCGCACGTGCTGGCAAAGCTGGGGTTGACGCTGCTGACCCTGGTGCTGCTGGTGCTGGCGGGCAAGCGTTTTTACCCCATCCCGATGGAAGTTCCGCTGTTCAGTTTCGCGGTGGCGCTGCTGGTGAGCACATGCAGCATTTTGTCGATGGGGTTCCTGATAGCTAGCCTGGTGCCGACGGCGCGCTTTGCGCAGCCGATCGGGGCTGCGATTTTGTATCCGATGCTAGGGCTGTGCGGACTGTTTGTGCCGCTGAGTTCGCTGCCGCCGCCGTTACATGCGGTGGCGCGGGCGATTCCTCTGACCTACGCGGTGTCGCTGTTGGAGGGGATTTGGAAGGGCGAACCGTGGCGGGCGCACATGGGCGACGTGGCCGCGCTGTCGACAGTATTCGTGGTATGCACGGCGCTTTCCGCGAAGGTGTTTCGCTGGGAATAGCCCGGGGTAGACGATGCGTTGGAGTCGGGCCCCATTGCTGAGGTCCGGCGGCTCGATCCGAAACTTGGCCGCCCTGACGATTGAAGCGCCCCGCTCAAGTTGAATCTACTGATCGCCAGTTAGACGACGCGACGACCAGGTTGCGTTACGACGAGGAGTTCCGCAAACAACCGACGCATACCAGCAGGTCATTCCGGAAGGCGTCGAGAACTTGGTCGACTCGATCTCCGGCGAGTTCCGGAAGCCGAGCAAGGCGGCGGCAGAGATGAGCAAGATCGCGGCGAAACTGCGTGCGAAAAAGCAGCGTCCCTCCGTGCGGAAAAAAGGCAAAATTGGCGCCAGGCATTCAACTATACCCGGTGGGGTATAGATGGTTAAGTCTCTCATCCTTAGAGGCTTACTGGTGGACCTGGTCGGGATCGAACCGACGACCTCTTCCATGCCATGGAGAATCAACAACTTACGGCACAGACGGCAAAGGGGTTATGAACCGATACAGCCGTCAAAACCGGCACAGTCGGCGCTAATTGGCACCAGATTGACACCAAACTCTCAACTACATTGGGCTTGATGGGCGGGCTGATACGTGGAGGGATCAGCCCCACTCCTACTCTCTGTTGCTGCGCATCGCAGTCGCAGCTATTTGAGGAAGTGTCCGCCCTGACCGGTATGATAATCATCCTCTTTTTGGTTGATTATCATCCACAAGATGGCTGATTATGGACGTATGATCCATCGTCACCTTGCCCTCCTC
>CAWBIG010000114.1:0-39544 GCA_963788435.1 uncultured Acidobacteriota bacterium | reverse complement strand
TGAAGCTCCTGAAGATATTCAAACAACATCTGATACATGTTCTAATGCAGTGGCACAACTACATTCCAATTCAAATTCACCATTAACCTTCCAATTTGCTTTCTATCAACTTGTCACAATAGTTTTCTCTACCACCTCCTTCAACTCCCCTGAAGATCTCATATTTTCTGTTTTCATTTTCGATGATTCTCCAGTTGATATCCCATCAAGCATTAGTTCTCACACAGGCTCAAAACTTGACATCTACACCGAGATTATAGCTCCGATTGCTGGTAATTTGAATTTTTTTCTTTCTTTTTGATTTGAATTTTGATTTCAAGTTGGGGTATTTTTGCTGGCTATAATAATAACAATCACCATTGTTGTTGTGAGTAAGAGTAGAAAGCGAGGTTGAAGGATAAATATGTTACTGTTTTCTAAAACGATTCTTCAGATTACCTACGTTCGAGTATTTCTTTAACAGATGTGGGAGTGGACAGAGTATCTGTGCGAGAAATAAAAGAAAAAGATTTGATAATTCAAGAGGAATTGGGATCTGGTTCGTTCGGTAAAGTATACAAAGGTAGATAAATTTTTATCAAGAAATTCGCTCTTGTTTATTATTGTAATAGCATTTGCTTGGGGAACAACAATTTGCGCAGCAAAATCACTTCTTGTTTCAGTGGATGATTCAGAGTTTCAAGCAGAAACAAAATTGTTGGCGTAAGTGGCTTGCAACAACCTATTTTATATCTTTTTAAAAGATAAACTTACTCCATTTAATTAGAAGCCTGCAACATCCTCACGTTTTGCTATTTCTCGGGACAGCACAGATTGGCAAGGTGAAATATATGGTCACTGAATTCTGTCAAAGTAAGATGTAGATGAAGAATGGTTAATTAATTATTGCTAGATGGGAGTCTGTTGAGCTTGTTGAGATCCAAAAATGTCATGGGAGATAGGATAGCAATACGTTTTGTGCCTTGACTCGTCAGTCTTGTTCGGCGCTCAGACCATTGCGACTTCGGCCGCGTTTCGCGACGCGAATCCCACCAGTGATCTCTCGAAAGCAAAGGTGTTGCTGACCATTGTCAAAGAGAGTTCAGATAGAGAATTCGGGAAGTCGGTCACCCGTGCGCGAAATCATCAGAATCAGGTTACCCTCGCAAATTTTGCGGCGCTCGACGATCAGCAGGAACGGTTGCGATGCGAGGTCGCTTACTTTGGTTTGAATTACTCGTACAAGGCCGCCGCCCCAGACACAATCAACGATCCCACCAGGATTCGCCTCGACGAAGCGGTTCAGGCATTAGCCATGTTCCATAGCGATCCTCGATTTGCTGTGTGGATAAAGAAGGAACCGAGCATCTTGCTCGAAACGGAGAAGCCACCATACCAAGCGCTCTTTGACGGCAATCTAACAGGACTGAGGCTGGCTAATGTGGTTCGGGTGAACAGGTACATCCAGGCAAGAATGAAGCAGGAAGAACGAGGATCATCGGGCCACGACCGAACCGTGTATAAGCACATCAATTTTGTGGTGGCATGGATTCTTGCCAAGCAAACCCGTGATGCTGTGCAAGGCGCGGGTCTGGTTATTGATGCAAAACTGACCACGGAACTCAGCAAGCCGTTCGATAACTTGCGACAAATCAGTCTTGACCAGATTAACAAGTTCGTTCGAGGTCCGCTTGCGGTTTGTCGGAATCAAGGTGAGACAATACCGCTGCTTGAAAGGATCATGATTCAACATTTCTTGTTGGCTGCTGACCCAGCGGTTGATTTCAAGAAGAAACAACAGAAGTTGGTTCAGCCCTACCCGGTTGACCTGTTCAACTATCTGGTGTCGAAGGCACCGCAGATTGGGAATCTCGCATGAGCAAAAAACAAAAACTTGAATTGACGTGGATTGGCAAGGAGAACCGGCCGAAGCTGGAGCCGCGCATCTTGCTTGAGGAGCCGGAGAAGTCGTATCACGCGGCGCATCGCGTATCGAAGAAGGACATCTTCGACAACCGGCTCATCTTTGGCGACAACCTGCTCGCGCTCAAGGCGCTGGAGCAGGAGTTCGCCGGCAAGGTGAAGTGCGTCTACATTGATCCGCCGTACAACACCGGCAACGCCTTTGACCCATTACGACGATAGTGTTGAGCATTCACTTTGGCTCTCGTTGATGAGAGATCGACTTCAACAGTTGAAGAAGCTGCTATCGAGAGATGGATTTTTCTGCTGCCATATAGATGACTCTGAAGGAGCATATCTCAAGGTACTTTGCGACGAAGTATTTGGACGGGAAAACTACCTGACAACGATTTATGTTCAAGTTCGCTATCCAGAAAAGACGCTGAAGCAAGACATGAATTTCCATAAAGAGATTGAACAAATTCACATCTATCGAAAGGAGTTTGGCGCTGTTCCCTATTTGCCAACGAAGAGTGCTTCGTTCGACAAGTTTACTTTCTACATCCATGAGAGCGGTAAGGGAACTGAAACGTCTCTCGGTGGAAAAAGAGTGATCGTCTTCCCAAAGGGCAGCTATCGAATTGAAGAGGGCGACGGTTCAGAGAATGGATTAAAAGAAATATGGGCAACCGGCACAATTCTCGATGGAAACTCTTCGGGAAGATATTTTCGAGACTTCTTAGCTGGGCGCGTAGGGACAGATGGCTTGGGCGCTCTTTACAAAGTTTACGGGATTGGAGACGACAAGTTCGACTATAGATATTTCACAGGGCCTAATCGTGCTACCGCAACGAAGGGGAAGTATTTTCAGGGAGTTCCAATGTCACAGCTTGAAGAGACCGACCAGTCTTCAACCAGTCCGATTGAGAATTTCTACAATCTCGCCGGAAGCTTTGGTAATTGCCGTCACGAAGGCGGCGTTGAGTTCCGAAGCGGGAAGAAGCCAGAGGCTTTACTGGAGATTATTCTCAAGCACTTCAGTGGCCCAGGTGATGTTGTACTTGATTCGTTTGCTGGTTCTGGAACCACAGGTGCCGTTGCCCATAAGATGGGACGCCGCTGGATTATGGTAGAGCTAGGCGAGCACTGCCACACGCACATCATCCCACGCTTGAAGAAGGTGATTGACGGCGAAGACGAGGGCGGCATCACCAAGGCCGTTGATTGGAAGGGCGGTGGTGGCTTCCGCTACTATCGCATTGCTCCGTCCCTGCTCAAGGAAGACAAGTGGGGCAATTGGGTTATCAGCAAGGAATACAACGCAGCGATGCTAGCTGAGGCACTCTGCAAGCTGGAAGGCTTCACCTACGCGCCCAGCGATTCCGTCTACTGGCAACAGGGCCGCTCCACGGAACAAGATTTTCTTTATGTGACGACTGCTCAACTGAATCACGATCAGCTCCAACAGTTGAGCGATGAGGTTGGACAAGACAGGACGCTTCTCGTGCTTTGCACGGCCTTTCGTGGCAGGGCAGACCGCTATCCGAATCTAACAGTCAAGAAGATTCCCAAGCAGGTGCTCTCTCGCTGCGAGTGGGGTCACGACGATTACAGCCTCCAGGTTGACAATCTGCCGAAAGCGCCGCCAAAGATGGGCCAACAAGGATTGTTCGGCGAGGAGGAAGGCCAATGAACCGCCATGTGAACGCCATCGCCGGACGTTTGAGCCTTCGCCCACCGCAACGCGAGTCGCTGGAAATTCTTGACCGCGTAACGGAGATTGTGCCGCCAAGAGACGGCGCTGACGTGGATGCTGCTCTCGCGGCCATCCACTCGGAGTTTCCGTCTGTCACCAACTTCGAGCGCGACTTCCCCTCACTCTGCTTTGCCCTTGCAACCGGCGTCGGCAAGACGCGGCTCATGGGAGCCTTCATCAGCTATTTGCACCTGGCGCACGGGATCAACAACTTCTTTGTACTGGCACCGAATCTCACGATCTACAACAAGCTGATTGCCGACTTCACTCCCAACACCCCGAAGTACGTTTTCAAAGGCATATCTGAATTTGCAACGGACAGTCCGGCCATCATCACCGGCGACAACTACGAGTCGATGGCCAGCACGCTCTTCGACATCACGCTCCGCTGCAAGATCAACATCTTCAACATTTCAAAAATCAACTCCGAGGTGCGCGGCGGAAAATCGCCGCGGATCAAACGGCTTTCTGAATACATTGGCGAGAGCTACTTCGAGTATCTGGCCGGCCTGCCGGACCTCGTCTTGCTGATGGACGAATCGCATCGCTATAGAGCAACCTCTGGCGCTCGCGCCATCAATGAATTGAAGCCTGTGTTGGGCCTGGAACTTACGGCAACGCCATTCGTAGAATCTTCACGCGGGCCAGTCCCGTTTCAGAACGTCATCCTCGACTACCCGTTGGGCAGGGCGATGGCCGACGGCTTCGTAAAAGAACCCGCTGTCGTCACCCGGAAAGATTTCAATCCCGCTGGCATGTCAACGGAGCGAGATTGAGCGCGTGAAGTTGGAAGACGCCATTCGCTTGCACGAGAGCGTCAAGGTGCAGTTGGAGACATACGCCCGCGAATACTCGCGCGAAATCGTGAAGCCATTCGTGTTGGTTATCGCCCGCGATACGACTCACGCCAAGCAGTTGCTTGAACTGATCGAATCGGAACAGTTCTTCGCGGGCAATTACAAAGGCAGAGTGATCCAGGTCGATTCGAGCAGGACCGGCGCGGAAGAGGAAGAGATGATCGAGCGGCTCCTGAAGGTGGAACATACCGACGAGCCAACCGAGATCGTCATCCACGTCAATATGCTGAAGGAAGGTTGGGACGTGACCAACCTCTACACGATTGTTCCATTGCGCGCGGCGAATGCCCGCACTCTGATTGAGCAGTCTATCGGGCGCGGACTCCGCCTCCCCTATGGCAAGCGAACAGGTGTAGAGGCGGTTGATACTCTGAGCATCGTCTCCCATGACCGCTTTCAGGAGATCGTCGATGAAGCCAACAAGCCCGACTCGCAGATTCACCTGAAGGCAATCGTGATGGATGCGGGCGAGTTGGAGCAGAAGACCAGAACAGTCGTCTCGCAGTCGCAGCTTGCGACCAAGCTGGGCATCGTTCCTACGCAGACGACGAGCAGCACCACGGTTGCCGGAGCGGATATTGTGCCCATCTTCGCCAAACCCGAAGAGCAGCGCCTCGCTCAGCTTGCATACACCGTCATCAAGAGCCTGGAAAACCAGCCGCAGAGAGCGCCGTCACTTGCCGCATTGAGCAAGCCCGCGATTCAAGCTGAGATTGTCAAGGCAGTACAAGAGCAGTTTCGACCGGCACAGTTGGAATTGGAAGGGATCACGGAGCAACCCAACTTCGCTGCGGTAGTTGCCAAGACGACCGAGCTGGTTCAGCAGCAGACGATCACCATCCCCCGCATTCAGGTTGTCCCGACGGGCGTGGTGAAGTCTGGCTTCAATTCGTTCGACCTGAAGCTGGAGACGTTGCGCTATCCGGTTCCCTCTGAGGAGCTATGGAGTCAGTATCTCCGCACGGGCAAGCGACAGTTGATTTCCGTTGGAGTCGGAGGCGTTGAAGAGAAGCGACTGGAAAACTACGTCGTCAGCGGCCTGGTGGACTTCGACGACATCTCCTACGATAACCATGCCGACCTGCTCTACGACCTTGCGACGCAGACCGTGGCGCACTTTGAAAGCTACCTCTCTGAGGGCGAGACGGCAAAAGTGCTCCGCTACCATCAGCGCGAGATCGCCCGGTTCATCCACTCCCAGATGCAGGAGCACTTCTGGGAGGAGACTAGCGGCCACGAGACCAAGATCAATGCTGGCTTCACGGAACTGAAGCCGAGCGCCTACACGGTGTCGGCCAATGACGCCGTACTCGACTATCGCTATTCGCCCTCGGACAAGAGCAACATGGCGAAGTACCTTTTCGGAAGCTTCTCCCATTGTCTGTACTCAGTAGAGAAGTTTCAGTCCGACCCTGAGCGCCGGTTGGCGGTGATCCTCGAACGCGAGGAGTTCAAATGGTTCAAGCCGCGCAAAGGTCAGTTCCAACTCTTCTACAAATGGGGTCTGGATCATCTTGAGTACCAGCCAGATTTTGTGGCAGAGGGGCGGGATTGCATCTACATGCTTGAACCCAAAGCCGCCAACGAAATGGAAGATGAACAAGTAAAGGCCAAACGGGATGTTGGTGTGAAGTGGTGTGCGCTCGCCAGTGAGTATGCGGCCACCACTGGTGAAAAGCCTTGGCAATATGCGTTGATTCCGCACGACGTAATTTCTGACAACATGACCATTGGAGGACTCACTGAGCGGTACCATTCGCGCTAGGCGTTCAGATCGCTGTGCGAGGCGCTTGTTTCCGTAAACATATCCTCGAAAGCCGCCTCAGCACAGCTTTTCAGCTAACACAACGCCTTCTCAAGATGTAGCCTTTCCCAGAGGCTACGCTTGCTTTTGGCAATTTTAGGCACAACAGAGTGAACAGGGCTATCGTATCTAAGGATCAAAGTTGTTCAGTATAAGTCATTTATAATAAATACTATAGAGCATTTTCCACCCTCTCATCTTCTATTTCCGTGCGGAATCTGGCCAAACTATAGTCACGTCATAAACATACATAAATGATGTAATATACAGTCGTATGGACGCGCGATTACGCAATGATCCAAACGATCGAGCTTTCTGAACCACTGTTGCCGTATTTCAGATCATCAATGAACTTCATGGAATCGGTTTGCTTTCCAAAGAGTTCGTGGCGTCGGTGGCACTGACGATACTCGACACCCATCACGGCTGCGCTCTCGCTCCAGATCCAGGAGGACAGAATGCATCACATAACGCTTTTTTCTCTCATGGTATTCGGCACAATTTGCCTGCTGTACGCACTCGTAGTTTTCGCTATTTTGCAATTTTGCAAAGTCGCAAAGCTCAAGCCAGATCCTCCAAAGTCCTCCACTGTGCGCGTTGAACTCACTATCAGCGCCCCCGCTCCAGCGGGTGCCGATTTCGGTAAGAGTGAAGGACCTTGCATCACCACAACATTCGTTTTTGCCGACGAGCTGGCGAGGACCGTCATAGATTTTCTCGCCGGTTACAACTCGCCAAGCCGTTCCGATCTCTTGGAGTTGTTGCAACAGCCTGGCGGTCTTATTGCCGGCCTTTTCATCACTCACCAGGACGACAACCGCTTTCGCAGCTTAACGCTCCTCGGTCAGGACGCCGAAACGGTGTTGTCCTACCTCACGCATTGTTTCAACTGCCAGCTTGCGGGCGGTACGAATGAATTTCAAGACGAACACGTTTCCCTGACGGCCTAAACTCGCTGGCCGCAAAACATCAACCTCCACGAACCCAATCAGAAAGGAAGCAACGCCCTATGGCCGGTTCAGTCAATCTCACTATATTGCTGGGCAACGTAGGAATCGATCCGAAGATCCAGTACACGACTAACGGGACTCCCGTCGCTCGCTTTACCCTGGCCACCAACAACCAGTATGTGGACAAAAGCACAGGAGAAGTGAAAGAGACCACCGCTTGGCACAACCTCGTCATGTACGGAGAAAAGCCCGCTGACGTCATCAAGAAGTACGTCAAGAAAGGCAATCCCCTCCATGTGGTCGGTCACCTCGCATACAGGCGGTGGACCGACAACGACAATGTGCAGCACAACTTTACCCAGGTCGTCATCGACAGCTTCACCCTGCTCAGCCGCCGGCCGGCCTCCTCGCCCAATGAAGCAGCACCGGACCCGGCTGGCGACAATGGGACCGCCCCGATTTCGGTGGAGGCCGACAACGGCACTGAGCTAACCGACGATTCGCCGTTCTAGCAACCTGCGCAGCAGCAGAAAAGGGGCCATCGGCCCCTTTTCTTGTTGAACAGGCGATAGCGAGAAGAACTGGGAAGAATCAATGAACGACACCGTGACCTTCATCCTGTACGACTCGATGATTCTTGATCCGCTCCTGATTGCACCATGGCCATCTTCGACGGCAGCAGCCGTAATACAGAATAGCGCCAAGCAATCTCGAACACGGGCAACATCCGGCGTATCTCCAAGACCGAAGGCAATTGAGTCTTGTAGGCGGTCCGGTCGCTCTGTGCGGGCGGCTTGCCCTTACGGGCCGGGAATCGACTGCACCCGGCGCGCCAGCAAAAGGCACTGTCACTTCGGTTGCTTAGCGTCGTTCCCCTCAAGCCGCCCCCACGACGCGAGCGTCCTCTCCTGGGCGTTCCTCAACCCCCTCAGCTAGCTGTGACGGGGGATTTCGGATCGCCCCCTTCGGAGAGGACTCCAGCATGACCGCCCTACAGATTTTCTTCAATTCGCTTCAGTCCAGAACTATCGTGCGCGCCATTTGGATGCCCGTGCTGATCGGCATCTTGCTGATAGGCGCCTGCATTCCTTCAAGGCACGCTACCACGCCGGTGAAGCCGCCTCAGATGATGCAGCCAAAGGCAAAGCCATCTGCCAAAGCAATTATCCGTCAGCGCGCGCGCGGCGCTGGGAAAACAAAAACACAAGCCTCGTTTCGCCCGAGTCCGTAAGACCTACGTAATGGCTAACTCGATGCAAACGCTAATGTTAGTGTGATTTTTTGCCGATAATCTCAATGTACGGGAACCAACCGGAGGAAGTGTTCATGATCTCGATCTCATTCAAATCGTCCATCCGAATTCCTGCAATTACGATGCTCCTCGTCGCGACTGCTATGACAATGCACGCCCAGGTGTCTCTTCCCGCTGCTGGAGATATCAACACGGTGGTTGGAAGTGGAGCGGCAGGTTACTCGGGCGACAATGGACCGGCAACTGCTGCAAACCTAAGTGTTCCGGAAGCCGTGGCGGTAGACGCGGCGGGCAACATCTTCATTGCGGACACGTTCAATAACGTGATCCGCAAGGTAGCGGCCTCCACGGGGTATATCAGCACAGTAGCCGGGAATGGCACTCAAGGTTACTCTGGCGACGGCGGACCAGCAACACTCGCTGAGTTGTATTTGCCCACCGGGGTGGCCGTTGACGTGGCGGGCAATATCTACTTTGCGGACAATCAGCGCATTCGCAAAGTAACCGCTTCCACCGGAATCATTACAACGGTTGCCGGGAGCGGCATCCAGGGTTTCGCCGGAGACGGCGGGCCAGCTACAAGCGCAGAACTGAATTGGCCGTGGGCAGTAGCTCTAGATGCGGCTGGCAACATCTACTTCACCGATACAGACAACCAGCGCATTCGCAAAGTGGCGGTCTCGACAGGAATCATTACAACAGTGGCCGGAACCGGCACGGAGGGCTGCTCCGGCGACGGCGGACCCGCTACCAATGCGGAGTTGAATAGTCCCTTCGGCATAGCCGTTGATGAGGTGGGTAATATTTACTTCACGGACTACTTCAATAACCGCATCCGCAGAGTAGCAGCTTCCACAGGTGACGTTTCAACAGTGGCGGGAAACGGCACTCAGGGCTATTCGGGCGATGGTGCGGCGGCTACGAATGCGGAAATATATCGCCCAATGAGCGTAGCCGTCGATGCGGTCGGGAACATCTACATTGCGGATGAGGCCAATGACCGCGTTCGCATAGTGACAGCCTCGACGGGGAACATCAGCACCGTGGCCGGAACTGGCACCGCAGGCTATTTCGGTGATGGCGGAGCGGCCATCAGCGCGGAACTGGAATATCCCTACGGTGTGGCAGTGGACACCGCAAACAATATATACATTGCGGACAAGAACAACAACCGAATCCGCGTTGTTGGTTCCGGTGCCGCTCCAATTCCAGGTCCAGCCTCTTCGATCAACGTTATCGTCCGTTCTTCCGATCCCAACCCGACGATGGGTGAATCTGTCACGCTGACGGCAACCATCCTCAACAGCATCAATTCGCCTGCAACTTCAGGCACCGTCGATTGGTCGAACGGCTCCGCATTGTTCGGCCAGAGCAACGTTGATTCGAGCGGTATTGCCAGCATCATTACTACTCTCGGGACGGGCGGCATCCAGTTGATCACTGCCAATTACACGGGGACCAGCCAGAGCACTGGCACCCTTGCTCTTCACGTTGCCGGTTTTTCGTTCACCGCGTCTCCCCCCGCAGTAAGCGTCACCTCCGGACAAAGTGTTCAGTTTACGCTGAACGGGTCCGCCTACTATGGCTTTTTCTGGGCCGGTCGATTTGACCTGCTCGGGGATGCCCTCGCCTGGCTCCTGCTCCCTTTCAGCGAGCGTGGTTAACTTCAACAACGGCACGACGAGCCAGAACCTCACGCTTACGGTAGGGACTGCAACTGTTACGGCTGCTCAGACGGCTCAGGCAACCAGCCCCCGCCTTCGCGGGCTGGCGCTTGCAACATTGTTCCCTCTCTTTGGGCTGCTCGGAATTAGGAGCAAACGCGTTCGGGGCGTCCTCATGGTCCTACTGCTTACCGTTGGAGCTGTTTTCACTCTCGGACTCAGCGGCTGCGGTGGAACCAAAGCTTCCACGACTACATCCTCTCCAACCTCCCCGACCACGAACGACGTAGCGCCCGGAACCTACACGGTCACTGTTGTCGCTCAATCTGGCGCCAACACCGTACAGGTGCCCGTCACCGTCACTGTTCAGTAATTACATATTTCAGTAAAGGACTCAACGCTTCTCAGTAACCAAAAAGAGGGCCAGTCTTAGACCGGCCCTCTGACTTGCATATGAAATTGTTGCGATTCAATGTGCAGCTGCATCAACCGTCCCCAGGCTCCCAGCGCTTGCTGCCATCTCCGGCGTAGGACGTAACCGAAAATAGACTGGCAACACCTCAAACGGCCGGTTCTCGTCCACCGTCTGAGGCATCACACGCGGCGCATCGGTCAACCGAACTTCCCCCGACCACGGGTCAACGACCAGGTTCGAGCCGAGCGGCAAAGCCGCAAGCTGATGGGGATTACCGGGCTCCAGGCGTGGACCGTATCCCGCGAGCTGCGCGAGCATCCACGGTTTCCCAGCCGGCGAGACCAAGGAGTCTCCCGTTTCCGGCCGGAACAGGCCCTTGAGCTTTCCCGATCCGAGGGCCATCTGCTGATAATACAAACTGATGCTGCCAAGTTTATCCCCGTACATGCTCTTCTTCAGGAGAGCCACAGCTACTGCAGCAGCCTTCTCATCGTCTTGCAGGGAATGCGCCAGGTAGAGGCTTCTACTCACGGCCCTGTTTGGAAATATGGTTCTATCCGCAAACGCATATCGCGTATCTACCGAGTTGCTTCTCATAAGCTGAGCGAGCTCAAATGCCACCACGGATGCGATCGCTTCCTCGGTCGGAAGAGTTTCGATGAGACCCTTGCTGATGAGGATTGTGCTGCCCACGGTTGTCGCTTCGATGGGCGTGGTTAGCACGACGCGGCAATGCACCGGTCCTGCGAATGCCAGATCGTTAGGGACGCTCAGGTTGACCACAATCTGATCGAGGACGCTGTCGAAGCTACTGTGCGGAGCCAGAATGCCAGCACGTTCCAGCTTGTCGAGAACGTTGCTTGCAGCGAGATCCTTCCACGCTTGCAGCGACGCCAACGGGTCTATGTCCGTACCGTCGCCGCTTCGATCCACGGCATTTTCCACTGAGACGGTTACCGAGGACGACGGATCGTGAAGCCGGGTGTCGAGTCCGTAGCCCCAAATGCGCATCTGACCATGCAAGATTCCTCCCGGCACAGGCTCCTCGACATAGACGGCCGCAGGCAGCCAGACCCCCGGCTTCACATTCAATCGCCATGAGTCGAAATGCAGGTATAGGGGATGAGACTCTGAACCGTTGCCGGCGAAGGCTCCTGTAAAACGGACCAGATTGCCTTGCTCTTCAATCCAGAACCGACCGCGAAAATAACCAAGCTTCGCCGGCAGGACATCGTAGACGGCAGTCTTTACATTGCCGATGAATTCATTGCGAAGAAACTCAAATTTGAAATTGGCGGGATCAAACCCGTGGATGCCGGGAGAAAGCATTTCGACGAATCCGGCGGAGTTGAACGATATGGGAGCATGGCGCACCGAAAGACTCGCGATCTTCAACGCAGTTGAGAACTTCGAGCAGTTCCTTCCCGGTTGATCGTACATGGTCTCCCGGATCACACTGCCAAGGTCGATCCGGTGCAGATAGTACCTATCCGTAACCGGACTTTCGCCTTTCCTGCTCACCACCTGCAAATATGTTTCGACGAGAGGAGCTTGTTTGCCGATGCGGGCCAGCATCGCATTCTCGCTCGCGGCCATCCGGACGATGAGTGGGTCCTGCGTCTGCGGATAAACACACTCGACACCTGCGGCGAGCAACATCCAGGCCGCAAAGAACTGAGCGATTCCTTTCCTTCGCATGACCTCTCCTCAAGGACGCAAGTGGTAGGTGATTCCCGTACCGATAGACCAATACACCGAGCCGCGCGATCCAAACGGCAAATATTCATTTTGCAATTGCACTCCGCGGATTCCCCATCGTGGCGTGAGTTGGTAGTCGGTGCCAACACTTGTGTTGAACGCGAGGCCCCATTTCGGGGCCGTATAGAGATACATCTCATCGTTGGAGCTGGTCCGAGCCAGGCCGCCGAGAACGCGGGCATAGGGAGTCCAGCGCTTGAAATTTCGACAGTATCCCGCGCCTCCGCCCACAGAGACGAGCTTTTGTCCCAGAGGCTGACCGCTGGAGTATTGGATAGCTCCCACGATCTCCCAGGGATAGAAATGGCGCGATGCATATTCGACGCTGCCACCGCCGAGGTGAGTCTTTTCAAGATTCGTCGGACTCTCCTGCAGAGAGTAGTCATCTACGGTGTACAAAAACGTAGCTGCCAGTTGGTCCGGAGCCCAGTCGTAGCTGACCTCTTGCCGCGCTTGCGCGAACAGCGTACTGCCGGCAAACGAGACGCCCAGGATGAGCGTTGCCAGATGCCCCCTCATTTTCATAATTCCGCCCTTTCCTTTTTTGCGATGAAACTATCGCGCCACTACATGCAACGTCATCGTGCTTGAATGAGTGATTGAGCCTGAAGTTGCCACAACTGTCAGAGAGTAGTACCCTGGCGGCGTTCCGTTGGATTGCACGTAGCGATTGGGACCCGCGCAGCCTGCTATCCCCATCAACAGAACCGCAAATCCAATCCAGATCACGAAGCGATGACGCAGCTTTTTACGCGACCAAGAACCCCACCCGAACAACAAACCCAGAACCCCAAGCGTTGTGACCGTCGTCCCTGCTGTGGTCACAGTCAACGTGGTTGCAACCGCGCTCGATGCCGAAGCTCTCGCCGACGCGGGGATGGTGATCGAGTCCTGTGTGAAGTTGCAGGAACTCTCGTCTGGTACTCCGGTACATTGCAACTGGATCGTGCCTGCAAATCCATTGAGAGGCGTGACCGAGACAATCGCCGTGCCGGATGCCCCCTGAACCACGGTCATTATCGATGGAAGACTGATTGTGAAATCGGGAGGTCCTTCGACGATCTGAGAAAGAGTCGTAGACACGGACGAGAGATAATCGGTGTCACCGCTATACAGTGCTGTGATTCCGTACTGACCGGATTGAAGAGCGATTGTCCAAGTCGCATTACCGGATGCGTCCAACGGAAGCGTGGCCGAGGCGACCTGGCCGGACTCCTGGGCGGCGCTGAATACTACGGTGCCGGTTGGCATACCGGGAGGCACTCCGGTCACATGAGCTGCGAAAGCGACCATCGAATTGTTTGGAGACGGATTGACGGACGACGAAACCAGCGTTGTGGTACTCGCCTGTTCGACAACCTGTCGGTAAGAGACGCTCTTTTGTGCATCGAGCGACAGCGGCATGACAGACAACGCTGCGAACACCAAGCCAACTACAATAGGAATGCGTCTCATCATCGAACTCCTGTTTCTCTTCAGATACTTTCCAATCTCGATCGAATGGAGAACGCTGCCGGACATGGGAGTCCGGCAGCGTCCTTTGTTGGCTAGTTGTAGTTGCTGTCGCCGGAATACGTGACAACAATGTTGTGCGTCCCTGCCGTAAAGGCTGGGATAGTGATGGTTGCGTTGCCAGAGGCGTTGAGCGTCAACGTGCCGAGGGTGGTGCTTCCATCGACGACCGTCACCGAGCCGGTGGGCTGGATGCCGACAGAGGACGAAACATTGATGCTCAGCGTGACGGAATCGCCATAGACAGATGGGTTCAGCGAGCTGGTAACCGTGGTTGTCACCACGCTGCTCGAACTGACCTTCGTCACTACGTGGACAATGGGTCCGGAGGTGAGGGCGCTGAAATCTTCATCGCCGCCATACTGAACCGTCAGCGAGTGAGAACCCACAACCAGCGAGGTCGGTCCAACCAGCGTGATGGAGGCTTGTCCCGACGCGTCCAGCGTCCCAGAACCGATCACTGTTGTGCCGTCGTAGAAGGTTACCGTCCCGGTCGGAATCCAGTTGTCGTCGTTATCCTGATCCGACAACTGCGCAGTCAGCGTCACAGCTTGGCCATAGACGCTCGTACCCGCCGGCGAATCGGTCAAAACAATCTTCGGTATCTCCTGCTGAGCCGTGAGGACTTGAGCGTTCGAGGTCGATCCCACGAAGTTCGCATCACCCAGATACTGCACCGTAACCGTATGAACCCCGGTCTGAAATTGGCTCCAGGAGAACGCGATGGTCCCGGCTTGTGCGCCGGTCGGGCGCGCGGTCCCAATCGTGGAAACGTACGGCCCTGCCTGGCCGGCTTGTTCAAACTGCGCACCCCAGACATTGATAGGCACGCCATAATTCGATGAGGTCAGTGAAACGGCAAAGCCAGTGCCGGCATTCGCCGGAAAGGTGTAGGTCAGCGTGCATCGTTGCCAGGTAGAGGTAACCGAGCAAGGCGCGGATTTATTCGCAGCCACAAAGGGGCTGTCCTGAACGATGAGATTGAGTGTCGTCGGAGTTGCCGACTGCGCCCAGATCGAGAAGGTCACTTGCTGATTGGCGTAGTTGGTCGTTCCCGGCACTGCATAGAGGGCCGTCGAGGTCGCATTCACAAACGTCAATGCGGTCGCTGTATTGGTACTGCCGTCCGAGCCATTGGCGGTCAGGGAGGCTACTGTCGGGGCGGTCCCGGTGGTCGTCCATCCTTGCCCTGTGTTGACTTGCGAGTAGGGCAGCAAATTGGCTGCCGGGCTCAACCCGATGGTTTGGGGAGTGCCCATTGCCGTGGTGCCGTCGTAGAACTGCACAGTCTCTGTCGTAGGGGCCGGAGCACCGGCAGTATTCAGAATGTAGGTGAAAGCGATAGGATTCCCGGCGGTGATGGTGCCGCTGGGCGTTGCAGAAAGAACACCGATTGTATTTCTTTGGTTGACGGTTTGTGTGATCGTGCCGGTTGACTGCGCGAGAAGCATCGCAGCGCCACCGGCCAATAGAAGTGCAAGGCTCGCAATTCTCTGACTGGGTTTCATGGTCGGCTGTCGTCCTCTTTCGGTTGAGTTGCGTTTGTTGGAATGGCAGCCGGGTCAATACAGCGCCCCCGGCAGTTGCCGTGGGTGCGCTCACTGATAGTTGTTGTCTCCGCTGTAGACCGCGGTTAGAGTGTGCTTTCCTGCGATCAATGCAGATGTGTTGTAGGTTGCGATACCCGCATCGAGCGAGATCGTGGCAAGCGCATTTGCTCCATCGCTGATGGTTATCGTGCCTGTAGGAGTAACCCCGTTGCCTGTTAAGGTGATCGTCAACGCGACTTTGTCGCCATAAATGGAGGGAGACAGCGAAGACGCGCTGTTGACAATCACGGACTCTTTGTTAATGACCAAGCTCCGCAGGACCGCCGCAGCTGCGGTGTAGTCGGCATTGCCGGGCTGATTTGCGGCCACTACACAGGTGCCCGCCCCCGCCGCCGTCATCGTGTTACCGGAGACCGTGCAAGGGCCAGAGAAAACGCTGAAGGTGACCGCCAGGCCAGAACTGGCCGTCGCGCTCAACGAGATCGGCGAAACACCATAGGTGACTGGGCTTACCGGGGCGGTGAAAGTGATCGTTTGAGTTGCCACAGTCACCGTCATGGTCCCGCTGGCGAAACTGAAGGTGTAGTTGCTCGCCCCCAGCGTTCCAGCCGCAGAGGTGATCGTGTAGCTGCCAGGTGCGGATGTCGGCGTGGCCGTTGTAGTCAAGCTGGGAGCGCCGCTCAGGACACTTGACGTGTCACCGTTGACGAACCCCGAGAAGCTCGCGGTGAACGTCGGATTTGCGGTGCCGTAGACCCGCGAGGCGTTATTGGCCGTCACCGTCAACACCGCAGCATTGACGACGATGCTGTGAGAAGCTGTTGCCGCCGTCGAGTAGTCTGCGTTGCCTGCCTGATTTGCTGCCACCACACAGGTGCTTGCCCCGGTCACCGTGAGCGTAGTGCCGGAGACCGAGCACGATCCCGACGACACACTGAAAGTCACCGCCAGCCCAGAACTGGCCGAGGCAGAGAGCGAGATCGGCGACACCCCATACGTCACCGGGCTTGCTGGAGCAGCGAAGGTGATCGTCTGAGATGCTTGCGTCACCGTCAGCGTTCCACTCACATAGCTGAAGGCGTAGTTGGTCGCAATCAGCGCCTTAGAAGAAAAGGTGATTGCATAGGACCCAGGAGCTGACGAGGCTGTTGCACTTGTTGTCTCTGCAGCCGAGCCGCCAACCACGCTAGACGTGTCACCGTTCACATAGCCGGTGACCGTGTAACCGAACGCCGGATTCGCTGCGCCATAGGCCCGCGAGGAGCTGTTCGCCGAAACCGTCAGTGCGGCCTGATTTACCGTCACGCTTTGCATCACCTGAGCAGCGGCCGCATAATCGGCGTTACCCGCCTGATTTGCGGCTACAACACAGCCGCCCGCGCCGGTCACAGTCAACGTGCTTCCCGAGACCGAGCAGGGTCCGGAGGAGATGCTGAAGTTCACAGCGAGCCCGGAGCTGGCCATCGCACTCAGGGTGATTGGCGACACTCCGTAGGTTACGGGGCTCGCGGGAGCCGTGAAGCTGATCGTCTGCACGGCCGCATTGACCGTCAGGGTCCCGTTGACGAAACTGAAGGTGTAGTTGCTCGCCGCCAGGGTTCCAACCGCAGAGGTGATCGTGTAGCTGCCTGGTGCGGAGGCGCTCGTGGCCGTTGTGGTTAAGCTGGGAGCGCCACTCAGTACACTCGATGTGTCGCCGTTCACGAACCCCGAATAGCTCGGGGTAAATGTCGGATTTGCCGCGCCATAAGCCCGCGAAGCGTTGTTTGCCGTCACCGCAAGCACCGCGGAAGTGACGACGATGCTGTGAGAGACTGTTGCCGCCGCCGAGTAGTCTGTGTTGCCTGCCTGATTTGCGGCCACCACACAGGTGCCCGCTCCAATCACCGTCAACGTGCTGACCGAAACCGCGCAGGGACCCGACGAGACGCTGAAGGTCACCGCAAGCCCGGAACTGGCTGTCGCATTTAAAGAGATCGGCGAAACACCATAGGTCACCGGGCTTGCGGGAGTTGTGAAGCTGATCGTCTGTGTGGCGGCTGTCACGGTCAGAGTTCCGTTGACAAAACTGAAGGTGTAGTTGCTCGCCGTCAGTGTTCCAACCGCAACCGTGATCGAGTAGGAGCTAGGCGCGGAGGTACTCGTAGCCGTTGTGGTTAAGCTGGGAGCGCCGCTCAACACACCCGACGTGTCACCGTTCACGAACCCCGAATAGCTCTGCGCAAATGTCGGATTCGCCGCGCCGTAAGAGCGCGACGCATTATTGGCGGTCACCGTCAGCACCGCAGCGTTGACGACGATGCTATGAGATACCGCTGCCGCCGCCGTATAATCGGCGTTGCCCGCCTGATTCGCAGCCACCACACAGGTGCCCGATCCGGTCACCGTCAACGTGCTACCGGAGACCGAACAAGGGCCGGAGGAGACGCTGAAGGTCACCGCCAGCCCAGAAATGGCCGAGGCAGAGAGCGAGATCGGAGACACCCCATACGTCACCGGGCTCGCCGGAGCTGCAAAGGTGATTGTCTGAGACGCCTGGCTCACGGTCAGCGTTCCATTTACATAGCTGAAGATGTAATTTGTCGCTGTCAGCGCCTTGGACGAAAAGGTGATCGAGTAGGAGCCAGGGGCAGAGGTGCTCGTTGCACTCGTCGTCTCCGCTGCCGAGCCGCCAACGACGCTCGACGTATCACCGTTCACATAGCCGGCAACCGAATAGCTGAATGTCGGATTGGCCGCGCCGTAGACCCGCGAGGCGCTGTTCGCAGTCACCGTTAGCACAGCAGCGTTCACGGTGACGCTCTGTGTCACCTGAGCAGCCGCCGAGTAATCGGCGTTACCCGCCTGATTTGCGGCCACCACGCACGTGCCAGCCCCGGTCACCGTCAGCGTGCTGCCAGAGACGTTGCAAGCTCCGGAGGAGACGCTGACGCTGAAGATCACCGCCAGCCCTGAGCTGGCCGTTGCGCTCAGAGAGATCGCCGATACCCCATAGATCACAGGGCTTGCCGGAGCCGTGAAATTGATTGTTTGACCGGCTTTGCTAATCGTTAGCGTCGTCGAACTGCTTGCCGCATTGTTGTTGCTATCGCCGCTGTAGGCTACCCCAACGGTATATGTACCTATTCCGTACGTCGAACTGAACTGAGGCGCTGTTGCCGAACCCGAAGAGAGAGTTTCCGTCGCCCAAGCCGAGCCGTTGATCGTGAACGATAGCGTCCCGGTTACCGTACCGCTATCACTTGCATAGCCTGTGCAGATTGAATTGCCGCCCCCATAGGAAATCGGATTCGGCGAGCACGTATCGGAAATGCTCGGTGTTGCCTTGCTGATCGTGAGTGTTGTCGAGGTACTTGCAGGGTTGTTGTTGCTATCGCCGTGATAGGTAACCCCGATCGTGTACGAGCCAGCCGCATACCCATTGAAGCCTCCTGCCGACGCAGTGCCGCCATTCAAGGTCTGTGTCGTCCACACGCCACCGTTGATCGTCCACGTAATAGTGCCCGTGGCCCCGCCACTAACGGTCGTCGCGCAGGTTGTGGTTTCCGATCCATAGGTGATGGGATTGGGAGAGCACGAAACGGATATGCTCGGGGTCGCCTTAACTTGGCCTACCGCGCGAATGCGATTATTCCCGTCGTCCGCAATGTAAATATTGTTGGCGGTGTCCACCGCCACGCCATAGGGATATTCCAGTTCCGCACTGGTGGCGGCTCCGCCATCGCCAGAATAGCCCGCGGTGCCATTTCCGGCCACCGTGCTGATCTCGCCTGTCGAGGCCGCTACCTTGCGGATACGATTGTTCATACTATCCGCAATGTAGATATTGCCTGCCGCGTCCACAGCCACGCCATATGGGTCATAGAGCTGGGCAGCCGTGGCCGGCCCGCCATCGCCGGAGTAACCCTCGGAGCCGTTTCCAGCCACGGTGGTGATGTCGCGTGTTGAGGCTGTTACCTTGCGGACACGTGCGTTTCCCCAGTCCACGAAATAGATGTTGCCTGCCGCGTCCAGCACCAGCCCCATGGGCTGAGTTATGTTTGCATTGGTAGCCGGTCCTCCGTCGCCGGAGTAGCTTCCAATGCCTGTGCCAGCCACGGTGGTGATGATTCCGGTAGAAACTGCCACTTCGCGGACGCGATAGTTGTTTGAATCCGAGATGTAGATGTTTCCCGATGCGTCCAGTGCCACCTCATAGGGGGTATTCATCTCCGCGCTGGTGGCCGGTCCGCCGTCGCCAGAGTAGCCTTCAGATCCGTTGCCTGCCACCGTAGAGATGTCACCCGTAGAGACGGTAACCTTACGGATGCGGTTGTTCATGGCATCCGCAATGTAGATGTTGCCGGCCGAATCAATTGCGACGCCCGATGGGTAATACAGCTCAGCACTGGTTGCCACTCCACCGTCGCCAGAGTAGCCCGGTGTGCCGTTTCCAGCCACCGTTGTGATGATTCCGGTGGAAGCCATCACCTCGCGGATGCGGTTGTTCCACATATCCGCTATATAGATGTTGCCGGCCGCATCTATCGCTACGTTGTGCGGACCGTTTAGATCAGCTGCTGTAGCCAATCCATTGTCGCCAGAATGGCCAGCAGTTCCGTAGCCAGCCACCGTGTCGATGTCCCCAGGCGCGGGAAGAGAAACCTGACCATACGCGGCGGCACCAACGAGAAGCAGCATTCCAACAGGAGACTGGAGAACTCGAAGCGTACTATTGACCTTCCGATTCCTTGCACGAGCGGCCGGAGACGAACTCCGCGCAATCATTCTTCTAGTCATCATCGCAACCACTAAAATCCATTTCCAGCTTCGCAATGCACTGTTCATCTGCTCTCTCCAATTCCGACTTTTCCCGAGTGAACAATCTTCGACACTTCATACACATCAGCCGCAATAAAACCTAGATCGTTGATCGATGTGATATGGCGCACATGACGCAAGGCCATCGCGCTGCTTTCCCCGCCTGCCCTCGCTGCACCACCGAGCAAGCAAACGAGCCCGCAGGAAGCGCGGTAAGCGCCCAAGCACTCTCAAAACCAATCCGCGTGGCGTGGGCATTGTCGATTGGCACATTTTCATACAGCGCATGGCGCGGCCGTCCACTGCAAACTAACATATAATACAGCATAACTGTATGAAATACAAAACCCTAGAATAAAGGTAAATACAGGGACGACTCTGGCCGTGACTGGTAACACTTTCGTACCCCTTAAGGGGGTCCTAAATACACTATTTATGTGATATAAAAGAAAGTTGTTCTATAGCCTTGCTGATCAGAAGTCAACAATCAAGGGAGGGGTTAATGACCGTACCGGAAGCGCAGGAAAGACTCGAAGCGCTCGCAGTGACCCTTACGTCCTGCGCGAATTCGCCCAAACAACGTGGAGCCATCGAAGCGCAGATGGCTCGGTGCTATCGAACCATTCAAAGAGCACAACAGCGGGCTCATCAGTCCCTGGCTTCCGTTGCAACAGTCCTCCTTGAGATCAACGTGAATGCCGTTCTGAAAGAGGAGGACGCGGCCGGAATCATCGCAGCGGTTCACCTCCTCCGGTGCGCCTCGACCGAGCAATTGGCTGTAGCGGTGCCCGCAGCCATACATGAAACCTCAACGGAGAGCACTCCTTCCATTCCGCAAAAATTTCCTGAATTCTCTACTATGGTCAGCGCCCTCCTGAATCTGGACGGTCGCCGTCTCTCGTTCGAGGAACGGTTCGCAGTTCGCGCGGCTCTTCATATGATGAATATCGCCGAGAGGCCACAGATACAGCACTCGATGCGGCGAGCGCAGGCGTGCTTAGACATGCGGGCTTCAAGAGGTATGGTGAATCGGATCAAGGAGATACACGCAGCGTACCAACCCCAGAGGCGGCGCAGTGTGGAGGTGGGAGCACGGTCCGCAAGAGCGCTCCCATTCGACGCGTGTGTGACGGCAGGGAGCTTTCGGTAAGACCTGCAAACGGGGGAGGCGCGGCCGTCGCTGCCCCCATTGCAACAAACCCACTATAGTGACTTTCGGGAACTCCTTTGATTACTATTCCCTAGCGTGGTTCGTTGTTAACTAGTATATAATTGCTGTAATATACATCTGAAGTAACACAACGCAAAGGAGACGGTATGACCCCAACGAAGAAAACCGGAGCCCGTACCAAGTCCAGAATCGTCGCACCGCTTGAAAAGCGTACCCAGCTCCGGCTCACTGTTGACTCCAAATTTACGAAAACACACTTCAATCAGCTTTTTGCCGTGCTCGGAATTCGGAAGAAGAACGCTCTCGCAGAGCACATCATCATGAACTTCAAGACCAAGGTCGCTCAGGCGCAAATTGTTGCGTTCTACAACAACCAGTGGCTGAACATTCCCTTCCAGAGTATTGACACCGCATTTGTATTTCCCTTGACCCACGAGATCGCTGATGAACTGGAGAGGGTTGGAGGGGAGGTTCTTGGGGGCGTCAATCGCTCCAAGACGTTTCGCGTAATGGTGGCCTATTTTGCCTCCATCTATAAACTCAAGAGCCCAACACAAACCACCTTCTCATAATGCTCTCGGTGCATCGCTAGGCAAGAGGCAGCCGCATGAACCTGATGATCGTGGAGAGCCCAAACAAGATCAAGAAGATCAAAGCAATTTTGGGCAGTGGCTGGGATGTTGCCGCAAGCGTTGGACACATTCGGGACCTCCCTGTGAGCGAATTCGGTATTGAGCCGGAGACTTACCGGCTCCAATACCAGATTCTCGAACGCAGCAAGGCTGTCGTTTCACAGCTGAAGCAACGCGTCGCACGCTCCGAACAGGTTTATCTCGCCACAGATCCCGACCGCGAGGGAGAAGCAATTGCGTGGCACCTGCAGCAGGTATTAAAGCCTCGCCGGTACGTTCGCGTTACCTTCGACGCAATCACCGAGAGCGTGATCCGCTCCGCCCTAAAAGCTCCGCGACAACTCAACACGAACCTCATACACGCACAAGAGGCCAGACGAGGCGCAGATCGCCTCGTCGGCTATCAGGTATCGCCTTCTCTCTCGAATCAAACAGGCATAGCCCGGCTGAGTGCCGGGCGAGTCCAAAGTGTTGCTCTCCGCCTTGTCGTCGATCGGCAACGTGAAATAGACGCATTTAAGGAAACAAAACATTTCGGCGCCGAGGCGATCTTCGACAACGGAAAATGGCGAGCTCAGTGGGATACAGCCCCTTTCCTCAAGGAAGGCGAGGAATACATTCTGGACGCTTCGCTGGCGGAAGAAGCAGCGAAATGCAGAATCTTTGTCGTCACGGCCGCGGCAACGAAACCGGCGGCCAAGGCCCCGCCGCCGCCCTTCATAATGGCAACGTTGCTTCAGGCAGCTAGCGTGACGCTCGGATACAAGCCGGAGCAGACCGCACAGATTGCCCAGCGGCTATTCGAAGAAGGGTTGATTACCTACCACCGCACCGACAGCCAGAACTTCTCCGCAGAGGCGCTGGCCGAGATTCGAGCCTACGCGGCAAGTAACAACCTGCCGTTACCGCCCAAACCGCGTACCTGGAAGTCCAAGGAGAGCGCCCAGGAAGCCCATGAGGCAATTCGACCCACCCATCTGGAGCAGCGTCATGCCGGCGCAGACAACGACCAGAAGAACCTCTACGACCTCATCTGGACCCGAGCTGTGGCTTCCCAGCTTGCGGATGCCGAATACAGCGTGAACACCCTCACACTCGCAGCCCAGGATAGTTCGCGGCCATTCGTCTTCAAGGCTACCGGCCGCACGCTCATCAAGCCGGGCTGGCGCACTCTGACGGCCAAGGACGCCGCCGAGGACCCTGACGCGAACGACACAGAGGACCAGGAGAGGCAATCTGACGAGAATGGTCGTGTCCCTTCCCTTGTGCGGGGCACCCAGCTCCGCGCCGATAGCGCCCGCGTGCTCAACAAGCAGACCCGACCGCCGAACGGCTACACCCAGGCAAGCCTCATAAAGAAGCTGGAGCATGAAGGAATCGGACGGCCCTCCACCTACCCGGCCATTCTCAAGAACATCATCACTCGCAACTACATCGACGATTCAAAGAAGATATTGAGGGCCACAGATCTCGGCATCTTGCTCATCGACGCGCTCAAAGGTCACTTTGCCTTTCTAGAGTACGACTACACGCGCTCCCTTGAGCAACAGCTCGACGATATTGCCGAAGGCAAAGCCCAATACATCAATGTGGTTTCCGGCATAGACGGCCAGCTCAAAAAAGAACTGGCGGAGTTGCACATCGCGCCGCACCCTGCCCTGGCGTCAAACGGGCCAGCGCCGGCGAAGACAGGGAATGCCCCGCCGTCCGGATCGCTCGTGTGCCCGAAATGCAAGCAAGGTGTCGTCAAAAAGCCCAATGGTCAGAACTTCTACGGTTGCAGCCGCTATCGCGAAGGCTGCAACTTCAGCATCAACGAGACCATCGCGAAGAAGGCCCTCACGCCGAAGCAAATTGAGGCACTATGTGCGAAGGGCAAGACCGGTATTCTCAAGGGCTTCATTTCTAAACAGGGCAAGCGTTTTGAGGCGTGTTTGACATTGGGCGAAGAAACAGACTGGAAGGCTCAATTTCGTTTTGGCTCCGGCAGCTGATACTCGGAGCCCAAAAGAAGTCCCGTCGGCAGGTAGCTCACGACGGTGCGTCGATTCTAGAATTGTTCACGTCGGCACATCTTGGACCAACGTCCGAGCCATCAACCCAAATATGGATGGTGACATGGGCGGTTCTCGGGAGTATTGCGGAGAACATCCCGTTTGTCCCTAGGTTTCCCGTCCCCAGGTTTCCAGGTTTCATATGCATTTAGCGTCTGGAGCCGAACGGCAAGTCCGCTTCTTAAGAACACTTCGTTTTTTGAATTTCTGGGGACCAGGTCGGGCCGAGTGAACTATATTGGCATTCATGCCCACTGACAACGTCAAAAATCGCGCTTTCAAAGATATCCTGTCTGGAACCGTTCGATTCAAGATTCCATTCTTTCAGCGTGGCTATGCATGGGAGAAGAGGCAGTGGGATCAATTGTTCCTGGACTTAGAAGAACAGATCATCGATCAGCTTGCGGCGGGCTCTGCCATTGAAGAGGTCGAGCACTTCTTCGGGCCGGTTGTTGTCATGGAGGAACCTGGACTTCCAGAATTGAAGGAGTTCCTCGTTATTGATGGGCAACAGCGCATCACAACGATTTATTTGCTCCTTGGGATAATTCGGGATCATATTCAATCGAAAAAGCACCTATCAAGCGACGTTCCAACCTACGTCCAAAAACTAAAGAAGTATTTGATCAATGACGTTGAAGCGAAAGATGAATACCTGAGATTGAAAGTTTTCTCGTCGAAGGGCGACCGTTTACCAACCTACCGGGCAGTTTTCGGGGCTGACACGAATCCAAAGACGCCTTTTCTCCAAGCCGATCTCCAAAATTATGTTCCGGGCACGAATCGGGTTGATGCTTTCAAAACATACGCAGAGAAGAAGCTTAAAGCGAATTATTCCGACGTTCCTTCTTTGTGGCAACTTTCGCAAGTTCTATTGCAGTGCCTGACGATCGTCTGGATTCCCCTTGACAAGGATAAGGACGACTCGCAGGCGATATTCGAGAGCCTAAACGACAAGGGCATGCCGCTAACAGCAAGCGAGCTTCTTTGCAACTACTTGTTCCGTCCGATTATTGACGCCAAAGAGGATCCGGAAGAAATTCATGACACATATTGGCTGGCTGCAATTCGTCTCCTGGACGATGACAAACAATTCGAGGAGTATCTTCGCAACCTCTTCTCAATCGGAGAGACCAAGACGCTTGGTAAACATCGGAAAGTATATGTCCACTTCAAGGGTAAGAATCGTAATCTCACCAACGCATCTGCGAAGCACCATCTTGCGGACATTTATTCAGGAGCAGTCCAATATCAAACTATTATCGATCCAATTTCCCATCCCCACAAAGATGAAGGAATCAATCTCCTTCTAATCTCGATCAGTCAAACAAGAATGGAATCGAGCATGCCATTTGTGCTTTCCGTTCTGCGAGCGAACGCCGCGGGTGCGCTAAGTGACGGAAACGCACGCGCAATCCTCCGCGAGACGCTGGTTGCACTGGTTCGACGCAAAATGACTGAACTCTCGACGACCCAATATGACGTTATGTTTCCTCAATTGTTGAGTAAGGTGATCAACGAGCCGAACCAAATGAAAGCGCTGCATGAGCAATTTAAGAAACACCTAGTTTGGGTCTCGGATCAGGAGTTTAAGGAAGCTTTGAAGACAAAATCCGCCTATCGAAGTCGAGACCTCCCTTTCGCACGAATGTTGCTTACGGAAATCGACAAGAGATTTCAGGTTCACGGTCAGTTTCCGGACTACAGTACAGTCAACACAATCGAGCACATCATGCCCCAGCAGCTTGACCAAGAATGGAAGGATTATTTGGGAGCTGAGGCTGACGAAGAGCATCTGCCCGGGCTCATCCAAACGATTGGCAACCTCTGCCTTTTGAGCTCCCCAGCGAACAGCTCGGCCGGTCAGAATCCATTTGATTCTAAAAAGTCGGCTTACTCGCAAGTGACTGCCCTTGCGAGGCAGATCAGTCAATACACAGGGCCGTGGAACTCTGCGGCGATCCGGAATCGATCGACAGAACTGTCTGATGCCGCTGTTGAAATCTGGGCTTGGGCAAACACGGACTCTCAATTGATTTCCTAAGGCCGGGCAGCCGATCAGAAAATGGCATCTTAATTAGCAAAAAGACTGTCTCGCATTGTTTTATCCGGGGGCGAAAGATGTGGAAGTGCTCCGTTCAACGATTCCGTTACGTCTGCCATGAAGTTTGCACTATAACTCCGCGAGCAAACTCGAATGAACTTCTTGACTAAGCTCACAGTCGTAGGCTGCTCGGTCTACCTGCTCCACGCCTCCTTGGGGCTCGGGCAGACTGGGAGTGCTGCCCAACCACCGCTTTCGGTCCTTCAGAGCCAAGCTGAAAACGGCAATATCGTGGCTCAAGCCGAACTTGGTTACAAATATTTTTTCGGTGACGGTGTTCCGAAGGACCCAGCACTTGCTTTTAAATGGTCCTACAGGGCCGCGTTAGCCGGGAACGCACTAGCTGCGAAGGATGTCTGCGCCGCATACAATATTGGATTTGGTGTTTCTCAAAATAGGCAAGCGGGGTTCGAATGGTGCTGGGTCGCCGCAAACCACGGCGACCCAATAGCGCAGCGCATTCTATCCGGCCTCTATATGAATGGGGTAGGCGTCGGCAAGGACACGGCATTGGCATACGCCTGGGCAAGCATTCGTAGGGTTGCCGGAGACAAAGATAAAAGAATTTCCCCTATCCTTGAGGCTTTGGAAAAGGAAATTAATGAAGACCAAAGGTCCGAAGCGATTGCGCTAGTTGCGGCATGGGGCAAAAACAAAGAGCATGTGATGCCAGTACATTCAAGGTGGTATCTGGACAATGTTCCCCATAATGAGGAAGCGCAGGTCAAACCAATGGTGCCCGCCAGGGCTGGCGGAGAATGCGACAGCGGCCATTGGGTCAGCGACAAGATGGACGACGGAAAATATATAAAGCTTGAGAACGGCTCGCTATGGGAAGTCCAAGGAGCCGACACGGTTGACTCCGTGCTGTGGCTTGTCATGGACGAAATCACTGTCTGCAACGGAAAACTCATTAATGCAGACGAGAATGAATCCGTTGAAGTAAAACGCATCAAGTAGTTAGTCCGGCGGGTGGCCAGGTGCCCCAGGTCTCGACTTTGAGACCTGCGAAAGGTCAAAATAGTCTGCTCCCACAGATCGCTCCTGATAGGTCGGCCAGTGTCATGGAATTTCACCATGGAGCCTGCAATTCAGCATCAGCGACGCAATCGGCGTTATGAGGATCTATTCCATAACCTCAGACGAACGACTTCAGCACGGCTGCACGGCGTCCCATCTCCAGATCACTCTATTCGCCATTTAAAGAATGGGCAGCCCGAATGCGACCTACTGTCGGTAGAGTAACGCTCGAAGCCAGTGGGTTGAACGGGTACCGTACTGAGTCGATTAAATTAGAGTGCGCCTTGCCGATTTAAGATCGATACTTGTTGTCCGGTGGGGGCGATTAAGGTGGACGACCGAGGTAGACGCATGTTTAGTTGGCAGTGGGAGAGTTTCGAAGAGATTATCAAAAGCTATGCGCCCGTGGTGAACGACCACGGTCCTTTGGCGGGGCCAATCCACCGGTTCACCATTCGGCGTGACAGAGACTTGAGCCTTCGGATGGAAACGGAGGCGCCCGGGTCTGCGAACGAGCCTCAGTCATCTCACTCGGTCGGCACCGTCCGTATCAACGACGACCGCGTCACCTTCCACACCGATTTAGGGCTGGAATTAGAGGCAATTGGAGTTCAGCCCACGCGCACGAATCGGCACTTTGAAGGCATTGCTCCTGGTGTGACCACGCAAAGAGTTAATATTCACCGACTCGTCGGAAAGCTCCCGCGTTCCGAGACTCCGCGTTATGCGATCGACTGGCTGGAGAATGTACCCTCACAATTCCTTTGGTGCGACAACATCAAAAGCGAGACTTCTGATTCGAGCAATGTCGTTCTCGGCGGAGTTCCTTCGAATCGTCCCAAATTTGAGATCAAGGGTAGCTCCTCGGGCGGTGGAAGCGGTTGGGCGGCAGCGGGCTTAGAGGTGGACGGACTACAGCTCTACCTCTGCGATCTGGAAGAGACAAAAGAGACGCACGCAAAGAATCCGGGCTGCATCGTTTATGTTGGCTTGCCCACCGACGAGTTTCGCGACAGGGTTCGCCGCTGCCTTTCCTATGCACTCGGGAGCTACTTCGTCTACCTGGGAATCTCGCGGTTTGATGCGGAGTCGCACACGACAGATTTTGAAGCAATCTCTCCCTATAGCATGCGCGGACAGGCAATGATGTTGCCTCCGATGCCACCAAGTCCGCTCGGCGGCCCACGGGGGTTCTGGGATATTGACGCAGGCAGACTTTCGCGTATGGTGAACATTCTCTATACGAAGTACGATGAGTTGAACTTCGGTGTCGTCAGTTGGGCCTACTGGCATGCCGTGGCCGCAACACCGCACATTGCGGCGGTCCACTTTGGCGCGGCTCTTGAGTCCCTCCAACGTGCGTTTCTCGGCTCGTCTTCCGTCTCGGCCTCCTCGACAGTTGTGGACGAGGAGGCTTGGGGCAAGATCCGCTCTGCGCTAGAGACCTCCCTCGCTCCTTTGGGATTGCCTCCAAGGACCCTTGAAACTTTCGAAAACAAGATTAGAAATCTCAACTCACGCTCTCAACACTCGACCAGCAAGGACTTGATTGATGAGTTGGGGTTGGTGCTGAGCAGCCGGGAGAAACAGGCCCACAATGCTCGGCACGAGTCTGCCCATGGGAAGGATGATGAGGTTGATGTAGAGTGGATTCGCGACCTCAAGCTGCTACGGGTCCTATTTCACCGCATACTGCTCGCCATGACGCAGGCCAACGACGAATACTACGATTACTTCACTGTGGGAAACCCGATTCGTAAAGTGAAGGAGCCTGTGCCGGGACAATGAACACGCGATGCCCGTTTGCATTATTTCGGGAAGGTGCAGCTCGAAGCCCTCCCAGTGCGATTACCTCATCTGGTTAAAATGTTTCTATGGGTGACGACTTAACCGGCAAGCCGAAGACGCTCCTTCAATCCATCGGACAGCGTTACGCCGCCGAGAAATTGAGAGCACAGGAAAGGCTGAAGACCTACGGACGGGACGAATGGAACTTTGCAATCGTGGGACTCGATTGCGACTTAACCGTCATCGACCTAGAAGGTCTGGCGACTCTCCGCCAAGTCGTAGAGTCTCCAGGAGAAATCTTTCTCGCCGGCGCCCTTGAAAACCCAACCGCTTTCGGAGCTATAGGCCGCTATTCGTCTCAAATCAAGCATGAGTTGGCCGTGAGCAGGAATTTTGCTCGCGATGACTTTCAAGCGGTTTGGAATTTTGCATGGTGGCTCATCTCCGGCCTCAGAGTCAAAACTCTGGCAGAATTTCTGGTGCCGGTTACTGCGGATTGCTCATGGTCTGTCATCGCCGGAATCGATGATCACACCTGCAAAGCAAAGCTGCTGGAGGACGTGCCTCAAACTCGGAGTTTGACCGAGCCCGTGAAGATCGTCGAGGAGGACCTACGCTGGGCGTTCAAGAAGGCACTCATCATGGGCGACTTGTTGGAGGTTCCTCGATTTCGACTGGCCGTGGAAGCCCTCACAACGCATCAACATCTTCTCAGTCCCCGCATGATGGCAGCTTCCATTTGGTCGGGTATTGAAGCTCTCATGGACATCAGTCAAGAACTCACGTTTCGGCTGGCGCTTTCAGTGGCTTCGTTGCTTGAGCCGAGAGGCGAGCAGCGGTACGAGCGGTACCGCCAGACCAAGAAGCTTTACGAGATTCGCTCCAAAGCTGTGCATGGCGGGGAGTTGAATGATGACGCCATCCGGCAACACGTCATTCAGAGCCGGAAACTGCTCTCCGACCTCATCTGCCACATGCTTGACGCTCGTAAGGTTATGAGCAGAGAAGAAATTGAACGCATCGTCCTTGGATAAATCGACCTTGAAGACGTCCAAGGGCTAAAGATTCGGACCGCGTTATGGCAATCAGTAATGGGAAGTCGGCTAGCGGTCGGTCAACTTCCGGGGCACACGTAATCCGGGTCGTCGGGCTGCTGTCACATTACGCAGATCCCAAAAACGCTTCGGCAATGGGTGCTCCACGCTGATTCCGGCCGCGAGGCCGGCCACGCTGGACCGACCTCTGTGCGCCGAAAGCTGCCCAAACTGCGCTATTCACCAAGGTGTTCACAGAGCATCCGCGCGATTGAGCCACCTCATGGACCGCAGTCCACGTCGAGGTGAATACGCCAACCTGCATTGCATGGACCCGGCTGCAATCCACATCGAGCAATTCCACATCGTGAAGATTCTCTTTATCCAGAGCCTCACGGACACGAATCGACAAATCGCCGTGCCTTTTCCAGCGCCGCCTCAGGCATCGGTCGACTTTTTCATTGAACCGAACGTTGCGATACACAATCTCCATAATGGGCTCCTATTGGCCAGCTTCTGTCTCCGCCGCATACGGCTTCGCGAACGCAATGTCGCGATTCACGCGCACATTGAACCGATAGCCAGGTCGAATCTTGACCGTTGGTTGGATATTTAGATTCTTCCGCGTCACATCCATACCCAATTGCCCAAACTGCTGGCCTAGAGCTTGAGTTGCTTCCGCGCTCGGCGACAAAAGACCAGACGCCGAAGTCGTTTGTGGTTGCGACATTTCGATTCCAGCCGTAAACGCGCTCAACAGCAATGCAGTCGAGACAAGCCGCAAATAATGGTTATCGACCTGATCGTGAAAACCTCCAGCGCCCGAGGCATCGTGCCCCAACATGCCATCAAGATCCACGCTGGACCCGTCCGGGAAGATCAGCCGCGACCAGACCACGATTGCGCGGCTCTGGCCATATGAAACCCGGTTGTCGTACTGACCGATCAGGCGAGATCCTTGCGGAATCAACAAATACTGGCCTGTCGCAGTGTCGTACACATTTTGCCGCACAACAGCCTTGACCTCTCCCGGCAGGTCGGTGTTAACCCCGCTCTCAAGCGTCGCCGGAATGTCCCAGCCCGCCTTGATCTCATACTTCGATAGAGCGAGTCCTCGTGTCGCGGACGAATAATCCCGCTCTTCCCGGCCCTCCCTCGCTTTTTCGATGAAACCTTCTTTATGCTGCTGAAGGTTCGCATCGCTATCGTCTCCAGAACCCCCACCCCCAGACAGTAACGAAGGGCTCGGTCCTCCAGCATTCCCACCCGACCCGGCTTTCGGATATTCGCCGAGAAGCTGCTGAAGAACCGAACCCACGCCCCCGGAAGGCAGCGAAGCTCCCAGGGAACCCAATGATCCCAACCCTTTGCCGCTCGAAATCGAGGTTCCCGCTGTACGCGCTTCGAGATCACTCTTGTACATCTCTTCTCGCCACTCGTCCGCTGCGCTCCGTGCCACAGGCACCCCTCCTTGAGGGCCCGCCTGCTGCTGATTCAACACGACCCTGCCGTCTGCGGGCATTCCCTTCGCTGGCCGTCCAGAAGCGGCAATCTGCCGAGCCTCAAGAGGGGGAACAAGGGCATCTTTCGAATATTGGGAAGACGCTACAAGTTCAGCCGGAACACCGGCGCTCTGCACCCGGCCCTGCAGCGCGTCCGGCGCACTCCCTCCGGCCTGCGCCTGGTCCAGAGCTTCCTTCCTCGCATCGATCTTCCGCTGGTCTTCGAGTTCCTTCCAGACCTTCGTCCCGGTCGATTGCGCATCCGAAACGGATTGCTCATCCTTGGCTTTCTCCGCGGCCGTCTTCTTTCCACCCCGAGCCATCACCCCATAGACAATCAAACCGAGGAATCCCAGGACGGCGACGAACAATATTCCCCTCACAGCAGGATTCAAGTGCTTTCCGTCCGTGGGCCAGAAACGCAGCTTCAAAGGCTGCTTATTGCGCGTCGGGCTGTCGCCCTCCACCTTTGGAGACAGCACAACCTCCTCGCGCGCATTCCCATCGATCTTGCTTTCGTCCGCCATCACTTCGCCTCCGTATGCGGCGTGAGCGCATCCTTGCGCTCGATCTCCACAAACTCCTGATGCCTGCCAACACCGAGCAACAGCGCTGCCTTCACAAAAAGACGGTCCACCACAAAAGTTGTGTCCTTAACGCGGAAATTGACCATCTCATTGCCCTCCGGGCCTTCGATCACCAACGTCGGCAGCTCCTGAAACGCAGTCACGCTCGGCATCTCGATGTAGGTCTTCTCTCCGTCATCCAGGACCCGCACGGGCCGGATGGAGTCCGCCCCCGATTTCACCTTGAACGTGTAATCGAAGTAGAGCTTGTCAACGGCATCGTTGCCGGTTTGCGAAATGCGCGAGGCGTCTACATGGTCCTTGTGCTCCTTCGCCTGCTGCGCCAGGAAGAGTTTCCACTGCAACGGCTGATCGTCCGGGTAGAGAAACGCGACCCGTGAAACATATTCGCCCGATTTTGAAACCAGCCGGAGGTAATACGTTCTCCTGTCTGTAGCAACAATCATGGTCGTGTCGAGCCCTGTCATCTTCGGCTTCACAACCAGAATCGGCGTAGCGGCGTCCCCGGACCCCGACGAGATCGGCGTCACCACCCATCGCACCGAGTCTCCAATCTGAGGCTCTCCCAGGATTTTTTCGCCCGCTTGCAACTCGATCGAACTCACGCGAAGCGGTGTAGCAACCAACGTCGGTTGCCCAACCCCAAAGGTGTAAACCACTCGCCCGTCCGGCCCAGGAACTGGATTGTTCTGCTCGTTCGAGAGCTTCGCTGAAAGCGCAACGGCCTCTCGCGCCGTCTCCGACAGCGCCACATCCCTCGATGGCTCCCACCCAGGAGGAACCTTGACCCCAAGTCCTACGCTCGCGGCAGCCGACTGAATGTCCGCGCCCGGACCTTGCTCCAGGGCATTCTGAATCGCCGCGAACGGATACTTGTCCGCTGGGACAATCTCCGCCTTTGCCGGAGCGGCCTTCGTTCGATTCAGCACCACCGCGCCACCGGTCGGCCCAGCCGCACCCGGAGCGCCATCCTGTGCGAACCCGCAGAAGGCGCTCACACCCATCGCAACCAACACCAACACTCGTACCCTCTTCATACTCTCGCCTTCCTTGAATGAATTAGAGAACCTTCGACCAGCTCACATTCGTGACATAGATCCCCAGGGGATTTACGCGCGCCAACCCCTCATCCTCTGGCGGATGAATGGAGATCGTAATGACACCCTTGTAGTTCTGAGTGCCAATCTGCTCCCCCTTCAGGTCGAATGTCGTCTCCGTCCACTCGACCTCATAGGAATCTTTCGATGACGCGTAAAGAGCGCGCACATTAACGGAAACCGTCTCTGTTTGCGCCAGCTTCAACGGCGACCCATCGCGATACGCATCGCTGATCCGGATCGCCGCGGGCGTACCGTTGCCGATTTGCGCATACACCCGCTCAATCGCATTCTTCTCGACCGTCGCGTCCGACGAGACCATCCGCCAATCCTGGACCCAGGACCACAACGCCGCGCGTTTCAAACGGTCGTCGGCGACCGACGCCTGAACCGCAGTCCCCTGGCTCACTACCTTGCCCAGATTGTCCACCGCCACAATGTAGGGAATGACCTTGGGCTTGGCCCCGATCACGATCAGGCCCAAGACCGCAACAAGCGCAACCACGCTGGATGTCACTGCTAGAAGCCGCCAATTGCGCGCAGCCACAATCAAATCCCGATACCGCTCGTTCCACTCGTCGCGAGCTGCCAGGTACGGGCTTTTGCCCGAGCCTTCTTCTTTTACTTCCGCCAGCGATGCACTCATCTTTCGCTCCTACTCTCCGTGTTGAATGTTCAGAGTCGGCGCCGACACAGTCGCCGAATCCTCCGGTAGATGTTGATGAACCTGTGCCGCGGTATTATGAATCCCCGAGATCTTCTCGCCCAGCGATCGATCATCCGACCGACCTTTTCGACGTGCTCCTTCCTCTCCGGTAGGGACCGCACCTGCGAGAGATCCTTCCTTCAGCGCGCTCGGCGCTCCAACCGGCGCACCTGCCGTAACACCAGCTCCCCCACTAGCGGCGGTGCTCCGGCTTCCCGCTTGTGGGGCAGCTGCACCCAATTCGACGGGGTCGACGCCAGTAGGCTCTCCAACCGAGCTGCCACCGGAACCGGCGACAACCGGCGTTGGAGCGCCCTCAGCTACTACGGTTGCTCCACCACCGCTCTCTGGCACGCTTGCGCTCCCGCTCGCTCCACTCGACCCGTCGCCCTCAACAGTGATCGCTTCGGGCGATTCATCAGCCGAGTCCCCAACGTCGAATCCCGCCATGGTCTGTGGCCCAGCGCCGCCTTGTGCCTGTGCTCTGCGCCTACTACTCATTACGCTTTGCCCGCCGACCCTGGATGCCGAACTCGAAGTAGCGCCACCCTCTTGAGCGTTCACACTTCCATCCGCCATAGCCGTCTCCGGAGCCGCATTGACAGACCCTCGAACATCCTCGACAGACGTTGGCGAGCCACCGGAAGCCAGGTCCGCAACCACGTCCGTATCGGGCGCACCCTTTTCTCCCTGCGCCCCCACGGTTACAGGAGGCGGATCGACAGCCACAACTGCGCCACCTCCACCACTCGCACTCGGAGAAGGCGGCGGCACACTGTTGATTGCGCCCTCGACGCCCGGCGTGGCGCTGCTCCCTCCACCGCCGGCCATCGTGCTTCCCATGCCCGGAATCATCCCTCCAGCTCCTCCAGGCATGAAGCTGCCGCCGACCCCACCGGCACCAGCCGCGCCCGCTCCTCCGCCAGCAGCCAATGCGCCCACGCCACCAGCAACCGCTCCCACTCCCGCCGTCGCAACGGCGCCGATCGTACCTGCTGCAATCGCGGCCGACATTGCAGGAGCAATCAGATCCGAGCTTCCCATCTGCAGCGACCCTTGGAGGATGCTGCTGGCAAGCTTTGGCACCTGCCACGCGAGAGCCATGAACACGATTACGCTGGCCAGCAATCCAAAGAGCGATTGAAGCCCGGCCGTGCTCAATGGCATTTGCGAGGCTTCCTGAACCCATGTGTTCGATAAGGTTTGACCCAAGCCGATAATCATGTAGAGGACCATCAGCCGAACTCCGGTCGATACGACCAGGGAGATATAGCGTTCGGTATACGGAACGGTCCACCGGGACGCGCCGAACCCGAGGAAGATCAAACCTGCGCTCATCACGACATAGCTCTCGACAGTCGCCATGATGAAGGTCAGCGTAATGACAACATAGGCGAGAAAAATCAACAACGCGCAAAACAACGCAACAAGCGCAGGAATGAGAGAAGCAGCCGTCAAAGCGGCCCCTGCGCCGGGAACAATGACTCCCAGGATTCCCCCAGCCGTCGCACCAGACGCGGCATTCGGCAAGCAAGCTGCCAAAATCGCCCCGCTGATTTGAACGCCCGTCCACAAGATGCTCGACGGGTTCAGATATCCCGATACCCCTCCGGCCTGTTGACCGATTTGGACAAAGCTATTGATGATCGCAGGGAACCACGTCGATTGATTGATGAGCAGGGCATAGAAAAAGCTGATGGTCATAAACTTCTTCAGGAAGCCCGCAATCCATCCCTGCATTTCCTGCCCTTCCAGGAAAAGAACGATCATCGCCCAGGTGAAATCGATGAAGGCAAGAAGGCCGAATAATTTGTTCGCATATCCGAATGCAGTTGAGACCCAGGTCGTGGTTGCGTTTTTGTACACATCGAGCAAATCGGACGGCCCGGACTGAGGCGCCGGGCTCTGCCCATAGGCGAGAACTCCCGTCGCAATCACCAACGCGCTCAATATCAACAACGACCTGTGTCTCAGCTTCATCGCAATCGCTCCCTGTTACTGCTGCGGAACCGGAGAATACGTCCGCGTATCCGTATTCGATCCGGTTGGCACTGTAAAAAACGTATCGTTCATGTCGCCGTCAGCCTGCGCCGAGGCTGCCTGCTGCGCCTGATACGTGGCCTTGGATGTAATGTCGGTCAGCATCAATTGGCGCAGTTTTTCTAGCTCTGCCAATTCCTGTGCGGCAAGAGAATTCCCCACTTGAAGGGTCTGCAACAGCGTTGTCGAGTTCTGCGACTGCTGCTCTAATGTCTGGACCAGCGCGGCATCGTTGTTCAGCTGCGAATATTGAAGCCCCGCAACCTTCAACGCCGAATGAGCGGTATCCAGGTTCGTGTTGTACCAATTCCGATACATGCCCGCGTAATTCGTCGGGTTCGCGTTCCCATAACCGGGGAAGCGCGCATTGAACTCATCATCCAGATTGGCCATCGAGTAGGCCAAGCCATTTCCGTACTGCACAGCACCGTTCAACGCGGAGAGGTCGTTCGCAATAGCACCGAAGTTGAAATTGCCATTGCCAATCCCTTGGACCATCGCCGCAGTTTGCTTGTATGCCTCTTCCAGATGCATCACCTGGTTCTGTGCTTGTTGCAACTGGGTGGCATACTGCTGAATCTGCTGTTCATACTGAAGTACCAACTGGACATTGTTCATGATTTGGGTCCACTCTGTGGCGAGACCCGCAACGACGCCCGCATGTGCTTCATCCACATTCAGACTCACAGTAAAGATGAATCCAGCCATGACGATTCCGATACGAAGCAGCAACGTTTTCATGCATTCCCCCTCACGACACAAGTTTTAGGCCGACTGCTTCATTCCGTATTTCGTCTCGAAGTAATCCGCCCAGTTAGGAACACCGCGTACGCGTAGCCATTCCGAGATCCATCCCTCGCCGTGCGTTTTGCGAATCTCGCCGATGCGAGCGCGCACCTCCGGACCGCTCACACCCACAAATGCGAGAGCAACAGGACCGAACCCGATATTGAAGAGCCGGCGCCCGTTGGGCGTCCGCTGGTAATACTCGCGCTTGGGAATGGCGCGAGAAATCATCTCGATCTCCCGGGCGTTGACTCCCAACATCTCGTAGTACACGCGCACCGTCTCGCTAGTGGCCTCGGGGTTGGGAAGGAATATCTTGTTCGGGCAAGTCTCGATCAACACATCTTTAAGGGAGGAATTGAAGATATCCGACCAGTTCTGCGTCGAGAGCATCAACGCCGCATTCGCTTTCCGCAACGTCTTGGCCCAGTCCCGGATGAACTCCTTGAAGAGTTCATGCTTTAAGAACACCCACGCTTCATCGAGAACGATTGCCGTAGGCGACCCATCGAGACGCTTTTCGATCTGGTGAAAGAGAAACAGGAGCACTGAAACAACGGCCCGTTCCCCCATCCCCATCAGGTGTTCCATCTCGAAAACCATGAACCGGCCGTGGCCAAGTGCGCTTTGGTTTGCCTTGGCTTCGAGCAATCCGCCGAGTGAGCCTTCGAGCGTGTACACCCTCAATGCGTCTCGCAGAGACAGGTTCTGCAGGTTGACCAAGAGTTCAGTAAAAGTTCTCGTCTTCGACTGGACCAGGAGCTGAAGAGCTTTCAATATTTCCTTGCGCTCCGCCGGAACAACCGTATGGCCCGCCAAGGCGCACAACTGCTCGATATATTGCGCGGCCCAAGCTATATCTCCATTGGTATCGAGTTCCGCGAACGGAGCGAAACTCATTCCACCGTCCTCAGATCCCAGGTTGTAGAACTCTCCCCCCGCGGCCTGATTCAAAGCCCAGGCCGAGTACCCTTTGTCGAAGACGAAGACCTGAGCATCCGGATAACGGAAGAACTGCGCCTCAATGCCGCACAACAACGTGCTCTTTCCGGCCCCCGGAGGCCCGACAACCAGCGTGTGCGCCAGGTCTCCCACATGGAGGTTGAAACGAAACACCGTCGAGCCGGTGCTCGTTGCATACATCAAGGGCTCGCTGTTCTTCGGCATCAATGCTGAAGAGTTCACGCGGTCCCCGGTCCAGATCGCAGCAATCGGCATACAGTCGGCCAGATTCAAGGTGTGGAGAATGATGCGGCGGACGTTGCGATACCCATCTCCAGGCAGCGTGCCGCGCCACGCCTCCACTGCATTGAAGGATTCTAGCCGCGCCCCGAAACCGAGATTCTTGATGATCTTCGCAACCTGCCGGGCGCGATCCTTTACTCCCTCGCTGTCCTCATCCATGAGGATGATGTTTCCCGAGTAAAGAACGAATTGCACATCGCCGCTGGACGCTTCGCCGATGGCGACGGTCGCATCCTCCATCATCTTCAACGCGAAGGGATCGATACGCTTGGGTGGCCTGCCCATCAACTGATCGACAAATCCACGAGCCTTCGCCGTCCACTTCTTCAAGGCATCGGTGATGATCCTCTTCGCTTCCTCCGGATCAAGCAACACAGCTCGCGTGTTCCATCTGTACTCAAAGGGCAGTGTATCCAGAGCTGCGAGAATCCCCGGAAAACTTGTCGCCGGGAATCCGTCGATCGCGACGATCTGAATATGCTTGTTCCCAACCATCGGCTCGATGCCGGTCTTGAAGCTCACACAGCCGATGAGGTCATGGAGGAACACGGGAATCGCCGGCAGTACGAACGGATAATCCTCCCCCGTCACGCAACGCCGCACGTAGCGCGCAAGATCGCAACTGATCCACTCGGTCTCCGCTCCGTCGTCTCCTACGGCAGGGTGTCCACAAAGCCGCTCCACACGTACCTGTGAACTCAGCACATCGTGAAAGAGGCCGAGACGATCCTTGAAATAGATGAGAGCTGTCTCCCCAGCAGTCTTACTGTCCTCTTCGCCGCCTTTGAAGAGGTATCCTTTGACCTTCTCCTCGCTCCGCATCGGAGGAAGATAGGTGAGCGATATGTAATAGGTGCTCTCGAAATGCCGGCCTTCGGCCTTGAACTGGGCTCTGCGCTCATCGTCGATCAAACTCGTTACCGAGTCCTGGAAGGCTCCCTGCCTCGCGTATTCGCTCACTTCCGAGCGAATCGCATCGCAATGCACCAACCAGCCCGAGCCGAGCTTTAGGACGGAATTCAATCGTTCCGCAAGAGCCGCCATCTCTTCGTGAGTGACGGAACCGAGATCGGGACCGGCGTAGCGCCAGGTCGCCATCAACGCGCCATCCTGAAGTAGCAGGATGCCGTCGTCGATCATCGACGCATAGAGCAGTAAGTCGGGGAGTCCGGCAACCCACCTCCGGCCCTCCTCGGCCCGCGTACCGCGAGCTGCCCAGGCAATCACGACACACGCCAACACGCCCGCGCACGCTAGAAGTAAAAACACCGTAAACGAAATCATTTTGCCTGCCGTTTCCTTATTTCCAGCAACGTCTATTTCCAACTCCGCCGCTGAGTGGTACTTCTGCTCGAAAGCCGTGATTTAGCCGGGTAATATGCCTTGTACTGCAAGCTCCGCGTTGCAACATCGCGCATCATTGGATCGACCTTCGCCAATCGAGCCAACATCGAAGTGGCCAAAGGCCAGAACGCAACGCCGATCAGAATGCTCCACCAAGTCATCAACGAAAAAATGAACAACGCCGAAATCATGGCGGCGCCGAGAACAAGTTCACGGTCGCCGCCCATGAGAAGAT
>CAWBIG010000113.1:0-47142 GCA_963788435.1 uncultured Acidobacteriota bacterium | reverse complement strand
CGTCGAGCGACCTGAACGTGGCCACCATCGGCACCACGGGCAATGGCACGCCAGGTCTGGCAACGGCGGTGGGCGCGGGCTCAACTACCATTACCGCTACCTATACCAACCCCGACAAGAGCGTGGTTGTGAATACGGCAACTCTCACCGTGACCATCGGTGCGGCCCAGGAGCCGCTGCTCTCCATTAACGTCGTGCCCAGTGCCTCTCAAGTATCGAACAAGGGCATGACTACCCAGTTCCTCGCGTTCGGCACCTACTCCACCAATCCCACCGTCCGCGACATCACCAACTCCGTGACCTGGATCTCGACGTCGCCTGAGGTTGCCGAGGTCGATTCCTGCGGCGCCGCATCTTCCGGGCCCGGCATAGGCGTGTGTCCGAGCGGCGGCAGCGGGCCGACTGGCCCATCAGGGGGACTGCCCGGGGAATACGCCGGTCTTGCTACCTCGATGGGGTATGAGGGAGATTCCGTCATCTACGCAGTTGACAACACCACCAATCCGGACGGCACCGTGGTCCTCTCCAATCCGATCACGTTCACCTGTGACGTGCCGGGATCCAATCCGGCCACTTGCGATCAGTTCGTCCCCACCCCGCAGTTCGCCACCATCACTGTGTTCATCGAGGGTGAGCAGACCGCGTCATCCGGAGAGTACGTAACGGCCCCATCGGACACCGGCACGCCCAACCTGATCCACTGCGGGAAAGAGTCTCCAATTTCCGGTGGTCAGGTTTGCACGGGAACTTATGAAGCTGGTTCCAAGATCACACTCACCGAAAATCTTGCATCCGGAAGCTCATATTTCGGCGGATGGTCAACAGGATCGGCCTGCGTAGACGGCTCGGGGAATCTACTGACTCCCGCACAACTGGCTACATCGAAGACCTGTACGGTCTCAGTGGATGGCTCAGGGGGATTGGCCGGTAACATCTCCGTCGGCGTTATCTTCTACTAGGCAATCCCGGTTCAGTTCCGGGAAGAAAAAGCCGCCCTCCGGGGCGGCTTTTTTCATTCGTACGCCAGGGCGTCGATGGGGTCCTTGCGGGCGGCCATCCAGGCCGGATAGAGTGCGCCCAGCAGCGCTCCGCCAAAGGCGATACCGGCGCCCTGCCCGATCCAGCGAGGGGTGATTTGGAACTGCAGTGTGGTGAAATGCAGGATAACGAAGCGCACGAGGTAGGTGCCGGCGATACCCAGGAGGACTCCGGCGATTGCCAGAACGGCGGTTTCGCGCAGGACCAGGGAGACGATCGTGGACTTGGACGCGCCCATCGATTTGAGAATGCCGATCTCGCGGGTGCGCTCCAGCACCGCCGTGTACATGGTTTGAAAGATGACCAGGAAGCCGACGATGACGGCGATGCTTGTGACCGCGTCGAGGGCGAGGTTGAATCCCGGCATCTTCTCCGGAGTCATGGTGGAGAGCCATTCCTCCATGGTCTGCACGGGGTAGTCCGCCAGCCCCCCGGTCGAGTGAATTTCGTCCATGACGGTTTGATCGTTGGCCGGGTCGTCGAGCTTGAGGTAGAAGATGGACGCTTTGCCCGGCGCGCCGATCAACTGGTCCATGGTGTCGAGAGAGATCAGCTTGCGCCCGCCCTTGCCGCTCTCGACGATGGCGCAGATGTGAAAATCGGTGTTCATAATGCTGACGGTGTCGCCCAGAGTGTAGCGCTTGCCGGTGGCGGGATTCTTGCGGGCGGCGAAAACATCGTCCACGATGACGTCGTAGGGTTTTTTGAAAGGAGAACCGCCATCAGGGGGCGGAGCGGAGACGAAGACGAACGGCTTGAGCGCGTTGTAGGTGGGATAGTCGATGCCCCAGATGATCTCGGGCGTGCCAACGGTGCTCAACTGCAGGGCGGCGGGAGACACGACATTGACATGGGGCAACTTAGCCAGCGGGACGGCGAACTTGATGGGCATGGATACGGGGCCGACGCCATTGATGTTGCTGGCGGCACTGCCGCGCATCATGAGGTCGGCCCCGACGCCGTTGTTGCGTGCCTTGGTGTCATTGAGGATGCCCATGAAGATGCCGACGATGGAGAGGATCATGATGACTTCAATGGCGACCGCGACCACGCTGATGAGGGAGCGGAGGGGGCGGTGCACGAGATTGGCGAAGATCAGTTTGTTCATCCTGGAGCGGACTCCACAAGGCGCATTGGACGCGCTGATTCAAGGGTAGCAGCCGGAACGCAGGGACGCTTCTACCGTCCCTGAGGAGAAGTCCGGAATATAGAAACAAGGCAACAGATCATTAATTAGTTAATAATGTTTGAGATATGGTTACTTTTGGGGTATGGTCCGTTAACCGGCGCTGGACTTCGGCTGATTGTTAGAGAGAAAATTCTCCTAGGGTCTCAAAATCTCTGCTACTGGAACCCGATGAGCAGCTTCGGAGAAGACTTGCGCATGGAGCGGATGTCCCGCGGCATTGCGCTGGAAGACATCACGGCAGTGACGAAGATCAGTCGACAGCATCTGCTGGCGCTGGAGCAGGACCATTTCAGTCAGCTTCCGGGCGGCATCCTGAGCAAAGGGATTGTGCGCGGTTACGCTGCCGTGGTGGGGCTGGAGCCGCAGGACTGGACCGACCGCTTCATGAACGCCTACCAGGCCTCGGGGCAGGTGCTGGACGATGATCGCAACTGGATGGCGTTCGCCTCCAACGTGGGCAAGGCGCGCATGCAGCAGCGGGAGGCGCGCGAATTTCGCATTCGTTGGTTCGGAGCGCTGATGCTGGTGGCGATGGTGGCCGCGCTCGGTTTCCTTGCCGTCCGATATTACGGGCTGCGGGCGGGCTGGTGGAGCACCGTATTGCCGTGGCAGCATGCCGCGACCATGGCCGCGGGTGCGGCGTGTGTTTCCACGCGGAAGTGGCTGGGTCGGCTATTCATTTGAGCGCGGCTCGCGGCGGCCGGCAGCTTTCCGCGTCAGCGCCTCTTCCGGCGAGCGGCTCCCAGCATCACGATGCTGCGCTGATTCTCCACGTCACTGCTTGTTCACGTCGACGTAGTACTCGTCCAGATCGACCTGGAAGTCGTCCTTCGATAGCGGCGACTGCATCCACTGCCACTTCGTGGTGGGATGGATGATTTGCCAGTGAGCCGCCGTGCCCACCTTGACCGGCATGACGAAATCGTCCACATCCGCGTCCCACTTGTACATCACCATCCCCGGCGCCTCGCCGAAGAGCAGTTCCAGGCGCGGAATGTGCGCGTGGCGCAGGTACTGATTGAAGATCGGCGTCAAGTTCATGCCGGTGTGCTGGTTGAAACACGCGACGACATCCTCCGTCATGATGTTCTGATACTTGAAATGCTGGTAGAAGCTGTGGATGAGCGCGAACCATTTGGGATCGTCGTTCACCACGCTGCGCAGGGTGTTCAGCATGAGCGCGCCCTTGAAGTACTGATCCTCAGTGGGCTCGGAGTTGACGCCGCGCTCGGCCACAATGGGCCGCATGTTGACCACCTTGGGCTTGACGCCGCCCAGGTATTTGAGTGCATCCGATTTGCCCCAGCGGTATTCCACGTAGAGGCTTTCGAGATAGGTGGTCCAGCCCTCGTGGATCCACATGTCGGACATGTCGGCGGCGGTAATGCTGTTGCCGAACCACTCATGCCCGCTCTCGTGGATGATGATGAAGTCGAAACGCATGCTGATGCCCGTGCCGGTCCAGTCGCGACCCAGGTAGCCGTTCTCAAAGAGATTGCCGTAGGCCACCGCTGACTGATGCTCCATGCCCGAGTAAGGCACTTCAACGAGCTTGTAGCCGTCGCGCCAGAACGGGTACGGCCCGAAGTAGTGGGTGTAGGCGTCGATCATGCCGGGAGCCTGGGCGAACTGCTTCTTGGCTTTGTCCAGGTCCTCGGGAAGGACGTAGTAATCCATGGCAAGGCCGTTGTGCTTCTCGCCCCAGTGCACGTAATCGCCGATGTTGAGCGAGACATCGTAATTGTTGATGGGGTAGCTGACGTGCCAGTCCCAGCGCGTGTAGCCGTCGCCGAGATCGGTCTTGCCGACGAAGCGGCCGTTGGAGACGTCGGTAAGGCCGTTGGGCACGGCCACGCTGATGTCCATGCTCTCCACTTCGTCTCGCCACTGGTCCTTGTTGGGCCACCAGATGCTGGCGCCGCTTTCCTCGCAGGCGGTGTTGATCCAGGTGTGGCCGGCGGCATCTTTCTTGAAAGTGAACGCGCCGAAACGGCCGGTCTCCGGAGGATGGCCGGAGTAATAGAAGTCGATGGTGACCACCTTACCGGTCTTCAGCGTGCGCGGGAAATCGACGAAGACCGCGCCGGTATCGCGCTCATACTTGAGCGGCGAGTCGTGCCAGAGGATCTTGTCGATGTTCAGCTCTCCGGTCAGGTCGAGCTGGATGCGGGTGCCGTCTTTGAGCATGCGGAAGCGGATGGTGTTCTTGCCGGAGATGGTTTTGGCGTCGGGATCGACGCGGATGTCGAGGTGGTAATAGAGCAGATCGTTATTGGCGCGGAACGGCCCGTAGGCGCCGCGCAGAAAATCGAAGCGCGTGGGCAGGGGCGCGGCGGCATCGATGGGGCGCACGTGCCGAGGCGCGGGCGCGGCAGGCTTGGCTACGGCGGCGCCGGCTTGCGGCTGCTGCGCGGGCGCAAAGGCAACGGGGCAAAGCAAGCAGGAGAAACAGAGACACGTAAGCAGCACTCGAAATCGCATGCCGCCATGCTAACGCAGCGGCACAGTCTGATCCCTTGGCCCCTGGGTTGGAAGGCGACTATGATGGAGAACGAGCAGGGGCCGGGCGGACAGGAGCGTTCCGGCCGATTCTTGCAGGGAGCAACGCGATCATGGATGAGCGGGAGTTCTTCAACGAGACCACGGAACAGCGAACGCACACTCTTACCTGCCCCAAGTGCGGTCAAAGCGCGGAGTACAAGGTGACATGGGTGGTTCGGCGCAAGCGCGCCCAGTTGCCTCGGAACGCCGACGAGCGCGACCGCGCCCGCTTTGCCAAGGCGCAGTCCTACATGGTGCGGCGCGACGACAAGCTGGGCTGCCAGAACATCCGCTGCCGCAAGCCGTTTGAGATCACATCGCTGCAATCGCTGGCGTTTATACAGGACTGAGACGTAGCCAGCTCCGCAATCTTCCCCGCATCGCGCCGCATGGAGGCCTGTGGCGCTTCCAACATCGATTCGGGGAAATTATGCGTCGACGTTATGCATTCATTACCGGCCCGCGGGTTGCGTTACTCGGACTGCTCCTTGGCGGCGTGGCCGCGCTGGCCCAACAGCTCACGCCGATTTCGCTTCCGGCCCCGGAAATCACTGGGGGCAAGCCGCTGATGCAGGCACTCGCCACGCGCCACACCACGCGCGTCTTCCGCGACCAGCCGCTCACTCAGCAGCAGCTCTCCAACCTGCTCTGGGCAGCTTTTGGCGTCAATTGACCGCGCAGTGCCACGTCCGGGCCCGGACGAACCGCTCCTTCGGCCATGAACAGCCAGGAGATCGAGCTTCACGTGGTCCTGCCTACCGGAGCCTTTGTGTACGATGCCGAATCGAACACGCTGCGGCCGGAGGCGGCAGGCGACTTGCGTAGCCGGGTCGGCGGGGGCGATGCCGTCCATGCCGCCGTCACCATCGTCTACGTGGCCAAGACGAGCCTGTCCTTTTCGCAGGTCGATGTTGGCTTCATCGGTCAGAATGTCTATTTGTTTGCCGCCTCAGAGGGACTCAATGCATGGTTTTACGCCCTGCATGGCGCGCAGGATGCGACCTCAGTTGCCGCCGCCTTGAAGCTTCCCGCGGATAAGCAGCCGCTTTACGCCCAGACGGTCGGCTATCCGCCGCAATAGCCTCGGTCTTGGGGTGCGGCGCGGTTCCCCGAAACTCATCCCGCAGCTTGAAACGCCGCCTGACGGCTCTGGCGCGGGAGGCGCCGCATGTGTTTGAATCAAAAGTGAAACCGGCCGCAAATCTTCCCGGCCCTTAGAGGAGATCGCATGGCAAATCCGCTACTTCCCCCGGAAGAACGCAATCTGACCCCCAATCAGGTGGAGGCGCTGGACAAGCGCCGCGAACTCGGCCACACCTTCCTGGTGATCGCGGGCCAGTTCGCCGTGATCGCTACCGTGCTGCTGCTGTGGGTCGGCCAGGACCTGAGCTACTCACCCGGCTGGAAGCATCCCATGGCGTATTACTTCGCGGTGTCCTGCGCGCTGATTGTGGGCTTTGGCCTCACCGGCCTGGCGCTGCGCAGGGGCACGCCGCGGATTGACTGATTCCGGGCGGTGTAGCCTGTTAATGTAGATGGCTTCCCTGACCACCAGTCCCGCCGACACTCTTTCCCGCCTCAGAGACAGCCATGGGCGCGTAATCCATGATCTGCGTGTCTCCATCACCGACCGCTGCAACTACAAGTGCGTCTACTGCCGGACCGGCGAGCTGGGAGCGCAGTATCCGGAACTGGGCATCGACGAATACTTCCGGATAATCCAGATCTTTGTCTCGCTTGGCATCACCAAGGTACGGCTGACCGGCGGCGAGCCGTTGCTGCGTCGCGGCCTCCTCGATTTAATTCGCGAGCTGGCGCACCTGCCCACACACGACGGCGGCCGGCTGGACATTGCGCTTACCACCAACGGGCACCTGCTGGAATCGCTTGCCGGTCCGCTCAAGGAGGCGGGCCTGGACCGGGTGACGGTAAGCATGGACGCGGTGGACGAGGGCACCTTCGAGCGCATCACCCGGGTTCCGGGCAGCTTCAAGACAGTGCTGCGCGGGGTGCGCGCGGCCAAAGCCGCGGGCCTCACGCCGCTGAAAATCAACTGCGTGCTGCTGCGGGGCTTCAATGACGACCAGGTGGAGAAGTTCGCCGAATTCGCCCGCCGCGAAGATGTCATTGTGCGCTTCATCGAGTTCATGCCGCTTGAGGAAGGCCGGCTGTGGTCGCCGGAGATCGTGGTGTCGCTGCGCGAGATTGTCGAGCGTATCGGCCGAGTTCTGCCGCTCAAAGAACTTGCGTCCAACGAAGCCAGCGAGACCGCCCGCCGCTACACTTTTGCCGATGGCAAGGGCGAGATCGGCATTATCGCCCCGGTGACGCAGGCCTTCTGCGGCGCGTGCAGCCGCGTCCGGCTCACCTCCGACGGCAAGATCCGCACCTGCCTGTTTTCGCAGATCGAACACGATCTCTACGGCCACATGAGGGCCGGCGAAACGGACGACGAACTCCGCGCCTACATTGTGCAAACCATTTACGCCAAGGAAGCCCGCCACCACATTGGCGAGCCGGAATTCCTCAAACCATCGCGCTCCATGGTCCACATTGGCGGGTAGCTCGGCTCGAACTTTTCTCCTACGCCTTTCGTAACTTCCACAGGCGATGGCCAGTCCTGACAACCTGCTACGATTCATTCCAAGGCATCCTTTGATTGCGCTTGTCTGGCTGATTTGTACGACTTTCTTCCCCGGCGGTTTGTGATGGCAGAGCAAACGGAAACCCGAATCCCCCTTGACGATTTGCTGGTGTTTCACCGCCTGACGCGCTCGCTGACGTCAAGCTTCGATTTGGATGCGATTTTGCGCACCATCCTCGAGTACATGGAGCGGATTATCGAGGCCGAGCTTTGGACCCTGCTGATGCTGGATGAGAAGAAGCAGGAGCTCTACTATGCCATTGCGGCGGGCGGCGAAGAGGCCGCGCTCCGCGATCTGCGCGTCAAGGTGGGTGAGGGCGTGGCCGGCTGGGTGGCAGAGCACGGCGAGACCCTCATCGTCCCTGAGTCCGTGAACGATCCGCGCCTGCACTCGCCCACCACCAGCAAGCTGGGCAAGGTTCGCTCCGTCATTGCCCTGCCCCTGCGCGGGCGCAAGGGCACCCACGGAGTGATTGAGATCCTGAATCCGCACGCCGGCCAGCTCAACGATTACACCGTCGCTTTCCTGCATATCCTGGCCGACCACGCCGCCATCGCCATTGAAAACGCCAACGACGTTGCCCGCATCCAGCAGCTCACCATCACCGACGACACCACTGGCCTTTACAACGTCCGCCACCTCTACGACGTGCTGGCGCGAGAGCTCGATCGCTCGAAGAGCCAGCGCATCCCTCTCAGCCTGGCGTTCCTTGACCTGGACCGGTTCAAGCTGGTGAATGACGAGCACGGGCACCTGATCGGCAGCGAGTTGCTAAGCCGCACCGGCACTTGTCTCCAGGAGCTGGCGCGCGGGCAGGATTTCTGCTTCCGCTATGGCGGCGACGAGTTCGTCATCCTCATGCCCGGCACCGGAGCCGATGCCGCCATGATCCAGGCGCGCGCCCTGCACCAGGCCCTGATGGCGACGGAATTCCGCATGAAGAACGGGCTGAGGCTGCGCGTCAGCGCCAGCGTGGGCCTCTCCACCGCACCCCGCGACGGCGCCACCGTGCACGAAATCATCGGCGCTGCCGACACCCGCATGTACACAGTGAAAACCACCGGCCGGGGCAGCCTGCGCGGGGCGTGATCCCAGTGAAGAAACTGGCACGGTGTCCACGACATAAACAGGCAAGATGCTCGAGCCTGCTGCAATCGGTCTCCTCCGTCCAGCCGGACTGTAAATCGCTTCAAAAACCTTCCGAAAGTGTGCAGAATTGAACAGATTTCCCGGCGTCGTATCTCCAAAATGAGTGAAAGCAGCAACTCCATACGCGGTGGCGGCAGTGCCCGATCTTTTTCGGGCGGATTTTCCAGAAGGTCACACGCCTTCCTGCGCCGCCACCTTCTTTTCTGCGGAACAGCCCATACGGCTCGGGCGTTCTCGCAGCCAGCGGGTCCCCGCAGCGATATCCCCACATTCACATTAAAACCCCGCATCCACCGAGATGCCGGCGGAGACCAGCGGTCACGGCAATAAGCGCGAGGCCTGATTCAGGCCCACCTGGATTTTCCGAGCGGAATCTCGCGCCCAGCGTCTTTCGAATCAGAAGAGCGCATGCACCGGCCGGTGATCCTGCCCTCGAACCCAGTTATTTCTTTCCGTGAGGCGAGACTATGACACCTTCGTTTGTGCAGAAGGCAAGGCGCAGCTTGCGCGTTGCACGCATCCTGGCCGGAACTGCGCTCGCGCTGCTGCTGGGCGGCGCCGCGAGCCTGCAGGCCCAGGAACCAGAACACCCCCCGCTGCCGCCCGTACCCGGGCAGGTGCAAACCTTCTTCCTGAAGAACGTCAGGGATAATCACCAGTTGAACGACATTCAGACGGCTCTCCGCAACATGCTGAACCGGGCAAGAATCTACGGCGAGGCCAGCGAGAACGCCATCATTGTGCGCGGCACCGAGGAAGACCTGGCTGCGGCGCAGAAGCTGATTGCGGAGCTTGACCGCCCCATGCAGGTTTATCGCGTCACTTACACCATTACCGATCTTGATAACGGCAAGCGCACCGGCTCACATAGCGTGAGCGTGCTGGTTCCCGAGAACCGCAAAGGTGTTTTGAAACTTGGCTCGCGGGTGCCGATTATGACGGGCTCAACCGGGAAAGGCTCTGACGACAGCCCGGAGATCGAGTACATGGATGTGGGCCTGAACCTGGACGCGACGGTTTCCGGGGTGCAGTTGCACACCAAGCTGGAGCAGACAGGAGTGTCCGCGGAAAAATCCAACGTCGGCATTCAGGATCCGGTCATCAGCCAGACCGTTCTCGAGGGTGAATCGCATCTGGGAAATGCGAAGCCGGTTGTGCTGGGAACCATCGATGTGCCCAACAGCACGCGGCAGCAGCAGATCTCAGTGAGCACAGAGCTGGTCTCCGGCAGTCCGGACTAGTTACGCGGGCGCCTGCAGTTCCGCAACCTCATTGCGCAAGTGTGGGCGCCCATTGCAGCTATTCCTCGCTCTTGTCTGCTGGATTCTGCGCTAGATTCTGGAGTTGATTGCGCCAGTCCAGGGACTCCACAAAGCTGTTCGAATCCCGCCAGCCGGGCTCGACAATCACATGCAATTCGAGATACACGCGCGTTCCCAGCAGCGACTCGATCTGCTTCCTCGCGCCGGAGCCGATAGCCTTCAGTTTGGCGCCGCCTTTACCGATCAGGATGGCCTTCTGCCCGTCGCGCTCGCAGTAGACGGCGGCGGCGATGCGGGTCAGCGGCAGTTTGGCCGGCGCGCTTTTCTTCCGCGGCTGAACCGGCTGCGGTTCGGGTTCCTCGAAGCGCTCAATCACCACCGCCGACGAATACGGAACCTCCTCGCCCGTCTCCACCAGGATCCGCTCGCGAATCAACTCCGCCACCATGAAGCGCATCGGCTGGTCGGTGTACTGGTCTACGGGGAAGTACCGTTCGCCCGCGGGTAGCACGTCGAGGATTCGCCGCAGCAGCACGTCCAGGCCGTCCCGCTTGCGCGCGCTCACCGGAATCACTTCGGCGAACTCGTGCCGGCCGCGCAGCGCCTCGATGATCGGCAGCAACTGCGCCTTTGGTACCAGGTCGATCTTGGTCAGCACCAGGAACACCGGGCAGTCCAGATTCTGCACCATGCTGAACAGGAACTCATCCTCGCTGGCCCAGCCCTTATCTCTGATTCCCTGCTTTCTCGTCCCTTCGTTCTCCGCCGCGGCGGATTCCCTTGTTCCCTGCTCTTCCGTTCCCTCGGTCTCTGGGACCCTTGTTCCCTGCTCTTCGGGTGCCCCAGGTCCCTCGCTTTTGGGGACCAGGGAGGGATGCCCGAAATCGGATTTCAGCCCCACCCTGCGCGACGCATCCACCAGCACCAGCACCAGGTCCCGCGTCTCCAGCGCGCTGTACACCTCCTGCAACATGCGGCGGTCGAGTTGCGAGCCGGGCTTGTGCACGCCGGGCGTGTCCACAAAGACGATTTGCGCGGCTGGGTGTTGCTTTTTGCGCGCCGGCACTTCCACCACGCCGATGATGCGGTTGCGCGTGGTTTGCGGCTTGGGCGTGACGATGGCCACCTTCTCGCCCGTCAGCGCGTTGAGCAGCGTGCTTTTGCCCACATTGGGGCGGCCCAGGATGGCTACAAATCCGCTCTTCAAGTGTCCACTCTCCTCGCACCATTATCGCGGACCGTCCCACGAACCAGTCTCCTCAGTCCCTAATTCCGTTGTTGCTGCTGTTATGCTGTTCCGTGATCCCGCCGCCTACCACCCCCGAGGGCCGTACCGCGCGCTTGCTGCTGAAGCCAATTGCGCTGGCCGACGCAGAGCAGATCCAGGCCCTGTTTCCGCGCTGGGAAATCGTGAAGTACCTCAACGCCAAGGTGCCCTGGCCATACCCCCCCGACGGCGCCTTCCAGTACATCCGCAATGCCGCGCTGCCGGCGATGGGACGCGGCGACGAGTGGCATTGGACCCTCCGGCTTCTCACCGCGCCGGAAACAATCATCGGCGCCATCGGTCTGATGAAAAGCGACGAGGAGAATCGCGGCTTCTGGCTCGCACCCGAGCAACGTGGCCGCGGCCTGATGACCGAGGCCTGCGCCTGGACCGCCGATTTCTACTTTGACGTGCTGGGCTTTGAGCGCATGCGCGTGCCGAAAGCAGTAGCGAACCGCGCCTCGCGCCGCATCTCCGAGCGGATGGGCATGCACGTGGTTCGCGTGGAAGAGCGCGACTTCGTCTCCGGCCGCCTAGCCAGCGAAGTTTGGGAAATCACGGCGGAAGAGTGGCGGGCGTGGAAGGCCGCGCAGGCCAAACGGAGGTCTTAATCCTCCCCCGCTTCGGTCTGGATGCGCGACTTCGTTTCCTCCTCGCGCGTCAACGGCGGAAACACCCGCACCCGCTCCACGCGCCGGTCTGTGGACGCCACCACTTCCATGCGCAATCCCGCATCTCTTAGTTCAACAATCTCGCCCACCAGCGGAATGCGCCCGTCGATCTCGCTCACCAGGCCGCCAACGGAAGCCGCCTCCCATTCTTCGCCCAAGTCCAACGGTTCGGCGAACAGGTCCCCCAACTGATCCACGGGAAAATCACCCGGCACCACCCAGGCGCCGCTTTCCTCGTGCTGCGGCTGTTCCACCGGCGCATCGGTTTCGTGCTCGTCGCGAATCTCGCCTACGATCTGTTCCAGCAGGTCCTCAATGGTCACCAGACCCGCGACGCCGCCATACTCGTCGATGACAATGCGCATGTGTTGCTTCTCGCGCTGCATCTCGCGCAGCAGCTCGTAGCCCTTCTTGGTCTCCGGCACAAATGCCGCCGGCCGCTGGATGCTGGCCACCGTGCGCGTGCGCGCCTCCTCGTCGGAAATCTGCAGCAGGTCGTGGGCAAACGCGATTCCCGTGATGTTGTCGAGCGAGCCCGAATACACCGGGACCCGGGAATAGTTGTGCACTTTCAATTCGGCCAGGAACTGCTCCAGGGTCATGCTGTCCCGCACCGCAAATACCCGCGGCCGCGGGGTCATGACTTCCTTTACCAGCTTGTCGCCGAACTCGACCGCCGAGCGCACCAGGTCGCGGTCCGTCTCTTCAAGGATTCCCTCTTCCTCGCCGGCTTCGAGCAGAGCCTCCACGTCCACCGCGGCTTCTTCCTCGCGCGTTGCGGGCTCCTCGGCCAGCGACACCAGAGAGAAAAAGAACCGGATCAGCACCGTGATGAGCGTCATGCTCCACAGCAGCAGGCGGATGAGCCAGAGAATTCGCGCCGCCCAGCGGCCCTGGGTGCGCTCAAACAGCAGCCAGGGCAGCACCTGGCCGCAGAAGACAATCACCAGCACCACGCCCAGCAGCGCCTGCACAATCTCGCCCGCGCTGGGCTGGACCCTCCCGCCGTGGTCGAAGAGCAGCGCGCCGAACACCAGCGCGATCAGGCCCAGAGCCAATTGCTGCGCCACCTGGGCGGAGATGGCCGCATGCTCGCGCGTCAACGCCAGGTGCGGCTCGATGCTTTCCTCCCAAATATCCAGGTTCTCCTGCACCTCGCGGGAGAGGATTTTGCCGAACTCGGAATACACACGGCTGATGTAGGCGGCGAGCGTCTCAATCGCGGCCAGGATTAGGATGACGACCACCGCGGCGGTGCTCATGGCATCCTGCTCCGCGAAAGCTTCCCGGTTCTGCCATGTCCGCCCGGACGGCTGGCTCCACTATGCTTCGTGCGCTCAATCAGGCCCAGAGGCAGCGCCAACCTCGCGCGCAACGCTCGCTCTTTGCGGGCCATTTCGCCGGTATCGTTTTCATGGTCAAGTCCGGCCAAGTGAAGTAATCCGTGTAAAATCAGCACTTTGATCTCGGCACTCAAAGAGTGGCCGCAAGCAGTGGCCTGTTTTCGCGCCGTATCCACACTGATGGCCAGGTCGCCGGCCACTTCTCCACGCAAGATTTTGGCTGCGGGAAAACTCAGCACGTCGGTGGCCGCATTCTTGCCGCGAAAGCGCCGGTTGAGCCCCCGCACGGCCGCATCGGAGGTGAGCAGCACGGTGACCATGCCTCGCAGCCGCACGGCATCCTGCGCCACACGCAAAAATGAATTGAGCGCGCGCATGCCGGGCAGGCGCTCGTCCATGGCGGTTTTTCGGGATTTGGCCTGGGTTGCGCCCGGCGGGATTTGGGGGCGCCGCTCAGGCTCCAGTTCTGAGTCCAGAAGGATCATCGTGCCCGGGCCGGCCGCACGCGCAGCTGGCCCCGGATGACTTCATATTCTACGCGAATACCTCGCTGCTGCCCCAAAGCTTGCGGATGGGGAATCCGTATTCGCCAATTTGATTGCCAGCACTCAGATAGCCGCTGGTTGCGGCACCGGTCGCCTGAATTGAGCCTTCGCCTTCCTGCTCTTTGACTTGGGCGGCTTGGCCAGCAGCCTCAGTTGCTCGACTCGATACGCTTTTGCCCGGCGCTTCAATTCGGCAAAATCCCAGGGGCACAGGTGTGCTTCGAGTTCGCAGACGGCGGCGCAGTAACCAAGGGCGATAATTGCGTCACGCATGATTGTTAACCTCCTTCATGGCGCCACCGGGAACCATTACTAAAGCAGCGATTTTCAGTGGCGCATTCCAACTCATCTCTGTTCCTTGCTCTACTGCGGCACGCTCTGCCGCGGCCTTGTTTGCAACGTCGGTTCCGTCACCTGGACTGTGCCGCCATCCGGATCCTGCGCAGCGCCCGACGCGGAATTCCCCATCGACGCCAGCTCCGACTGCCGGAACCGGGGCGCTGCAATGTACCCGTGAATGTGGTCCTTTCCGATCTGGTTGATCACCATCTCGACCGGCTGCGGGCTATCCGGCGTGGAGAACATCACGGGCTGAAAAAGGTTCACGTGCTTCTGGGTCAGCGTGCGGTCGTCCACGATCAGGTCCAGGTCAGCATACTGGTGCTTCTCGTTGGTCTTGCGCAGCTTCACGCTGAAGGGACCTTCGTGTGCGAACTGCTTCGTCCTGACAATATCGAACTCGGTGTAGTTTTTCTGGCCACGCTTTTCCAGGAGCACCAGCTCATCGTGGGTATGCGCAATGGAACCGGTTAGTTCTGTGCGGGTGCTGGCCAAGTCGCCTTCGGTCGAAGCCAACTGGCTCTGCGTCGCTGCAATCGCCCTATTCTGCGCATCCAGCTGCGATTGCATCTTCTGCCAGCGCGATTCCGCGGGACGACCGTGAGCCTGGCTCGCAAGTGGCTTTCTTTTCATCGCGGCCTGGGGCGCGGGTGCGGGTTCCGTCGTCTGTTCCCTGGCCACCAGAATACTCACCTTGGTGGTAAGGTCCGTCAGCTCCTGTTGGGTCTGCTTGAGCGAGGCCGTGGCCTGCTGATTCTTCTCGGCCAGAGCCTGGGCGATGTGGTGTTCGTGGATGGCATAGCCTCCCAGCGTTCCAGCCAGCGCTACAGCGGCGATGGCCGCGGCAATCCCTTTATAAGTTGAGCTCTGAGGCAGAGAGGCAGATTCGAGCATAAAGATCCTCCGAGAAGACAGGGTCATCCCGCAACCTGCCCAAGTAAAAGCACGTCGGAGTCCAACTCGGCAGTGAGGTAATCAACTGAATTGGCATTAGTTACCTATTAACTAACACTAAAGTAACACGGTAAGAACCTCCACGACCGCGAAAATCTTACCCGGCACCGATAACGGTTGAGACTTCGAGGCGTGCCCACAGAGGGTGAGGGGGACCTGGTTCCTCGCCCGGCATATTGATCAACTGCCCATGCCCGCTTTAACTCCTGCTGCTGCCGCTGCGCGGCGCCCCAGGCGCGCACAATCCGCGCGGCAGATTTCACTCTTGCGTTTACCGCTCCATTGGGGCGATGATTCGGTGTCTGCCCCAATGGGCCCTACCACTCACCCAAATCCAAGGAGAACCATGCGCAAACACCTGCTTCAGCTTGCTCTTCTTGCTCTCTGCCCCCTCTTGGCGGCGCAGCAGGCCATGAACAACGACTCCGTGCTCAAGCTGGTCAAGGCCGGTCTGTCCGATGACCTGATCGTCACCACAGTCAACTCGTCTCCCGGAGCCTATGACACCTCCACGAACGGCCTGATCGCGCTGAAGCAGGGCGGCGCCAGCGACAAAGTCATCTCAGCGATTTTGATGAAGGCCTCCGGGGCTGCACCGGCGGCGCCAGCGGCATCAGTGGCATCGGCGCTGCCGCCGGGCATCGACGACATCGGCGTCTACTACAAGGACAAGACCGGCACATGGGCGGAATTGCATTCCGAAATCGTCAACTTTAAAACCGGCGGAGTGCTCAAAAGCCTGGCCACTGACGGGCTGGTCAAAGGAGACGTCAACGGCCATGTTCCTGGCGCGCACGCACAGCTGCAGGTCACCTTTCCGGTCGTCCTTGCGATCCACGTTGCCGATGGCGTCGACATCGACGAGTACCAGCTCCTGCGCCTGCGCGAGCACAGCGACAACCGCGAGTTTCGCTCTACAACCGGGGGAGTCTTCCACGCCTCCGGCGGCGCCCAGCGCGACCGTATCGAGTTGAAGTACGTTAAGATCGCTCCGCGCCTCTACCAGGTCACACTCGACTCCGCGATTGGCAAGGGCGAGTACGGCCTTCTCCCGCCCGGATCTTACTCCAGTTCCAACATGGCCAGCGGGGGAAAGATTTACTCGGTCAGCATCATCGAGTAGCTCCTGCCGGGAGCCCATGCATTGGCGCAACTGATCAGTGCCGCAGGTGATACCGTATCCCTTGACGGCCCTCGGGCCGCCCTATGACCAAGCGCACGCGCAGAACACTCCTGGTAGTCGCCGCGATTCTTGCTACTTTGGCGCTGGCCGTCTTTCTCCGCTCCAAGGCCCCGCCGGAGGCGGCGCGGTTGCTGCCGGAAGCCGACGGCGTACTTTATGTGAACCTGCGGCCGATCCGCGCCTTTTTCAAAAAGGAGTTGAAAGCGCCCACGCGCGACCCCGATTACCAGGCATTTGTGGACGCGACGGGAATCGACTGGGAGCGCGATCTGGACGAGGCCGCCATCGCCCTGCACCGCATGAAGGACCCCACCGGACCCAATGGGCCGGTGGCGTACTCGATGGTCCTGGAAGGCAAGATCACCGGACCGAAGCTGAGCCAGTGGCTGGAAGGCCATGCCGCCGGGCGCGAGTTTTACGGTGGCAAGACCATTTTCGAGATCTTCACGGAGGGACGCACGGTTCGCGTCTGCCAGATCGGCTACGACATGGTGGCCACCTCCAATTACCCGACACCCGAGATGATCCACTCCATGATTGACCGTCATCGGGCGGCGGCCCTGCCCTTTTCTGGCTCGTCGCTGCTGGAACAGTACTACCGCGATGTGCCGCTCCTGGCTTTGGCCTGGGGCGTGGGCAAAATTGCGGCGCCGTTCAACCAGAGCGGCGCCATCTCGATCCTTGGCTGGCAGCTTCCCTTGCAATCAGACTCGACCTACATCGCCAGTCTTGCCCCGGAGATTTCGCTGGCCGGAATGCTGCGGCTGCGGCTGGTAGACATTGCGCCCTCGGAGAGCGCGGCGGAGCAGGAGGCAGCATCGCTGGCCGCGCTGATGGACCTGGCCCGCAGCGTAACCGAGCCGCTCAACAACAGCCTGCCGGCCAACCGCGGCCTGAAGGACCTGCTCAAGACCGCCGAAGTGACGCGGAAGCGGGATCGTGTGGTGGTAATGGCGACTTTGCCCACATCGGTGCTCTCCGAACTCGCTTCCCAGGGGAAAAAGGATAGCGAGACCAACCTCCAGACGGCGCCTGCACCGCAATAGTCGAGTTTCCCCGGCCCACCTGGGCGATCCCTGCAACGCGGACCGTTCCTCGAAAGAATGGAATAATGACGGAATATGCCGTCGATTCAGTCGAACGGGATTTCCATTTACTACGAGATCCATGGCGCGGGCGAACCGGTTCTGCTGATCGGCGGGCTGGCAAACGACCTTACCGATTTCGAACGAAGTGGAATTCTGACGCTGCTCGCGCAGCACTTCCAGCTCATCGCATTCGACAATCGCGGGGCGGGGCGCAGCGACAAGCCGCGAGAACCCTATTCCATGGCCATGATGGCGGAAGACGCGGCGGGACTGCTGGATGGGCTGGGCATTACGCGCGCCCACGTGGTCGGGGTTTCCATGGGCGGACGGATTGCGCTGGAGCTGGTGCTGCGCCATCCGGAGAGGGCGAACAAACTGGTTCTGGTTTCGACCGGACCAAGAGCGGTCCGCTCGGGGCGCAGGCGAATTCTGTTTCTCCTTGCCAGCATGCCGTTCTTCAGAGGCAAGTATCCGCAGCCGTACTACGCTTTCAGAAACCAGGTGGAGGCTTCATCGAACTACGATTGCTCGGAGCGGCTTAATGAGATCAGGGCGCCGACGCTGGTAATGCACGGCAGGAGAGATGGGGTCGCTCCGTACGCAATCGCCGAGGAGATGAAGCGAAGGATTCCGAACTCAAGGATGGTGGCCGAGAGCGGCGGTCACACGTTTCTGTTTTTCCGGCCGAAGGATTTTGCCGCCAGCGTCGCCGCGTTTCTAGCTTAGGCAAATGCCTACGATGTGGCAGATTATGCGTTGATGCGAGCACAGAGAACCTGATTTCGGGTGCTGTGAGCCCAGGTGACTTGCTTGCGCACTCGAGGTCGGACGGGTGTCGCGTGGGCGGGATGCCGGTGCATGGCAGGGTTCACCTGCATATTCCCTGGCTTCATCTGCGCCGCTGACGCGGATACAGTAGAGGCATGCAAACCAGCGCTTTGGAGGGAAACGCTTCCCCAACCACGCCAAGTTCGGCGCGCAACGTCGGGGGCCGATTGGACCCGTTGCTTCGTCACCTCCTGCCCATTGCGATCCTGTTGATGTTTCCCGTGATCTTTACCAACTCTCTCAATTGGAATCGGGGACTTGTCGCCGATCCGGATATCTGGTGGCACCTGGCGGACGCGCGCCAGCTTTTCACGACACATCACTTTATCCGGACCGAGACGACGTCGTTTACGGTTGCAGGAAAGCCGTGGGTGGATCCCGAATGGCTCTCTGAGATCCCGTACTGGGCCGGGTACCGCGCCCTTGGATTGCGCGGCGTGTACCTGACCACCTGGCTTGTCCTTTCAGCGAATCTTCTTCTCTTTTACTGGCGGGGCGTGTGGCGGACGGGGCATGCCGGCGCGGCTTTGCTGGCCTCGTCCCTTGGATTGGTTCTGCTCACGGTCAACTCGGGCCCGCGTACCATCGCCATCGCATACCTGGCCATGGCTTTGGAGTTGATGATCCTGGAAAGAGCCGAGGCAGGGCAAAAGAGGCTGCTGTGGCTTCTGCCGCTCCTGTTCTGCGTGTGGGTCAACCTGCATGGAAGCTGGCTGATCGGCGTCGGGCTGCTGGTTCTCTATATTCTCTGCGGATGGTTCGGCGTCCAGAAGGGTGTTTTCGAGCAACAGTCCTTCGCGCCGCGCGATCGCCAGCGTCTGCTAGCCGTTCTCGGCACCAGCTTGATTGCGGTATTTGCCAATCCGTACGGATGGAGGCTGGTTTGGAATCCCATTGACATGATGCTGAACCAGGGGCTGAATATTGCCAATGTTACGGAGTGGAAGCCATTGAGCCTGAGTAGCGCCGCTGGTGCAACGGCTTTCGCGACGATCTGTTTCCTGATTGTGGCGAATGGGCTGAAGAGCCGTAAATGGCGCGTCTACGAGCTGGCGATCCTGTTTTTTGGCTGGTTTGCGGCGTTCGACCACATGCGGTTCGTGTTTATGGCCGCCGTCCTCAGCATTCCCATTTTCGCCGAGGAGATTCTCCGCGCATTTGACCTTGAGCCGGTCACCCAATCCTCCAACGTCAAAAGCGGAATTACGGTGGTCGTTGGGGCGTGCATCGTTGCCCTCATATTCCCCGGCGAGAGCGCACTGGAGAGGCGAGTGGCGCAATGCTTCCCGGTTCAGTCTATTGTTGCGGTCGAACCGTCGTGGCGGACTCTGAACTATGCCGAAGCGGGTGGGAGGATGGCGTTTCAATCCCGGCATAGCTTCATCGACTCCCGCTTTGACATTTTTGAGCACAACGGCGTCATGCTGAACTACTTGAGAGCGATGGGCCTGCAGGATTCGCTGGAAATCCTCGACCAGTACCGCATCGACCATGTTCTGATTCTGGATACGATGCCGCTGAGTTATCTGCTTGAGCACACGGCGAGCTGGCGCGTGATCCGGACGGAAAAGATTGCGGGCGGTACGTGTGTGACTTTCATGAGAATAGCGAATGCCGAGATTGGCGCGGGGGCGCCAGGGGCTGCTTCGCCGGGACCTCGCTAAGGCATCTTAAGAAGAGACGGCGCCTGGCGTCGAGGAAAAGCGCATGGGCCGCCGGCGGCTACAAGATCGCCACAACTTTATCGCTCCGCCGGCGTTCTATAGGGAAAGCGTTGCCACGCTTTTGATACTCGAATTCTGTTCAATTTCCGGCAGGAGAATGGTATGCGAAGGATACGTGACCATGTGGGAATCTTCCTTGCGATTGGTTTGGCGGTGAGCGCGGCGGCGGCGGGCGCGCAGTCGGCGCCTGAGGTGGGCGGCCTGGGAAAGACCGATGTGGGTCTGAGCCTCTACGGGGCGTTCACGCCCAAGGCAACGGACAGCATAGGGGATACGCAGGTCCCGTCGAATTCGGCAGGCGGGATGATCGAGCTGCGGCATTTAGCCGGTCCGATCATGGGGTTTGAGGGAACGTACTCGTTTAACCATGCGGACCAGACTTATAACGAAGTCGTCGTGTGCCCGGCCGGAGCCTGCACTCCGGTAACGACTGTCGTTAAAGCAAACGCGCACGAGGTCTCGTTCGATTGGGTTCCATCGATACACCTGGCCAATGTGCGGCCGTTCGGTGTGCTGGGTGTGGGTGTCTTGTTCAATGTCCCCTCCAGCGGACAGAGCGACGCGCAAACGGCCACCAAGCCGGTTTACATTTACGGGGCGGGGCTGGACTGGGGCATGTTGCCGCACATCGGGCTGAGGCTGCAATATCGCGGGAATCTCTACAGCACGCCGCAGGTGACTACGCTGTATACGTCGATCGACAAATTCACGCAGACAGCAGAGCCGATGATCGGGGTTTACTTCCGGCTTTAATGAGGCCTGGGTACAGCTTGCGATACCTACAACTGCTCGAGTTCGTAGCTATCGGTGGCTTTTGTTCAGCGCTCACCTGATGACGAACATCTTCGTCTAACGAAGAGGCCGGAGCCACTCTCATTCCATCCCCCTTATTTCGGCTTCGGCCTGATCGCCGGTTCCCGCCCGCAAAGGCATAGTGGTCGGCTGGAGCTTATCCACGAGCGGACCCCGCTGTGCCGGAGCGTTTCTTTTTCAATAACTTACGACCAAGATCCGATGCAATTCAATTCCCCGCCGAGGTCCATCGTGTCGATTGCGAAATCAATGTTGAGCGAATTTGAGAAGCAGGCACCTGTCACGCGCCGGTTCCTGGAGAGGCTGCCTGAAGACAAGCTGACGTGGAAGCCGCACGAGAGGTCCATGACGGCAGGGCAGCTGGCGTTTCATCTGGCGACGGTGCCGGGAGGTGTGGCTCGCCTGGCGCAAAAGAACCCTGCGCCACCGCCGGAGAGGGGCGAATTTCCGCAGCCTGCCAGCGTGAAAGAAGTCCTGGCGGCGCTGGATGAAAGCGTGGCCACGGTGCGCGCGGTGCTGGCCGGTTTTGACGATGCGGCGATGGAAGAGACATGGCGGCTGGCGGCCGGCGACCGGGAACTGCTGGCGCAGCCCCGGAAGGAGTTTCTGCGCGACGTGATGCTGAGCCACTGGTACCAGCACCGCGGACAATTCAGCGTGTATCTGCGGCTGCTGAACGTGCCGGTGCCGGCAAGCTGGGGTCCGAGCGGGGACGAACCGCCGCTGTTCATGCAGGCGAAGCAGATGGCGGGAGCGAGAGCGGACTGACTCAGCTATTGTGCGGCAATCAGCATGAACGAATCGGGCTGGACAGTGCAGGCATTGAACTTTTCGGGGGTCCAGCTGGAGCCGTCCGCGTAGGTGATGGATTCTAACTGCAGCGATTTGACCGCGGTGAACGCGGGCAGGTCGATATCGGCGGAGACCGTGCCGTCCTGATCCGGAGTAAAGGTCACGTTCAGGGTACGGCGAATGTCGGACGGGCCTTCGCCTGCGAGGTTGGCATTTTGCATGTGAGTCCGCGCCGAGAGTCCGCGCGCAGTCACGACGGCCGACGTTATCTGCTTATCCTTGGCGTGCCTGGTCAGGATGAGATGGATGTGCTGGCTGGGCCTGGGCGCGGGCTCGTATTGCTGCGGCTCCGACGGCATCTGGCCGGTTTTGATCATCTGCGTGAGGCCGCCCTGTTTTGCCCGCATGCCGACCGGGCAAGCGTCGATGTGAATCATAACCACCGAGGTCGTTTGCTGGCCGTTGGGGCCGACGGTAATGACGGTAACTGGAGTCTCCTGCTGAGGTGACGGCGCTTGTGCGGAAGCGGCGCCGCTAAAGACAAGTGCGGCGGAAAAGAGCGCGGCAGCGGTGCGGATCATAGCGAGCTCCTTTGTTGCCGGCGGACATACCCGGACTTGAAACCACGATACGCCCGGAAGATGCGGGATTCAATGGGGGCTGAAGCTGGGCTTGACCAGCCGGGATGGCGGCACACTGCGCTGTGTTACCGTTGCTTATAGCCCGTCCCCGCTCCTGCTGTCTCAGGGCCGGTTAAAAGCCGCACCCGCGCCCGACGGAACGGCGGCTGGACGCGTCAAAGGCAGTACGCTGCCGCCACGCTGGATACTGGCGAGCGGCGCACCGGGCAAAGCGACCGCATGTCACAACAGCCGGAATTGTCGTCCATCCCAGCCAGCCCGGCTACGCGGCCCGACACGCCCGACGGGGCTCAACAGGTCCCGCAGGTTCCGCAGCGCATTCCGCGCTGGCTGGAACGCGCCGAGCTTTTCCTCCGTGTTCTTCTCCGTCTCTACATTGGCCTGGCCGTCTGCTACGCTCCATGGTCGCGCGTGTTCTGGGACGAGAATCCCCTGTTTCTGCGCCTTCCCACGCTGGGTGCGATCGCGGTCCACGGGGCTGTTCGCGGCATCATATCGGGTTTAGGAGTGCTGAATCTCTGGTTCGCGTTCCGCGACGCGATCCGCCATCGGAACGGGTGATCATGGAAGAAAAAAGGAAGCAGGCAATAGGCAACAGGCAACCGGAGCTTCCCGCAACAGCGGCAAAGCTGCCAGCCAACGGCGCCCCGCCGCCCCCGCTGCAACGCGCCCCACTTGCCTACGAAAACCAGGTGTTCCTGAACAGCGCCGACGGACGCCTGATGCGGATCATGGCCGAGTATGCCGAGCCGCTGGCACGTTTCAGGCGCGAGCAGATTCAGGACACCGTCGTTTTCTTTGGGTCGGCGCGCTTCCGCGGCCGGGAGGAAGCCGACCACGCGCTGGAACTGCTGGATAACACCGGCGCTACCCGCGCTGCTCCGAGCGAAGAGCAGCCGGCCAGTATCCCCGACATTCGCGAAGGCAAGGCGACCGACCTGCAGCGCAAACGCGCGGTGGCCGCGGTGGAGATGGCCCGCTACTACGAGGACGCGCGCCGCGTGGCATTCATGCTGACGCAATGGAGCAAGACGATCCCCTCAAAACGGCACCGGTTCGTGGTAATGTCCGGCGGAGGTCCCGGCATTATGGAAGCGGCCAACCGCGGCGCGTACGAAGCCGGCGGCAAGACTATCGGCCTGAACATCGCCCTGCCCTTCGAACAGATGCCCAACCCCTACATCACGCCCTCGCTCAACTTCGAGTTTCACTACTTTTTCATGCGCAAGCTCTGGTTTGCGTACCTGTCGAAAGCGCTGATCGTGTTTCCGGGCGGGTTCGGCACGCTGGACGAGATGTTCGAGATCCTGACCCTGTCACAGACGCACAAGCTGGCCAAGAAAATTACGATCCTCATTTACGGGTCGGAGTATTGGAAGAAAGTCTTTAACCCTGAGGCGCTGGTGGATTCGGGCGCCATCTCGCCCAAGGACATCGAGCTGCTCCAATATGCGGATACTCCCGAGCAGGCCTTTGAAGTGCTGAAGCAGGGGCTGACGGAAAATTACCTGATCCCCGAATCTCAGACGCGTCAGCCCGAGAACATCCAGGGGCCGGAGTTACTGGCCGGCAGCAGCCTGGAAGAGTTCCTGCCGCCGGACATCACCAAGACACGCTTGTAGGGCGGGCGAGTCCCGCAGCGGCGCTGCCGGCGGGCTGCGGTCGGGGTATTCCGATTGCCGCCGGCGTTCTTTGTATCCCTCAATGCGGGCGGGTGATCGCCAAGGTTCCGCGCACCAACGACTCGACATCGCACATTACGGTGCCGATCCTGTCGTTTGCGAGCGTCGTCAGCCGCGAGGCGAAGCCCGGGCCTCCATTAACAAAATTGGTTCCATCCCGCAGATTGAATTGGCTTTCGCCGTTCCTTAACGCCCTGTTGATGCGCTCCCGGAATACTGGAGGGGAAGCAGGACCCCGGAGAAGCACGTGTAGGAGGAGCGGATATGCCCAACTTGACCGTCTCGTACCTATGGCGCGACCGCAGAGCACCGGAATGCTTTCACGCGGGCGTCTCGCTGCACAGTCACACCAATCAATCCCATGAAACGCTGGATTTTTTGGCGAATTTCGGCAACCAGTTCCCCATCGTTCGCCCGCTGATGAACCGGCTGGAGAGCCGCGCGCAGTCATTTCACGGCATCACCGTGAATTACGCCGCCGCCTATTGGACTCCGCCGATGACCCCGCGACTCGCGTTCGACCTGGAAAGCAAGCAAATTGAAGCGCTCGATTTGGCCTCAATGGTTTCCATCACCGACCATGACAATATCCGCGCGCCGATGCTGTTGCGCACCGTGCCCAGCGCACGGCGAATCCCGGTATCGGTAGAGTGGAGCGCGCCCTACGGCGGCGTGCAGGATTTTCATCTTGGCATCCACAACCTGCCCAGCGCTCGAGCCAAACATTGGATGCAGACCCTGGCCGATTACACCGCGCACCCCAGCGACGGGCGTGTCACCGAGATCCTGGCTGCGCTGCATGCCGAGCCTGACGTCCTGATCGTATTCAATCATCCGCTCTGGGATCTGTTCCTCGTCGGTAAGGAACGGCACGAATTTCTGGTGAACGAGTTTTTGTTGAAGAATGGGAATTTTCTTCACGCGCTGGAACTGAACGGACTGCGCAACTGGGATGAGAATCGCGCCGTGCGCCGCCTGGCGGAGAAGTGGAACATGCTGCTCGTCTCCGGAGGCGACCGGCACGGCGTGGAGCCCAACGCCAATATAAACCTGACCCACGCCGCCAGCTTCACTGAATTCGTGCACGAGATTCGCCGCGAGAAGCGCAGCAATATGCTGTTCATGCCGCAGTATGCCGAGCCGTGGAAACACCGCCTCCTTCAATCGACCATTGACGCGGTGCGCACTTACCCGGATTTTCCAATCGGCTCGCGCACCTGGGATGAGCGCGCCTTCCACCCCGATGCGAACGGCGTCATGCGGCCGCTGAGTGAGATCTGGCCAAGGAGCACGCCCCCGCCGTCGATTCGCTGGGTCATCAGCGCCGTTCTGCTGCTGGGCAGCGCGCCGGTGTCCGGCGGCCTGCGCATGGCGTGGAACGAGTCGCATCAGCTTCGCCTGGCGCTGGGCGAATAGGAGACCTGAAGCGCTGCGGAGTTATAGGATCCAGGAGGCCGGCCAGGCGCGAACTCACATGCAGGAGTCGAACGCTCTGATCACAGCGACCCAGATCGCTCACGATGTGACCAAAAGCTCAAGCCAAGTATCTATTTGTAGCTCCGATGTCTTTCCCCGGGTCGCGTACTTTCCCGACTCGTTCCATGAGATTAACGGCGTGGCCCACACCAGCCGTCATTTTGAGGCCTTTGCGCGCCGCCGCAACCTGCCGTTTCTTTGCGTGCGCGCCGGCGAACGCGAACCGTCTTTCACGCAGGATGGCAATGTGTGGACGCTGGAGCTGCCGCGAGGCGCGCTTTCTTTCTCGCTGGAAAAGGACCTGCGCTTCGATCCAGTATTTCCGCGCCATGTGCCACCGATTGAGGAAGCGCTGGCGCGTTTCCGGCCCGACCTGATCCACATCACCGGACCCAGCGAGGTGGGTATTCTAGGCGCCGGACTGGCCGGCGCGTTCGGCCTTCCGCTGGCTGCAAGCTGGCACACCAATGTGCACGAATACGCCGCGCGCCGCTCTGAATGGCTCCTGCGCCTGCTGCCTGCGCCCGCAGCCGAGACTGCGGCGCACACCATCGAAGAAGTCTCCCTGGCGATCGCTGCGCGCTTCTATTCCTTTGCCCAGGTGTTGTTTGCGCCCAACGCCGGCCTCTGCGCGCAGCTTGAGCAAGCCACAGGCCGCCGCTGCTTTCTTATGCCGCGCGGAGTGGATGCCGATCTCTTCCATCCTCGGAAGCGCAACCGCGCCGACAACGATCGCGAACGCGTGCTGGGCTTTGTGGGCCGCCTCTCCATCGAGAAGAACATCGCCCTGCTTGCCACCATCCAGCGCGAGCTCGAGGCTATGGGAGTCGCGGATTTTCATTTCCTTATCGTCGGCCACGGCGCGGAACAGGATTGGCTGCGCGCCAATTTGCCGCGCGCAGAACTTCCCGGCGTGCTGCAGGGCGAAGCTCTCAGCGCGGCCTACGCCAACATGGACCTGTTTGTCTTTCCTTCTCACACAGACACGTTTGGCAACGTTGTGCTGGAGGCGATGGCCAGCGGCGTTCCTGCCGTCGTCACTCCCGATGGCGGCCCCAAGACGATTGTGCGCGACGGCGAAACCGGGCGCATCGTTCCCGATGAAGGCTTTGCCCGCGCTATCGCCGGGCTCCTGGCCGACCCCGCGCGACACGCTCAAATGCGCCGCGCCGCGCGCGCCCACGCCGAGACAGCAAGCTGGGACGCCGTTTTCGAAGGCGTTTACGCCGCCTACGCTATGGCGCTGCCCACGAGCGCCTCGGAGTAAAGTGGAAGTTGCGATGAGCAAAGACAGCACACACCTGGCGAGCTTCACGGCAAAACTCGAAAAAAGCCCCAATAAGGCCGGCTGGACTTACGTGGTGTGGCCCGATTCTGCCTCCTTCTTCAAAACCCGCGGGCTGGTCAAGGTGCGCGCCACCGTCGACGGCGTTCCTTTCCAAAGCTCGTTTATGGCGCTGGGCGACGGCCGACACAAGCTCCCCATCAAAGACGACCTCCGCCGGCAAATCGGCAAGGAGGCCGGCGATATTGTGCAGATCGAGCTGCTGGAGCGCATTAACAGCCGTGCATCACGTGCTTGACATCTCCGCCATCAGGCGCGATGCTGCGCATACTCCACGAGTTCAGTCCAGGAGGCCATCGTGTTCCGGAGATTTCTGTTACTGAGAGCGTTCGCGCCGCGTCCCAGCTGCGGGCTGCTGGCTCTGCGTCTGTTCACGGCGCTGCCGCTCTTCCTCAAGCACGGAACGGAGAAGCTCTTCCGCTTTTCGCACATGGCCCAACATTTCCCCGATCCGCTGCACATCGGCGTGCTGCCCAGCCTGCTTTTCGCCACGCTTTCTGACGGCATCTGCACACTGTTGCTGCTGCTGGGGCTGGCCACGCGCTGGGCCGCAGCCATCATCTTCATCAACATTTTTGTGGCGCTGGCATTCGTACACCACTTTCAGGCCTTCGGTCCCCAGGGCGACCACGGCGAGCTGATGTTACTTTATCTTGGCGCCACGATCACGCTCTTCTTTGCCGGCCCGGGCAGATACAGCGTGGACGCTGTGCTCGACAAAGCCGGAGAAGAATAAAGCTCATCCGGGATCGCGCCAGGCACTCCATTCGAGCTACTGAGCCTTGATGGTCGCCACGCGTCCTTTGGTGGGGAATTTCTCGAACTGCAACATGTCGTGGCCGGGGACCACGCGATCGGGCGATCCAGCCAGTTCGATCATCCGCTGTTGCTGCGCAACGTTCGCCGCATGATCGGCGTCGCTGAAGGTTGCGCTGGCCAAATGCTTCTCAAGGTTCAGATAGAAGTACACATTGTCAGAGGCCAGCACGTAGGTGGGCGTGCCATTTACCTGCAGATACTCGGAATCGTACGTATGCCGCGAGCCGGTGAACGCGCGGATGCCGGGAAAGATCTCCACGTTGTCGCCATCGATGAGGTGCAGCCGTCCCTCGGTATTGACGCGCAGCAGTTCTTCAACGTCGGCGGAATCGATGCCGCCGTGGTTACCGCCCGGCTGCCACGCATCCATGGTGTAGTAGCGGTACTCGTCCTTCTGGATCCAAAGCTGCGCCTTGGGAAATAGATCGAGCCCGCCCATGTGGTCCCAGTGCGCATGGCTGATTACCACGTCGGTGACCTGCTCCGGCGCGATGCCGGCCTCGCGCACCGCCTCATCCGGTTGCTCGTAATCCTTCATCGGGAAATACTTGGTGAACGTCTGCCGGTGAAATCCGCTGTCGAAAAGGATGGTGTGCCCGCCGCCGCGAATGAGCCACACCACCATGGCGATGTCCACCTTTTGATGCGGTCCGCCGACCACCAAGTCCGATAAGTCGACCCCCGGCGAGGTACCGTAGCGAATGGCCTGAATGGAATATTCCGGCGATTGCGCGTGCGCAATGGCGACGAACGCCAGCGCAAGGGCAGTACAGATAAAACCTTTGATCGCGGTCATGAACTGGAATGTAAGGGTTCGCCCCCTGTGCGATCAATGGAAAGCTGCGCTCACGCTTTCGCCGCGAGATCCCCGATCGCTCCCACCAGCTTGTCCAGGTCACCCAGCCTTGTGTAGACATGCGGAGTCACGCGCACGCAACTGATGTTCTCCCACACGATGCCCACCGTGTGAATCTTGTAGCGGTCAAACAGCGCGCCGGAAACTGCCCCTGGGGTCATGCCATCGATGCTCACGCCGCAGATGGCGCACGAGTAGTTCAGATTGAGCGACGTGTGCAGCTTCACCTTGGGAATCGACTGCACCTGCTGGGCCCAGTAATTCTTCAGGTAGCCGATCCGCTCCTGTTTGCGGCGCGAGCCGATCCCTTCGTGAAAGTTGATGGCTTCGCCGATACCCTGTTCGATGGGAAAGCTGCGCGTGCCCAGGTCCTCGAATTTGCGGATGTCAGACGAGTGCGGGTCGGAGGCGCAGGTCAGCGGCCACAGCTTCTCTATCTTGTCCTCCCTCACCCACATCATTCCGGTGCCGATGGGCGCGGAAAGAAACTTGTGCAGGCTGGTGCCGAAATAATCACAGTGCAGGTCCGGCACTTTGAAATCCATGAGCCCAAAGGAGTGCGCGCCGTCGGCAATCACCTCGATGCCGCGCGCATGCGCCATGTCGGAAATCTTCGCGACCGGCATTGTCTGGCCCAGCCAGTTGATCATGTGGGTGACGTGAATCAGCCGAGTTTTTGGAGTAATAGCTTCTTCGTATGCGCGCACAATTGCCGCATCGTCCTCAATGGGAAAATCGAAGCTGATCTGCTTGTAGACGATCCCATCGCGTTCCGCCCGCTGACGGTATGCCTCGATCATGTGCGGATAATCCTGCTTGCAGCCGATCACCTCATCGCCCGCCTTCAGTGGCAGCCCGTAAATGATCGTGTTCAGCGCCTCTGTCGAGTTGCGGTCGATCGCGATCTCTCCGGGCTTGGCGCCTGCCAGGTGCGCCAGCCGCTCGCGCAGAGGCTCACGCCCCTGATCCAGGATTCCCCACATGTAGTACGACGGGCCCTCGTTGGATAACTCGTTGTATCGCTCCACCGCCTGCTGCACCACGATCGGCGATGGCGACACGCCACCATTGTTCAGGTTGATGATCTCCGGATTGACGGAGTAGCCGCGCTGAATCACGCTCCAGAAATCTTCATCGGTGGTCCCTGCGTCAGGCGCACCACCCTCAACGGCCTTTGCCGCCGCGGCAAACTCTTCCGCGTGGAGCTGATTGAACAGGCTGTTTATGGAGAAGGCTCCGGCAAGAGCGGCGCCCGATTGCAAGAAACTTCTACGGCTGGCAGGCATCATAGAAACTCACTTTAGGGGGTTGCCGGTGCGCAGGCAAGGGAAATATCAATTCAGGCGCCGCCCCCTCCGCAGATCCAGCACAAATGGCGTCTCCTTGTCCGTCATCAGCGTCCATCCCTTCCCATGCAACGTCCAGCCGTCAATCTCCGTAACCGTTATGCCCTCATCCGATAACTTCTCCGATTCCCACGCTCGTCCCTCGTGCCCCCACGCCAGGACCGTCCAATGCCCCACAAACAGCAGCAGGTGCGCCTCAATGGCCGGGCGCACCTCAAGCACCGGGCGCTGCGAGAGAAACGTGAAGTGCTCCGGCGCCATGGTGTCGATCACATAGGCGTATCCTCCAGAGACGCAGCAAATGTGGCGGGGATCCGGCGTGGCCCACACTCCGCTCGCCGCCGCCAGATCGCGAAACCCCAATGCGCACGTGGCCAGAAAGGGTACCGCCGTCTGTGGCCGCACCATTACCTCCAGCGCGCCGCGTTCCACCTCCTCCGCCTCGCGCGGATAAGTGAAATGTCGCGGGGGCAAAATCATTGGCCGCGCGGGGAGGATCTCCGCCTCCCACGCATGCGCAAACGTCAGTTCAACATTCGGTGAATTCAATTCGCCTCACGCCCCCACAAACCGGAGTACCCGCTGGCACACGTTGGGAATTCCAACTCCAAGCGCTGCGCCGTCCTCAATCAGCGGGATCAGCTTGTCGAACTCCGGCCCCGAGTGCGACCCCGTGATCGCGATGCGGACCGGGTGGAACAACTCCGGACCCTTGGTTCCGGTCGCCGTCTTGATCTCGTTCAGCCACGCCTTGAGAATCTCCTGGGTCATCGGCCCTCTGTGCGTCTTCACCCGGTTGGCCAGTTGCGCCAGCACTAGCCGCGCCGATTCGTCCCTGAGCACCGCCTCGTTCTCCGCGTTCGCGCGCGCCTCGAGCGGATCCACGCCCAATACCGGCTTGGCCGCCGCGGGTAGCTGGTCCAGGTGATCCACCTTGGGCACTAGCAGCTCCAGCAGCCGCTCGAACCACTCGCGCAGGGCCACCGGAAACTCATCCGCATCCGTGGCTGTGGCACTTGTGCCGTCGGACGCCAACCCAGCCAGGCTGGCAATCGCCGCGCCTTCGGCCAGCGCAGCCATTTCGCCCATGCTGGTTTCATCCATCGCTGTTCCCGTCGCGCCGGGCGGCATCACTGGCTGGCCGGATTCTGGCAATGCCGGAGCTGCCACGGCAGGCGCGCTCAGCCTTCCAAAGCGCCGGGCAAAGAACGGCCACGCCAGCGTCACCAGCCGCTCCATCGGCGACCGCTTCAAATAATGGCGATTGAGCCAGTTCAGCTTGGCGATATCGAAGATCGCCGGCGACGGCGTCACCCGCTCCAGGCTGAATGCGCGCGTCAGTTCCTCCAGCGTGAACGTCTCCGTTTTGCCGTCCTCCGCGCCCCAACCCAGCAGCGCCAGGTAATTCACTAATGCTTCCGGCAGGTAGCCCGTCTCGCGGAACGCCGCAATCGACGTGGCGCCGTGCCGCTTCGACAGTCGCTCGCGGTCCGGCCCCAGGATCGTAGAGAGATGCGCGAACTCCGGCGTCTTCCACCCCAACGCCTCATAGATGGCCACCTGCCTGGGGGTATTGGAGATGTGGTCATCGCCGCGGATGACGTGCGTGATCTCCATCAGCGCGTCATCAATCGTTACCACGTAGTTGTACACGGGCACGCCCTCGCTCATGCCGCCCATGCCGCCGTGCGCCGAACGGACCAGCACGGGGTCGCTCACCGCCTCGGACTCAAACGTCACCTCGCCGCGCACCAGGTCGTGGAACTTCAGCGGATGGTCCTCGATTTTGAGCCGCACCGCGAAGGGTTTGCCCGCGGCCAGGTTTGCTTCCACTTCCTCCTGCGAAAGCTGCCGGCACTTGCCCGAGTAAGCTTGCCCCCGATGCTCAGCCGTGGCCGCCTTCCGCTCCGCGTCCAGCTCCTCCGGCGCGCAGAAGCACGGATACGCCTTGCCTTCAGTCAGCAGCCGCTCGGTGTGCTTGGCGTAGATCTTCAGCCGCTCCGATTGCCGATATGGACCATGCCTTCCGCGCTCATCGCTCCAAATGTCGTCCGCCTCCGCGCTGCCTGAAGGGCCCTCGTCCCAATCCAGCCCCAGCCAACGCAGATCTTCAATTAACTGCTTCTCGTATTGCGTTTCCGAGCGCTCCCGGTCCGTGTCCTCAATGCGCAGGATGAACGCGCCGCCGTGCCGCCGTGCGAACAGCCAGTTGTACAAGGCGGTGCGTGCATTGCCTACGTGCAGCAGACCCGTCGGGGAAGGCGCAAATCGGACGCGAACTGTATCTTCGTTCATATCACCTCAGATGATAGAAGGAGAGCGGCGTATGCCGCAGGGCACGATAGAATCATGCCCATCGAGGTCACGTGTATGCGCCGCCTTCTCCTCGGCTTTGCTGTTGTTCTCTCGCTCACGAGCGCGATCTCAGCCCAATCGCTCCAGACCGTCTCACAGAAGACCGCCGGCATGGACCATAAGGACGGCCTTTTCCCCCTCGACTGGGACGCCGAGGCCGGCAAGCTCTACCTGGAGATCCCTCGCCGCGACGAGGATTTTCTGCTGCTCGACCAGCTCCCCTACGGCATCGGTTCCAACGACATCGGCCTCGATCGTGGACAGCTTGGCCAGGGCCGCGTCGTCCACTTCTCGCGCGTCGGCGGCAAAGTTTTGCTCATTGAGCCCAATCTCGATTTCCGCTCCTCAGCCGCCGATCCCGACGAGCGCCTCGCCGTCACCCAGTCCTTCGCCGAATCTGTCCTGTGGGGCTTCCCCATTGAGGCCGAAGAGAACAGCCGCATCCTCGTGGACGCCACTTCGTTCTTTCTGCGCGATGCCCATCGCGTAGCCGAGACTCTCCAGGCCACCGGCCAGGGCATTTACCGCGTCGACGCCACCCGCAGCGCCATTGCGCTTGACAACACCAGGGATTTCCCCAAAAACACTGAAGTCGAGGCCATGCTGACGTTCGCGTCGGAAGGCACGCCGCATGGGCGCTTTGTCGCCGAGGTCACTCCCGATCCCCACGATATCACCGTGCGCGAGCACACTTCGCTGATTGAGCTGCCCGGCCCAGGCTACACTCCCCGCCGCTACGACATGCGCTGCGGCTACTTCGCCGTGGATTACCGCGACTACTCCGCGCCCCTGGGCGAGCCGATGCATCAGCGCTTCATCGCCCGCCATCGCCTCATCAAGAAGGATCCCGATGCGGCGGTCAGCGAGCCAGTCCAGCCCCTCGTTTACTATGTGGACCGCGGCGCGCCGGAGCCCATCCGCTCCGCGCTGGTTGAAGGCGCGTCCTGGTGGGACAAGGCCTTTGAGGCCGCCGGCTTCAAAAACGCCTTCAAAGTCGAAGTCCTTCCCGAAGGCGCGGACCCCATGGACATTCGCTACAACATGATCCAGTGGGTCCATCGCTACTCGCGCGGCTGGAGCTACGGTGATTCCATCGTCGATCCCCGTACCGGCGAGATCATCAAAGGCCAAGTCACGCTCGGCTCCGGCCGCGCCCGCCAAGACTACATGATCGCCGAGGCGCTGCTCGCGCCCTACGTCGAAGGCATGCCGATTCCGAAAGACATGCTGGATATGGTTCTCGCCCGCACCCGCCAGCTTGCCGCGCACGAGGTCGGCCACACTCTCGGCCTGATGCACAACTTCGCCGCGTCTTCTGTTGCGCCGGGCACATCGGTCATGGATTATCCCCATCCCTGGATTACTCTCGATGCCAACGGCAAGCCTGATCTTTCCCATGCCTACTCGATTGGCGTCGGTGCCTGGGATGTCGCGGCCATCAAGTATGGCTATGAGCAGTTCGCGCCGGGAACCGACGACACGGCCGCGCTGCAGAAGCTGCTCCGCGACGACGAAGCCGGCGGACTCCGTTATATGACCGATGAAGACGCGCGTCCCATCGGCAGCGCCCATCCCTACGCGCACCTATGGGATAGCGGGGGCTTCGCGCCCAGCGAACTCAACCGAATCCTCGAAGTGAGAAAAGCCGCCCTCGCCCGATTCGGGCCGGATACCATCCGCGACGGCACGCCGATGGCGCAGATTGAGGACACGCTGGTCCCGCTTTATCTGCTGCACCGCTATCAGACCGAAGCTGTGGCAAAATGGATCGGCGGCCTCAATTACCGCTACGCCGTCCGCGGCGACGGCGGCTTTGTAACCGAGCCGCTTCCGGCCGCGCAGCAGCGCGAGGCGCTCAAGGCCGTTCTGGCCACTCTCTCGCCGCAGACCCTTACGCTTCCAGAGTCCCTGCTCCGCATCCTGCCGCCGCGCCCGCCCGACTATCCCCGCACTGGCGAGTCCTTCAGCGGCCACACCGGCCTCACATTCGATCCCGAAGGCCCCGTCGAAGCTGCCGCTGAACTCACCGCGTCGCTGCTCTTCGACCCGAGCCGCGCTTCCCGCCTGGTGGAAGATCACGCGCGCGATCCGCAGCAGCTGGGCCTTGAAGAAGTCTTCGACGCCGTGCTGAATGCCACCTGGCGCTCGCCACGCCTCAAGGGCCTGGAAGCAGAAACCCAGTTCACCGTCGAAGATGTGATTTTGAATCACTTGCTGCAGCTTGCCGCCAGCGGGGGCGGTTTCAGCCAATCTCCCGGCGCCGCGCTCCCCGCCGGCATGTCTCTCAATATTGCCGCCAGCGGCGCAGCCTCCGGACAGGCGCGCGCAATCTCCCTCGCTGAAATTGACAAGATGGAGAAATGGCTCAAAACTAGCCCGCCCGCGGACGAATCGCCGGAGGCCGCAGCCCACCGCGCCGCCGCAATTGCCGAAATTGAGCAATTCCGCAAGGCTCCATCCGCGTTCAGTCCACCTCCCGGAGTGCCCGTGCCCCCGGGGCAGCCCATCGGCGACGATATCGATTAACAAATCAGCGTGAATCGCGAACCACGATTGAAGGACACGCCATGATCTGCAAGCCGCATCTGATTCTCGCTCTGGCCGCCATTCTTGTCCCCATCACCTACGCCCAGGATTCCACCGACGCCTCCCGCGCCCAGATCCGCCGCGACATCACTTACATGCGCGCCGTCGATGCTGCCGACCCCAACCTGAACGTCCCCTCACGCAAAATGCCGCCATCCCAGAGGTTCGAGCGTCCTCATGCTGCCATCCGCGCCCTTTAGAGTCATCAACGCGCGCCGCCCGCGCCGCACCATCCGCCCAATCCGCGTCACCCCCACTCCCGCAATCGTCCGCGGAATTCGCGTCCCCTCCGCCGCCGTAAACAGCAGTTCGTAATCCTCGCCGCCGTCGAGGGCCTGCTCCAGCCTCGCTCCCGTGGCGATTGGCAGCGCTGCTTCATCCAACTCCGCCGCCAGGCCCGACTCCTCGCACAAGTGCTCGAGGTCCGTCGAAAGCCCATCGCTCACGTCAATTGCCGCCGACACCTCACCCCGCCGCCGCAGCCACAGCCCCTGCGCCACCCTCGGCTGCGGAAATAAATGCGCCCGCAGCAGCGCCTCGTTCTTCCCGTGCTCTGAACTGCGAACTGCTACTTGTGAACTCTTGAGCCTCTCCAGTCCCGCCGCCGCTCCCCCCAGCTCGCCCGTCACGTAGACCGCGTCGCCAGCCCGCGCCCCGCTGCGCCGCAACGCCTTGCCTCGCGGTGCCGCGCCCACCAGCACTATATCCGCAAGTACCACCGGCGACTCCGCCAGATCCCCGCCCGCCAGTGGTGTCTCGTGCTCCCCGGCCAGCTGCAGCAGCCCTTCGTAAAACCGCTGCACCCACGCACCCCGCCCCGGCATCTTCCGGCGCAGTCCCAGCGAAACAAACGCCGCCACCGGCCGCGCCCCCATTGCCGCCAGGTCGCTCAACCCTCGCGCCAGCGTGCGATGTCCCACCGCCTCCGGCTCATGCCAATCCATCCGAAAGTGTCGCCCCTCGATGCTCAAATCCGTGGCGACCGCGATCTCCTCGCCCGGCCGCACCGTCAGCAGCGCGCAGTCGTCCCCGATTCCTAAAACCACGCCGGACCGTACGCCAGTCCCCATCCGTAGCTTCGCCGTTCGCGCCCGGATCCTCCGGATCAGCTCCAACTCGCCCGTTTCCTTCGCCGTTTCGTCCCTGCGTCTCTTCATCTTCTCCAGCATAGGCGACACACACTGTCCCCCTCCGCATCAAATCCATCTCGGGAATTCGCCATTAATTCGCCGATATAGTGGACCTTTGCACCAAAGTTACTTATTTTGGTCATTGACCCGGTTTGGGGTCGGTTGATAGCCTGATCCAACGATTGTCTACAACGCGCCTTGGGCGCATGTTTTTCTTTCTTGGGCCGATTGGCCCCTTAACCTGCTGTTTGTCGTCCACAGTACCGGCGAATGGCGGCCTTTCCCGATTAGTACCTCGGGTCTGCTCGAGTTCCATACGATGCGCAAGCGCTATTACATTCTTTTCATAGCCAGGGATGAAGACGGGCGGGTTCGCAAGATTCCGCTGCCCTTGCACTATGCCTACGGGTTTGTTGCCGCCGCTGTCATCGGCGCCTTCACCATTGTGGGCATGGCAGGCTCTTACACACGCATGCTGCTCAAGACTGAAAGTTATAACCAGATCCGCGCCGAGCGCGAGAACCTGCGCAAGAACTACCAGCAAATGGCCAGGATCGCGCACGATCGCGACATTCAAGTCGCTTCGCTGGGTGCGCTCGCCAATGAGGTTACCGCGCTCTATGGCCTGCGCCAGAGTCGCCTGTCCGCGCAGGCCGGCTTGCCCAAGTCCGCCCCCGCGGCCAGCACTGTCCCGGTCGGCGACAGCGTAAGCCCGCAGTACGTCAAGGCCACCATCGACGAGTTCGCCACCCTGCGCAGCCAGGCCCTGTCCGGCCGCATCTCGCGCGCCCTCGAAAGCGGCCTCAACCCCTCTTACATGGGCGACTGGACGGTTCTCGCCGATGCCCCCTCACTCTGGCCTATTGACGGCCGTCTCGCCTCCGGCTTTGGCGAGCGCCAGGATCCGATTAACGGCGAAGGCGCCTTCCATACTGGCATCGATATCGACGCGCCCTGGGGTACGCCCGTCCGCGCCGCCGGCGATGGAGTAGTGGTTGCCGCCAGCCAGGGCTCCGGCTACGGCCGCGAAATCACCATCGACCACGGCCACGACGTCACCACCATCTACGGCCATCTGTCTTCCTTCGCCATTGTTCCCGGCGAGCACGTCACCCGCGGACAAATCATCGGCTACGTTGGCCAAACCGGCCGCGCCACCGGCCCCCACCTCCACTACGAGGTCCGCGTTCACAACGTGCCTGTGAATCCCCACAAGTACTTGCACGAGACTTACCAGCAAATCATCGCTGAAGCGGATGGCGATTCCTCCAGCGCCACCGGCAACTGATTCCGCGCCCAGCCAACCGCAATCACCCTCATCCATCCCTGCAGTTCGCAGCCCTTTCAGCCCGCATCTGTGGGCGCGCCAGGCCGCGTGCTATCGTTGCTTCGACCATATTTCCGCCTCAGTGGAGAATCCTGGAATGATCCGTCGCGCCCATCCTACCGCATTTCTGCTCATCCTCGCCCTCGCCGCAGTTTTCTCCCTGCCCGGCGTCGCATTCGCACAGTCTGCCGATCGCGCCTCCGGACTTCGCACCGCCGTCGCCCGTGCCCAGCATCTGCGCCACGGCATCAATGCATCGGAATGGTTCGCGCAGTCGGCCGGCGATTACTCCGCCGCCCGCACCAAAAGCTACACCGATGACGCCGACATCGCCCTCATGGCCAAACTGGGCTTCGACAATGTCCGCCTCAGCATCGATCCGGTCCCGCTCGAGCAGGGACTCGATCGCCAGGGCCAGTACGCCGACTTTCTCGATCGCCTCGACCACGCGGTCGACACCATGCTCGGCCAGGGCCTCGCCGTCCAAATCGACATCCATCCCGAGGAAGCTTTCAAGCAGGACGTGAAGAACTCGAATGACGGCGTGGAGCGTTTCGTCATGCTCTGGCGCCGACTCGCCGCGCACTACGCCAACCGTAATCCCGATCTCGTCTTCTTTGAGATCATGAACGAGCCCGAAGTCAGCGACCCCTATCGCTGGGCGGGCATCCAGGCCGCCGCCGCTGCCGCCATTCGCGCTGCCGCCCCGGCAAACACCATCATCGCCACCGGCCCCAACTGGTCCGGCATCCAGGATCTCGTTACCCAGCACCCGCTTCCCGATGGCAACGTCATCTATACCTTCCATTTTTATGAGCCGCACGAGTTTACCCATCAGGGCGCGTCGTGGGGCGGCGTGTGGTGGAGCTACACCCACAACATCGCCTGGCCACCTGACGCGAACGCCATGCAGCAGGACCTGGGCGAGATCCCCGGCGACGCCGACCGCTACGCGTTCGAGCACTACTGGCTCGACGGATGGGACGCCCACCGCGTCAAGCTTGAGATAGATGCGGCCGCGGCATGGGGCAAGGAAAACGGCGTGCCTCTCATCTGCAATGAGTTCGGCGCCTATCGCGAATTATTCCGATCCCGCCTCGCGCATGGCCTGGATTCACGACACCCGCACCGCCCTCGAAGCCGATGGCATCGGCTGGACCATGTGGGACTACCGCGGAGGCTTCGGCGTGGTCTACAAGCAGAACGGCCAGCCCGCCAAAGTTGACCAACAGGTCGTCGACGCCCTCGGCCTCAAAGGCAAATAGGCGATAGACATCTGCCGTCATCTACAGAGCACGTAAACTCAGAACTAAGTACTAAGTACTAAGTACTGAGTACTGAGTACTGAGTACTGAGTACTGAGTACTGAGAACTGAAAACTGCCCATGCCCGATCCGAACCTCGAAATCGTCACCATCTTCGAAAGCGACGATCTCATCGCGTTCCAGCTCGCCAAAGCCGCACTGGAAGAAGCAGGGATCGAGTTCACCGTCAGCCAGGATGCGCCGCCGGGATTCGGTTTCAGCCCCATGCTCACGCAGATGCGCCGCATAATGATCCCCGCCTACCGCGTGGATGAAGCGCTCCACCTGCTGGACGGCGAGCAACAGTTCGGCAGCGAAGATGCCAGCGGTGGCAACTGAAAGCTGCTTGTTCGCGGTTCTCACATTCTCCGTAAGCCTCCTGTGAGGCAGGCGTCCTCTCCGGCCGCTGTAGAGTGAATAGCCTCTCTCGAAATTAAGACGCAGGCGTGGCACACGGCTTTCGGCTTCCCCTTTGGCCCAGACTTCCGGGGCACATCGTTTCCGCCATTTTTCTGCGGGAAGGGTGGGAAACATCATTGAATGAGGTCTACACCAATTCCGAAAATGCCCTGGCACAATTTTCGACACGCCATGCACTCACGTCCGGCACGCATTTTGTTTTCTACGAACCTCTTCCTGCCTCAGCAATGGCTGAAGAAAAGGATAGACTCTACAGAGCGATCCGTGGTCAAGACTTAGGCAAAAACGACATTCCGAGTGAATGACGCAAATAGGCCGACTTATTGTTATCGATCGGCAAGAAGATGCAAGAGTGACCAGCGTGGCGATATCTTTGACTGTTGAACCTGGAGTTCGCTCAAGACTTCCTCCACATTGCAAACGCCTTTTGCATGCGTGGATCGGTAAAAAGTTTCACGCAACCCTCGCGCTCGACCGGCCCAGCCACCACACAATGCAGGTCGGTCCGCCGCGCCACTTCCTTCGCCGGGATCGTAATCTGCGAGACGAACCGGGCCGCGTCGGCAATCGTGGCGCCGAAGACCAGCCGGTCCAGGCCCGACCAGAGAGCGCAGGCCATGCACATCGCACACGGCTCGCACGTCGTATACAGCGTGTAGCCCTTGAGCGATCCGATGGCCAGCTTAGCGCATGCGAGTCGAATCGTCAGGGTTTCGGCGTGCGCGCTGGGATCATGGTCGGGACCTACGCGGTTCACTGCGCGCATCAACCGCTCACCGGTAGCCGTGCTCACTATGTCCGCGCCGAATGGGACCGGATGATCGGTGCTCAGCGTTTCCGCGGTGAAGGCGGCCACCGATCGCATCCGCTCGCGGTCAATCGCGCTCACGCTATCCGCCGACAACGCGGGTGTGCCCAGAATCCCCAGGCTGAAGGACGCCGCGCCAGCCTGCGTCAGAAAATTCCGCCGATTTACATTCATGAGCTCTTCTCGATAGCGGCCATCCAAGAATCATAAATCCGGGGTATTTCCTAACGGGAGACGAAGGGCTCGCCTGTGACGAATCACTAACGACAAGCCGACATTCCGGGACGCGCGCCGCTTTGCTGTTCCGGTTGTGTAGTGGCCGATGGTGAAGTTTCGCGTCCATTCTAAGGGTTTTTCCGAGTCCGTGTTCTACGTAAACCGAATCAATGGATCCGTGGCCCAGGAGGGGGACGGATATGAAGCGAAACCGTTTCCGAAATAGGCGGAAGAATGGGACCTATTTCCTATTTAGGGGAAAACGGGGGATTATCGGAGAGGCTGTTCGGCGAATCACGCTTCCACAGCCGGCGTTTCGGTGGGAAGAAACACTTCGAATGTGGTGCCGCTGGCGCCCAACCGACATGAGGACCGGAACCGAATCTTCCAATGATGTCTCATGACCAAGGTTCTCGACACCCATAGTCCAAGACCCGACCCTTTAAGGCCCTTCGTCGTAAAGAACGGATCGAAGAGATTCTCCCTGATGTTTTCTGGTATTCCGGAACCGCGATCATGGATCGTAATGCGTGCGCCCGGGCATCCGCCGCGATGGATAAGGGCGGCACGCACGGAGACCTCTGTGTCCGGAGGGGCCGCTTCGGCCGCGTTCCGAATCAGATTGCTAAGCACCTGGGATAGTTGGCCGGGAAAGCCGCAAATGATTATCGCAGACAGCTGGTTGTACACAAGACGAACGCGGCGCAAGGCGGCCGACCTGCCTGACATTGTGACGACGTCCCCCACCAGCTTGCCCACTTCCATCGGAATTGGCATTTGCGAATCCCGATGGAAGGCGAGCGATTGTTTTGTGATTCGGCGATCCGTTCATTTTGAACCCTTCGCAACTATAGGATGCAAATTTACAGACGAAATATAATTCGGCTTAAAGCAATTTCCTGTTTCCCGGCCTCGCCGAGTTCTATCCGAAACCAATCCCATGCCCGCTGGACAAGTTCCATTTCCTTCGCAATTCGGCCTGCACCACAGGCCGTTATCCCAAGGGAAAAACCCGGCTCCCTATTTGCCCACGTACATCACCCGCCAGATCGACCGCGATCCGTCATCCGAGACGTACAGCGAACCGTCCTTGCCCACCGTGACCCCCACCGGCCGGCCCCACACGTCGCCGTCGCCGTGGCCCACGGTAAAGCCAGTCAGGAAATCTTCGTACTCGCCCGTCGCGTGCCCTTCCTTCATCGGAATGCGGATCACCTCGTAGCCGGTGCGCTCGGCGCGGTTCCACGAGCCGTGCTCGCACGCAAAGCCGTCGCCCTCGTAGTCAGCCGGAAACTGAGAGCCCTCATAAAACAGCATTTCCAGTGAAGCCATGTGCGGGTTCACAAGCACGTCCGGCGTTATCACCTTCGATTGCAGCTCCGGATGCAGCCCCTTGTGCCGCGGATCCCACACTCCGCCATTCGTCCCCATGTAGTAATATGGCCAGCCGTAGAAGCCACCCTCCTCGATGTGCGTCACGTAGTCGGGAACAAGGTTGTTGCCCAGCGCGTCGCGCTCGTTGGTTGAGCACCACAGCTCGCCGGTGATGGGATTGACCGCTTCGCCCACGCAGTTGCGGATCCCGTACGCGTACACCTTCTCAAACTTCCCCGTAGGCGTGAACTCCAGCACGTCGGCGCGGTCATGCTCCTCCGGATGCGTGTCGGGATCGTCCACATTCGAGTGCGACCCCACCGACGCGAACAGCTTCGACCCATCTTTTGAGAACACCAGGTCGCGGGTCCAGTGGCCGCCGCCGCGCAAACGCCCGCCACCGGGCAGCTCGGCAATGTTGGTCATCGGCCCCGTCGCCTTCAGGTCCCCATTGTGATACGGAAAACGGACAATCTGGTCGGTGTCGCCCACGTAGAGATACTGCGGATTGGGTCCGAGCGGGTAAAATGCGATGCCGAACGGCTCATCCAGGCCAGTGGCGAAAACCGACACCTGCTGCGCATGCCCCTGCGCATCCACGCCGCGAAAAACGCGGATCTTGCCAGTCTCGCTCTCGGCCAGGAAGATGTCGCCATTGGGCGCGGTGCGCAGCTCGCGCGGGTTATCCAGACCGGTGGCGTAGAGCTCCACCTTGAAGCCCTCGGGAGCCTTGGGCCACGCGTCGTTCGGGCGCGCAATCACCGTCGGTCCGTTGTCTACGGATTGATCCGGCGCGGGCGCGGGCAGATCGGCCGCGGTCAGGTGGCGTCGCTTGCCCGGCAACTCGTGCGCCGCGTCGGTAAACGCCTCCGGCCCGGTCAGGACCTGCTTCTTTTCTTTCGAGTCGGCTGCAATCAGCGAAACAGGCAAAAGGATTAGAGCGGCGAAAAGCAGGACAATGCGGCGCATAGGACCTCTCGCGGGAAAGGGTTTGAAGGGTTCGTGGCCGCAACTCCGCGGCCGGAGCCCTTCTCTCATCAGACGATAGTTCAAAGCACTGAGACGCGCCATGCACGGCGCGGCTCAAACGCAAAAAGGCCATCCGCGGTAGCGGATGGCCCTTTTTGCAGAATAATGCCGGCGATCACCTAATCTCCCACACAGTCACCCGTGCAGTACCATCGGCCCAGCGAGGCTTAACTTCCGTGTTCGGGATGGGAACGGGTGATCCCTCGCGGTATGGTCACCGGCAAAACGAGGCGCTTTCAGGGCGTCTGAGCCCTGAGCCGAGTCCCTGAGCCCGCCGTGGCGGACGAAGGGTCTGCGGCTCGCCTTTGATCTTTGGATGGCGCTTGGGGGGTTGGTTTTCCCCCAGCCTCCCGCGACATCTGCGGCCAATCCCGAATGGTTTCTCTCGGGGGCCGGCAGGAACGCGGTGTGCAATCTGGCGCCACTAAAATCTGCCGGATTCTCTGGAATCCGGCCATTTGAACGAAATCGATTGGGACCTTACAAGGACTTGAAGAATGTCCGCCTACTGCGCGGAGTTAATTCTATGGACAAGCCAAACGGGCGATTAGTACTGGTAAGCTACACGCATCACTGCGCTTCCACCTCCAGCCTATCAACCAGGTCGTCTTCCTGGGCCCTTCAGGGAGATCTCATCTTGGGGCGTGCTTCCCGCTTATATGCATTCAGCGGTTATCACAACCGAACTTCGCTACCCAGCCGTGCCCTTGGCAGGACAACTGGAACACAAGAGGTTCGTCCATCCCGGTCCTCTCGTACTAAGGACAGCCCCCCGCAAATCTCCTACGCCCACAGCAGATAGGGACCGAACTGTCTCGCGACGTTCTGAACCCAGCTCACGTACCGCTTTAATAGGCGAACAGCCTAACCCTTGGAACCTTCTACAGCTCCAGGATGCGATGAGCCGACATCGAGGTGCCAAACCATTGCGTCGATATGAACTCTTGGCAATGATCAGCCTGTTATCCCCGGCGTACCTTTTATCCGTTGAGCGATGGCCCTTCCATACAGAACCACCGGATCACTAAGGCCTGCTTTCGCATCTGCTCGACTTGTTGGTCTCACAGTTAACCACTCTTATGCCTTTGCACTCGACGGCTGATTTCCAAACAGCCTGAGAGTAGCTTCGCGCGCCTCCGTTACAATTTAGGAGGCGACCGCCCCAGTCAAACTACCCGCCTAACTATGTCCCTCTCCCGGATCACGGGAGGAGGTTAGAGTCACAGCACTCGCAGGATGGTATCTCACCGTTGGCTCCACCGAATCCGAGAACCCGGTATCAAAGCCTCCCATCTATCCTGCGCAGCAAGTACCATAACCCATAGTTAAGGTGTAGTAAAGGTGCACGGGGTCTTTCCGTCTAGCTGCGGGTAACCGGCATCTTCACCGGTACTACAAGTTCGCCGAGCAACTCGTTAAGACAGTCGTACGATCGTTACGCCATTCGTGCAGGTCGGAACTTACCCGACAAGGAATTTCGCTACCTTAGGACCGTTATAGTTACGGCCGCCGTTCACCGGGGCTTCAGTTCAAAGCTTCGCTTGCGCTAACCTCTCCCTTTAACCTTCCGGCACCGGGCAGGCGTCAGCCCCTATACGTCGTTTTCGACTTAGCAGAGACCTGTGTTTTTGTTAAACAGTCGCCGTACGCGCTTCACTGCGGCCTGACAAAGTCAGGCGCTCCTTCTCCCGAAGTTACGGAGCCAATTTGCCGAGTTCCTTAACGAGCCTTCACTCGAGCGCCTTTGGATATTCTCCTCGTCTACCTGTGTCGGTTTGGGGTACGGTTCCCTTGGTTCTCCTTAGAGGTTTTTCTCGGCAGCGTGGAATCGGCATCGTACGCCCCATACGGGACTGATCTGCACCTCACTGTTAACGACCCGGCGGATTTGCCTGCCGGATCCAGCTTACGTGCAGCTACCGCAATAGCCATAGTGCGGCATGCCTATCCTTCTGCGTCACCCCATCGTCAAACGAACCTTGGGAGGAACGGAATATTAACCGTCTGTCCATCGTCTACGCCTCTCGGCCTCGACTTAGGGACCGCCTAACCCTGAGCGGATTAACCTTCCTCAGGAAACCTTAGACTTTCGGCGCGGAGGGTTCTCACCTCCGTTATCGCTACTTATGCCGGCAGGGTCTCTTCGCAACGCTCCACCAGTCTTCTCAGTCTGGCTTCACTGCTGTTGAGAATGCTCTCCTACCACGCGCACCCCAAGGGTACGCATCCGCTGCTTCGGTGTACGGTTTTAGCCCCGTTGTATTGTCGGCACCGGACCGCTTGACCAGTGAGCTATTACGCTTTCTTTAAAGGATGGCTGCTTCTAAGCCAACCTCCTGGCTGTCTGAGCGTTCCGACTTCCTTTCCCACTTAACCGTAACTTGGGGACCTTAGCAGGCGGTCTGGGCTGTTTCCCTCTCGACGATGAGGCTTAGCCCCCACCGTCTGACTCCCGGATATGTTGTCACTGGCATTCGCAGTTTGGTTGGATTCAGTAAGCCGGAAAGCCCCCTAGTCCATCCATCTCTCTACCACCAGTGCAATTCGTCCGAGGCTAGCCCTAAAGCTATTTCGGAGAGAACGAGCTATCACGGAATTTGATTAGCCTTTCACCCCTACCCACAGCTCATCCGAGCTTTTTTCAACAAACACCGGTTCGGTCCTCCAGTGGGTGTTACCCCACCTTCAACCTGGCCATGGGTAGATCATCCCGCTTCGCGTCTATTCCTGCCAACTGAACGCCCTGTTCAGACTCGCTTTCGCTTCGGCTCGCTTACGCTTAACCTTGCTGACAAGAATAACTAGCCGGCTCATTATGCAATAGGCACGCGGTCAGGCATTCCCTTGCGGGCATAGCCCTCCCACTGCTTGTAGGCACACGGTTTCAGGTACTTTGCACTCCCCTCGACGGGGTTCTTTTCGCCTTTCCCTCACGGTACTGGTTCACTATCGGTCAGAGACTAGTATTTAGCCTTACGGGATGGTCCCCGTGGATTCAAGCAGGGTTTCACGTGCCCCGCCTTACTCAGGTATCCGCTTCGAGTCTGGACCACTTTCGCCTACGCGCCTGTCACGCTCTTTGGACCCACTTTCCAGAGGGGTTCAGCTAGCGGCCAGATTGGTAACTCTACTGTTGCGGACCCTACAACCCCCGAGACACCGAAATGTCACGGGTTTGGGCTATTCCGAGTTCGCTCGCCACTACTATCGGAATCGAGGTTTCTTTCTTTTCCTTCAGGTACTGAGATGGTTCACTTCCCTGAGTTCGCTCACTCCCGCCTATGAATTCAGCGGGGTGTTCCTAGGGTTTGCCTAGGAGGGTTGCCCCATTCGGAGATCTCCGGTTATAACGCCTGTGTGCGGCTTACCGAAGCTTATCGCAGCTTGCCACGTCCTTCTTCGCCTGTCTCTGCCAAGGCATCCACCGTGCGCCCTTAGTAGCTTGACCATAGAATTAACTCCAGCGCAGGGAGCCGCATCACTGCGGTCCTGATCGGAGATAAACTACGTAAATCCGCCTTGAGAGCAGCCTTGCACGCTCACGCGTGTAGTTGCCGCATCTCCTAAAGACACTCTTCATAATTCAGAACACTTGCCTGAGCCATTGCTGGCTCATTGCCTGTGCTCGGCCTTGTATTCATCGTGCTCGGAATCGTTCGACCTCCAGCGCGCCTCGCGGCGGGCCAGGAAGCCATTTCCAATCACGTTACCCAATCAATTTCGTTGTCAAACATCCATGCTCCCTGAGTTGTCAGGAAAGCCCGGCCCTGAGGCCGTTGAAACCGGTTCGCCGAGGCGAACCTGCTTCTTGATTGCCGTCTCGTTTGTGCAAGGCGGCGATCAGGAAGCAGCGAATGAGAACTGGTGGAGCTGACCGGGATCGAACCGGTGACCCCCTGCTTGCAAAGCAGGTGCTCTCCCAGCTGAGCTACAGCCCCATTGAAGGCGCCTGCTGCCAGTTTGGTGGGCCTGGGTAGATTCGAACTACCGACCTCACCCTTATCAGGGGTGCGCTCTAACCAACTGAGCTACAGGCCCAGGGTTGAACACTCCGGCTGGCTGGCTCACCCGCCGGCGGTATAACCCGGCGGTTCTCCATCAAAACTCACTCGATTGCTAAAAAGGTTTCGAGGACAAGGTTGAACGTGCGCCGCGCAGCTACGCCGCGCGTGACCATCGTGCGATCCGAATCAGGCAAAGAAGGCCCGACCACGATTCCCATGCTTGCCGTCAGGGACGGTTTGCACGGGTTTGATGGACATTCCATTCATTCGCCGAGGCGAATCCGCTTATCGCGGAAAGAATGGCGTGCCATCGCTTCTCTTTTAGAAAGGAGGTGATCCAGCCGCAGGTTCTCCTACGGCTACCTTGTTACGACTTCACCCCAATCATGAATTACACCTTGGGCGGCTGCTTCTCTTGCGGTTAGCGCACCGACTTCTAGTGCAACCCACTTTCGTGATGTGACGGGCGGTGTGTACAAGGCCCGGGAACGTATTCACCGCGGCGTTCTGATCCGCGATTACTAGCGATTCCAGCTTCACGCAGTCGAGTTGCAGACTGCGATCCGAACTGAGGCCGGCTTTTTCCGATTAGCTCCCCCTCGCGGGTTTGCGACGGTTTGTACCGGCCATTGTAGCACGTGTGTAGCCCTGGACATAAAGGCCATGAGGACTTGACGTCATCCCCACCTTCCTCCCCGTTATCCGAGGCGGTTCTGCCAGAGTGCCCAACTAAATGATGGCAACTGGAAGTAAGGGTTGCGCTCGTTGCGGGACTTAACCCAACATCTCACGACACGAGCTGACGACAGCCATGCAGCACCTATACTACGGCCCCTTGCGGGGAAGGGATGTTTCTACCCCGGTCCATAGCATTTCGAGCCCAGGTAAGGTTCTTCGCGTTGCGTCGAATTAAACCACATGCTCCACCGCTTGTGCGGGCCCCCGTCAATTCCTTTGAGTTTCAGCCTTGCGACCGTACTCCCCAGGCGGACTGCTTAACGCGTTAGCTACGGCACGGCGGGATTGGGTACCCGTCACACCAAGCAGTCATCG
>CAWBIG010000112.1:0-19178 GCA_963788435.1 uncultured Acidobacteriota bacterium | reverse complement strand
GTAAGTCACCTTTTCCGGGCGTTTTTTATTAAACTTTACAGTTTCAGGCTGGTATGGTGAGAGCCGTTTTCGCCTTTCGTTTGGTGATATTTATCGGCCGGTTTTTGAAAAATGACGCTCGCTCAAAAGCCAATTGGTTGTTGGCGTTGGCAATGATTACGCCGTTAGTGATTTCCGGCGCCTGGTTGGTGCATGGCGCCAGCCGTCTGGAAGACCGCGGATTTTTGATGACCTTGACGGCTATCCATCAATTGGCTGCGGCACTGTGGGTCGGTGGCGTTTTTCAATTACTGGCTGTGTGGCAATTAAAAAGACATAACGCTATAGCTATCGAACTTTGGCCATCATTCCTGTCAACGTTTCGCCGCAGTGGGTATAACGGCAGTTGTAGTCTTACTGGTTTCAGGCACGCCCTTGGCATCGCCTTGTAGCCCAACAGATAGCTGACGGCGGTGTGCTGCGCCTCATTGAGGCAATGCTCAAGGCGGGAAGCTATGGGAAAGGGCGGCTCTTTCTAACCGAGCGCGGGACCCCTCAAGGCGGGGTAGCTTCACCCTTACTCAGCAACATCCTCCTGACGCCGTTTGATCGGGAGATGCGGCGCAAGGGATATCAGTTGACGAGGTACGCGGACGATTGGGTAGTCACCTGCAAGTCCGCTGCAGAAGCGCGAGCCGCTATAGACGCTGCTGGCCGCATCCTGAAGCAACTGGGCGTGGAGTTGCATCCGCAAAAGACGCGGATCGTTCATGTCCGGTACGGTTTCGAGTTCCTCGGCTATAAGATCAAGCGCGGGAAGGGGCTTTATCTTCCTGCGAATAAGATCCGCAGCCAGGCACGCTCGGGCGGGCTGTATGCCTACCCGCGCGAGAAATCGATCCGGCGCTTCAAAGATCAAGTGCGGCAGCGTACGAAGCGTCGGGTGCCTCTGGCGACCGAGCAGTTGATCGAAGCGTTGAACCCGCTCTTGCGAGGTTGGGGCGAGTACTACAAACGTGCACACGTTCGGAAGCTCTTCAACCAACTTGACCGATGGATCGTGCGACGCATCTGGTCGCATCGGTTCAAGCGTTGGCGTAACTGTGGTTGGAAACAACTACCGACAGCCACGCTCTTCGGGGAGTATGGGCTTGTGAATCTGGTCGGATTAATTCCTTCTCTTGCATCCTCGAATCGTTGAATCTTCGTGAAAGCTGCATGCGGGAAAACCGCACGTGCAGTTTGAGCGGCGGACGGTGGCCAGCAACGAAATCTGTTGCGCCACCTCCGACCCGACAGTTTGCTCGCAGGAGTAGGCGAAGGGCCAAACGAGAAGGAGTGATTCTTGGAAGGCGATGTGTTGGAAATGGCATCAGATGTCCGCATTGGCGGAACGGTCCGGAAGGGGCGAGGTGAAGCCGAGTCTGTTCCGGGCAGTGATGAAGACCGACGCCCGCGCCCTCAATCAGGGACCACGGGGTAAAACCTCAACTTCTCGAACCGCCCGGTGCGGACCCGCATGCCGGGTGGTGTGGGAGGGGAGAGCAGGTAACTGCTCCCCCTATCCCGATTCCGGTTTTGTGGCCCTCTTCCGTACTCGCAGGGCAAAACCATCTTGTTTTGATGCTTTTCGGCCCGCGATTGCTCAGACGACCATTTCGAAAGCGCGAATGGTCTCCTTGCGCACGGTGAGGCTATCAATCAGGTCCGTCCTTACCTCGTAACCGCGGCCGGGCGAATCGGGAATCTCGATTTCGCCTTTCGATGTTACCGTCACTTCGGGCTCAATGATGTCGTCGCGCCAGTAGCGCGCGGAAGCCGAGACGTCGCCGGGCAGGGAGAAGTTTTCGAGCGATGCCAGGGCGATGTTGTGCGAGCGTCCGATGCCGGCTTCAAGCATGCCGCCACACCAGACGGGAATGCCGCGCTCGAGCGCCGCGTTGTGCACCGCGATGGCCTCAGAGAATCCGCCCACGCGTCCCAGCTTGATGTTGATGATCTTGCAGGACTCCATCTCGATGGCCGCCAGCGCGTCGCGTCGGTTGCGGATGGATTCGTCAAGGCAGATGGGCGTGGTCAGGCGCCTCTGCAGCATGGAGTGGTAGTAGAAGTCGTCGTGCCAGAGCGGCTGCTCAATCATGAGCAGGTCGAATTGATCGAAGGTGCAGATGTGGTCGGCGTCGCGCAGACGGTAGGCAGAGTTGGCGTCGCAGCTCAGCATGATGCCCGGCCATCGCGAGCGCACTTTCTCAAAGACTTCCACATCCCAGCCCGGTTTGCATTTCAGCTTGATGCGCTGATAGCCCGCTTTGAGCTCGCGATCGATGATCTCCATCAGCTCCGGAATCGATCTCTGAATGCCCAGCGAAACGCCGCAGGGGATGGCGTCGCGCACGCCGCCGAGCAGGCGCGCGAGCGAGATACCTTCGCGTTGCGCTTCCAGGTCCCAGATGGCGTTTTCCAGCGTGGCCTTGGCCATGCGGTTGGCGCGCACCAGCTTGAACAGGTGGGGGCAATCGCCGCCGTGCTCGACTTTCTCGGCACTGGCCAGCATGGGGCCGAGATCATTCACGATCACTTGCCAGCAGGTGTCAGTGGATTCGCCGGAGAAGTATGGGTGCTCGCCGGCGGTGCATTCGCCCCAGCCGATCAGCCCCTCAGAACGAACTTCGGCCAGAAGAATGCGCCGGTCCCGGGTTACGCCAAAACTGGTCTCAAAAGGCCGCACCAGCGGCAACTGGATCTCCCGCAGAATAATTCCATCAATTCGCATATTCAGCTTTCCTGGGTGGTTTGGATGCCCGCATTGGGCTGGGTGAGTTGCCCCAGCTCATAGATTCCGTTTCCTTCCGTATCCCGGGCGAAGCCCAACACAGCTAATCCGCGGGAGAAAGCTTCAAGAAACTTCAGTCGATTCTGAGTTTGCATTGCGAGAGCGAGATGTCGATCCTGGTCGCTTGCCTTCCACTGGTAGATGGAAGCAGGAACGGTGATGCGTTCTTCGATGACGGGAACTGCGTGGGGCCGGCCTTCCGCGTGATCGTAAGCGCGCGCCGAGTCGAGATGCCACTCGGCCAGCAGACGGTCAGTGGGAAGCCCGCCTTGTAGTCGAGAAGAGGATACACCATAAAAATCAGGGCGGTAGGTGGAAACCACCGCGCCCAGCTTGTGGATATTTAAAAATGCGTTTTTGATTTCAAGCGGATCGAAGGTCCACTCCATGAGGCGGATTCCGCGGTCCAGTGCGTCTTGGCGTTGAGCCAGCTTGAGTTGCACACCGATTCCCTGGTTGCGGTAACCTTCGCGGACGGCCAGCATGTGCGAATGAAGATAAGGACGAGGTTTGCCGTCGGAATAATTCGTACCCGGCTTGACGCCCGGCAAAGACATGGCGAAGCCGATGAGGGATTCGGAGTCACCATTCGGGGCCGCACCGGGCAGCCCGGTATCGAATGCACCGATTAACTGTCCGCCTACCTTCTGCATCACAAGGAACGCCTTGCGCGGGATGATGTCGGACTGATCGAAGCCCCAGGTTTCCACCTGCATCTTGACGCAGGCTTCGAGCTCGTCAAAGCCCTCGCAGTGGCGGATGACGATCAAGGCTGCGCCTCCGGTTGGGGCTCAGCGAGATGCCGCTTGGCCGCTTCCCACAATGCTTCCAGCTCTTCCGGCTGGAGTTTCTGTAAGGGCCGCGGAGACATCTGCTCCATGGCGCGGAACCGCTGCCGGAAGCGCAGATTCGATCCGCGCAGGGCCATCTCCGCATCGGCCTGGAGGTGGCGGCCGAGATTGACCACGGTGAAAAGCAGGTCGCCCAGCTCGGCTGCGATGCGCGAGTTGCGCGGGAGCGGATCTGCGCGCACTTCGGCCTCCAGCTCGTGGACCTCCTCGGCAATTTTGGGCAGCAGGTATTCCCAGGTTGGCCAATCGAATCCGACCTTGTTGGCCTCGGCGCCGATCTTCGCCGCCTCGGCCAGTGCCGGAAGCGCACGGGGAACGGCGTCCAGGCGAGATTGATCTGCTGGTTGAGGTTTCTTCTCTAAAGCCTTGATTTCTTCCCAGTTACGCAACACAGCGCTGGCGGAGCCCTGAACGTCTGCGTCCACACCGGCGCGGTTGCCGGCGGCGCGCGAAGCCTCGTCGCCGAAGACGTGCGGATGGCGGCGGACGAGCTTGCGGTTGAGCGCGTCGAGCACGTCGGCGATGGTGAAGCGGCCTTCGTTGGCGGCCATCTCGGCGTAGAAAAGGACCTGAAGCAGCAGGTCGCCTAGCTCTTCGGCCAGGTGGGGGAAGTCGCGGCGCTCGATGGCGTCGAAGACTTCGTAGGCCTCTTCCAGGGTGTATTTGCGGATGGTTTCGAAGGTCTGCTGGCGATCCCATGGGCAGCCGTCGGGAGCGCGGAGGCGGGCCATGATGGTCACGGACTGCTCAAAGAGCTCTGCCGCTCGCGCGGGATCGGTCGGTTTCGCCGTTGCGGGAGCGGAGGATTCGGATCCTGGACTGTCTGCACTGCGGGCGAAGTCCATCCAGTCCAGTTTACCGCGCCGAGCCAAGGCGAGGGCCCCTTCGCGTTCGCTCAGGGCAGGCTCCGAGACAAAGGGATAAGGGATAAGGGAGACCAGACAAGCCAATGTTGGGGCGGGGTGTGCGATTATTCGTCGGGTTTCCAGACATAGGCGCCGAGCTGGGGAAGGCCGAGGTGGGCGAGGACGCGGCAGACAAACTGGCGGGCCATCTCGGTGGAGTCAGTGGGTTTGAAGTAGAAAGCGGGGATGACGGGAAAAATGACGGCGCCGGCTTCGGCGGCGAGGGTCATGTTGCGCAGGTGGACGCGGTTGAAGGGGGTTTCGCGGACGCAGAGGATGAGCGGACGGCGCTCTTTCAGGGTGACGTCGGCGGCGCGCGCGATGAGGGTATTGGCTAGGCCGTTGGCGATGGCAGCGAGCGTGCCCATGGAGCAGGGCAGCACGATCATGCCGGCGGATGGATGGCTGCCGCTGGCGATGGATGCGCCGATGTTGGCGTCAGGAAGCTGAACGGTTTTTTGGAGGGCGCGGCCGAGCAGGCGCTCCGGCAGATCGGTGCGGCCGGAGATGCCGAGTTCCTCCGCGAGGACACGCAGCGAGCTCTCAGAGGCGACAAAGTGGACGCGGCTAACGCGATCGTCGGACTCGAGTGCGAGGAGCATTTCACGCGCGAAAACTGCGCCTGAAGCACCGGTAATGGCTACGGTGATTTCGACGGGATCCACTTACGATTACTCCGTTCGGTGGCGCAATTTCCAGGCGCGTTACGTCGGCTAGGTCAAACCGGGAATGTTGAGGCCGCCCAGCACGCCTTTCAGGCTGTCCTGGATTGCGTCTTCGGCCTTGCGGCCGGCCTCGTTGATGGCGGCGACGACCAGGTCCTCGAGCATCTCCACGTCGGGTTTGTCGCCGCTGAGGCCGACGACCGCGGCGGGATCGATGCGGATTTTGAGCAACTGCTTTTTGCCGTTCATGGTGGCCAGCACCGCGCCGCCGCCGCTCGAGCCTTCAACGATGGTCTGCTCCAGCTTGCGCTGCATGTCTTCCTTCATCTGGCCGGCTTGCTGCAGCATTTCTCCCATTTTCAGCGGATTGAACATGACGTTACTCCGAATCAAAGGCTTAGCGGGTGCGCAGATCGACAACGCTGCGCACCTCGGCATTGAAAATCTCTTTGGCGCGTTGCACCAGCGGGTTTTGCATAGCTTCTTCCTGAATGCTGCCGGCCATTACCGGGGCGTCAGCGCGCGACGCGTTGGCGGCGCCCTCGCCGGGGACTACGGTGAAACGGGCCGGACCGCCGAGGCGTTGCAACTGCTGCTTGATGATCTTCTCCGCGGCGGCATTGATGGTGAGGCTGAGCATTTTTTTGCCCAGGCCGGCAACTTCAATGCGGAGGCTGGAGACGTCGAGCTGCCATGCGGCACCTGAAAGCAACTGCGATGCCGAGGAGTGGCCCTCTTGAGCAAGGGCAGCAACCACGGCGCTGCGAAGCGCCTCGACTGTGGGCGTTTCTGTGGGGAGGGCAGCGGGCGCCATGGCCAGCGAACCCTCAGTGATGGGCGCGGCCTGCGCGGCAACCGGTTGCGCCGAGGCGACGGGAAGCGGTGCGATCGGGCTTCGGGGCTGATCGGCGATCTGCGGTGAAGGCGCGGTCATGGTTGCGGTGGGCGCGGATTCCCATGAGCTGGATGCAGCGAAGGGCGAAGCTGCTGCGGGAGTGGATGGCGCGGCTGAGGGAGCGGGTCGCGCGCTGATTGACGCGGCCGCGTGGGCCGCAGCGGGACGAGGACGCGCGGGCGTGCCGGCTCGTGCGGGCGCGGCTCCGGTGACGCTGCTGCCTCCGGGCAGGCTGCTCAGGAGTTCTTCCAGCGGTAGGAGCCGTTGCGCATGGACCAGCTTGAGCAAGCCCAACTCGAGGTGGAAGCGCTGCTCCTGGCGGAAGTTCAGGTCATCAAAGGTGCGCAGGACGATCTGGAGGTTGCGCGTGATCTCCTCTTCCGTGAAGAGCATGGCGGTGCGTGCGGCGCGGGCGCGCTCGTCATTGGAGATTTGCAGCAACTCGGTCTGTTCGCCGCCCAGCTTGGCCATGAGCGCGTTGCGCAGGTAACGGACGAGCTGGCGTGCCAGCGAAACCGGGCTGTGGCCGGCGTTCAGGAGCACGTTTGCCTGCTCCATCAAGTCGGCGCTCTGGCCCGCGGCAACGGCTTCCATGAGCCGCTCGAAAATGGCGTTGGACACGGCGCCCATGAGCTCGCGGATCAGCGCGGCGTCGAGGACTGCGTGGCCGGCCTCGTTCGACGGCGCGGAGGCGATGGCCTGGTCCATGATGGAGAGCGCGTCGCGCATGGAGCCGTCGCCGGCTTCGGCGAGGAGCGCCAGCGCGGCATCCTCGGCCTGTACCTGCTCGGCGGCGGCGATCATTTTCAACTGGGCCAGGATGTCGTCGAACTTGACCGCATGGAAGCTGAAGTGCTGGCAGCGCGAGCGGATGGTCTGGGGAATGTTCTCGGGCTCGGTGGTGGCCATCATGAAGATGGTCCACTCGGGCGGCTCTTCGAGAGTCTTCAGGATGGCGTTGAAAGCGGCGTCGGTGATCTGGTGGGCTTCGTCGAGGAGGAAGATTTTATACCTGTCGCGCGCGGGCTGCACGGAAGCCTGGGTGCGGATGGAGCGCACGTCGTCGATGCCGCGGTTGGAGGCCGCGTCAATCTCAATGAAGTCGAAGGAGTGAGTGGCCAGCTCGCCGGACTCTGGATTTCCGCCGGAGGCGATTTCGCGGCAGGAGACGCACTTGAGGCACGGCTCGTGGGTGGGGCGGTCGGCGCTGCCCACATCGGTGCGGCAGTTGAGGGCCATGGCCAGGATGCGCGCGATGGTGGTTTTGCCGATGCCGCGGTGCCCGGAGAAGATGTAGCCGTGCGCGATGCGGTTCTGGGCGAGCGCGTTCAGCAGGGTGCGGGTGACGTGGTCCTGGCCGGCCACGTCGGCAAAGCGTTGAGGACGATATTTTCTGGCCAGAACCTGGTAACCCATGCGTCATTTGCTCCCGGGGCGCGCGCGGAATGTGTGCGAGTGCCTGAGAGGGATTGTATCGTTTAGGGCGGCGGCGACTACCCTTGGCCGAGGATGCGGTTTAAATGCCGAATCGTTGAACCATCCAGCCGATGATAGTTCCTCCGGCGCCGCCAAGAGTCATCATTGGCAAATATTTCCTGGTGTTGATGGCGCCGGGAAGACTGAGCAGAAGGCCGAATCCGAGGCCCACCGCCGATCCGGGCCATTGAAGCGCCGCTGCGCCGATTGCGACTCCGATTGCAAATAGATTAATGAACGACGCCAGCATTGAAGAGGTTTTGCCAGAGAACTTCATGGGAATCATCGCGGCGGCTGAGAGCGCCCCGAAAGCGATGCCGGAGATTGTGCCGGTTACGAGATGGGACATGATCGGGAATTGTTCCACGATCGCGTGAATACGTCTGTGATAAGTTCAGCTCGCGTCCAAATGCAAACTGATGTCGTTCAGCCATTCGGCGATCAGGTCTTCGTCGCCGGGATCGAGCACATAGGCGTCGTTGAGCAGCAGCAGCGTGGCCCAGTTGACGAGATCGCGCTCGGTGATGAGACCTTCGCGTTTGCGAGAGAGCGCTTTTTCAAGGTGGGCGCGAGTGATGGCGATGGCCGGTTCGGGCATCTTGAACCAGGTGCGGGCGGCGCGATGGCCGCGCTGCAGGTTGAACTCGAAAACGCCGGCCATGGCCGCGCGCAGCTCGTCGATGTCGGCGTCAAGCCACGCAAACCTCCGCAGCACATCCTGCTGATGCTGGGTGAGATGCGGAAGCTGGGATTCGTCGATCATCTCAATCCTGCGCTGCGGCTGGGGCGCGGTTTCCGCGCTGGTTCAGTGTTCCCGCCGCGGTGTTGCGTTTGCGTACCTCCGCTGGCGCGTACATGGTGCCGCGGCACTTGCGTGCGCCGCAGTTGCAGATGGCCTCGTCGTCGCCGCCATCGTACAAACAATAATCGTACGTGATTTCGGCTCCGGCGGGGATGTTACGGATGGCACGGATCCAGACACGGCCCTTACTCTCCCTGGTCTCGCAATTCGGGTTGCAGCTATGGTTGATGAACATGGCCATGCAGTGCCCGTCGATGACCACGGAGCCGTCGCCGAGTCCAAAGAGATAGGTCAGGTTGGAGGCCTCGTAGAGGGCGTCGGCTTGCTCCCTGGTCAGGCGCGGGCCGGTGTATTCCGCTACGCGACTGCCCCTGCGGATGGGAGTGGTGGTGTAACAGCCCGCGGCGTGAATTGCGGATGAGCGGATGATCAGGCCCATAGTTTTATGCGATGCTTTCCTTGGGGAGATTGGTGCACGGCGGGACGCACCCTTGGACGGCATCCTATCACTCCGGAGGTTAGGGAAGCTCATAATGGTCGGGCGCAGCAATGATTTGCGGGGAGCGGCGGGAATGGTTGCGCTTGCGCTGGCGGTGTGCCTGGCGGCTGGGGTTCCGGCTTTTGCCCAGGCCAATCCGCCGGAGCCACCGCGGCCCGCGGATCGGCAGAAGCCCGCACCCAAGCCGCCGGCTTCTTCCAATCCATTTCCCGAAGACACAAATAACATTCCCGTGCTGCCCAGCACCAATTCAGCCGCGACACCGGCGCCCGCCGCCGCCGCGCCCCCGCCGGCATTGCCATCGGACGAGGCCGACCCGGTGCGCAGCCCGGACGATCCTGTGCCCGGCACGCCTTCCTCCTCGGAGTGGAGCGATTCATCGAGCGCGGTGCCGATGGACCGTATTCAACCGCCGCCGGACGAGACCAACGGCAAGAAGCATCGCCGGGGCGACGACCAACTCGAGCTGCCGGAGGTGCATAAGGAGACGGCCAAGGAAGACGAGAGCGTCGGCAGCATCTACCTGGATCAACACGATTGGAAGGGCGCATTGTCGCGATATGAATCGGCGGTCGTCCTGGATCCCGAGAATCCCGATGTGTACTGGGGCCTGGCTGAGGCCGAGCGCAACCTGGGACAGTTTGCGGCGGCCAAGGGGAATTACCTGAAGGTGATGGAGTACGATCCGGATTCGAAACACGCCAGGGAAGCCAGGAAGCGCCTGAAGGAGCCGGACCTGGCCAACGCGGCGACTCCGGCAGCGGCACACCAGTAGCCAATCCACAATAGAAGGCAGGGCGGCAAATCTGCGCGAAGACCGCGATGGTGTGCGGAGCGATTGCGTGGATCCGATGGAAGCGATCCGGCCGAAGCGGTCAGGGGTGGGTCGCGCACGACCGCCAGCGGGTGCGCACGCTGACGTTCGATGAGACGCCGCGGGATCCGTTGCCGGAGTACCCAGCAGAGGCTGAGTCATCATTGGATCTCCTGCCGTCTTCGGCTGGGGTCAATGACCAGCCATGGAGGGCCAGTCGCGCGCAGACGCACTTGAGCATGTCAGCGGGGTGGACTGGTTTGATGAGGGTCATGAAATCGCAATCGATGGCATGCATGCGGGCGCCTATGTCGCACATGGAAATGTGGCCGGAGAAAAGTATCACTTCGCAGTCGGGGGCCGCGCGGGTTACCTGGACGGCTAGTTCGAGGCCATCCATGCCGGGCATGGACAAATCCGTGATGAGTATGTTCGGGGGCATCAGCAAAGCGGACTCAAGCGCATCGATTGGGCAATACGCTGAAAGAGCTGCGATTCCGTTGGCGTTGAGGATAGCGGCGAGGGTATCAGTGATGATGGGCTCGTCGTCGACCAACAGGGCCAGCGGCCGCAAACCCTGCTGCGAAGGGGAAAGTGCCTTTAGGGGGACCGCGTCTACCGGCACTATGGGGAAGTGCGTTGTCATATCACCCTATGATGCGGCCTTATTGGGCTAGGCGGAGACTCTTTAAGCAATTCATAAGTATAGGTTTATTCTTTACTTTAGCCGCTTCTTTGCATTGCAATTATCCCGATTCAAGGCGAGCCCTGCAACCCAGCAAAAACTTTTGCGTCTATTTCATCACAGTTTAGGTTAAGATTAGGTTAGCGTCAGGTTTGTGTCACCAGGCCTGACCGAGAGAAGGAAGTCAAAACGTTTCGACCAGCGAGGTATGACTGTGAGCGATTCGATATCGAAGCCGATGAATTTCCAGTCGATTTTGCAGCAGGATGTTCCCACGGGGCGGGACGGGAAGCACAAAGCGATCGTGACACAGATATTGAACGACCTGGAGCAGTTGTCGCACGGCTCGGCGTTGAAGATTCCCCTGGAGGAGCTTCCCGACTCCAAGGAGAACATCCGCTCGGCGCTGAACCGGGCCACGCGACAGCGGGGCATGGAAGTGTCGACCTCGAGCGACAACGAATTCCTGTACGTTTGGAAGACGGAAGCCAGTTAACCGGCGAAGACAGTGAAAAGGTGAAGAAGTGAAACGTGGCGAGCAGGTCTTCTGATCGCCTGTTCACTCTTTCACTAATTCACTTGTTCACTCCGCGACCCCATTGCGCTGGCTAGAATGGTCTCGATGCGGATCGACAAGTGGCTGTGGGCGGCGCGATTCTTCAAAACCCGGGCCCTGGCCGCGAAGGCGTGCGACCTGGGGCGGGCTTGCTTGCATGGCACGGAGGCCAAGCCGGCGCGCGAAGTGCGGGTCGGCGACATGCTGAACGTAAAAACCGAGGGCGGCGAGTACGAAGTGGAAGTGCTGGGGCTGAGCGAGACGCGCGGCCCGGCGGCGGTGGCGCAGAAACTCTATCGGGAGACCGATGCCAGCCAGCAGGCCCGCGCCCGCGCGGCGGAAGAGCGGCGGGCCATGCAACAGTTTGCGCCTTTGCCGGAAGGCCGGCCGAGCAAGCGCGACCGCCGGCGTATCATTCAGTTCCGCAGCGGGCGGTAAGCTGGCCCCAACGCCCCGGAGCGAGCCCGCTCAAGTCTAGTAAACTCAACAGCAGCATGGTGCCATCCTTCCCTGGCCTTTCCCGGCTTTCTTCTCCGTTGCGAATCGCTGCATTTGCGGCGCTTTGCGCCACTGTCCTCGTCCCCGCCCGTGCGCAAAGCACTCACCTGTGGACGCAGTCGCATGTCGACGAATTCGAGAAAGGCACGCCGCAGGGAGTGGCCATCACCAGCAACGGGAAGCTGCGGGAAGCGCCCGGACTGAAAGAAATCGTGACCACGCCATCCACTTTTGTGTGGTCCATCGCGGCGGACAAATCGGGGAACGCATTTCTCGGCACTGCGGCGCCGGCCACCGTGCTGCGCGTGGGCGCCGATGGCAAGCCCTTTACGCTGTTCGAGACCAAGGACCTGAGCGTGCAGGTGGTGCGTCTCGGGCCCGACGGCGCGCTCTATGCGGCCACCATGCCCAGCGGCAAGGTCTACCGGCTGGATCCGGCGGCGACGGCGAAGCAGGATGATTCTTCGGGCAAGCTTGTGTTTGACCTGGGCGCGGCGGGGAACAAGACCGGCGCAGGGAATTCCGGATCCAAGGCTGCGGACGAGAAAACCCCGGAAAAGCAGGACGGGAAATCGAATTACATCTGGGACATGACCTTCGATTCTTCAGGGCAGCTCTACATTGCCACGGGCGGCCCGGGCGCGGTGTATCGCGTGGACCTGAACAAGGCGGGCGCGACGGCGGAGCTTTTTTTCAAGTCGGATGAGGCGCACATTCGCGCCCTGGCGTGGGACAGGAAAGGCAACCTGATTGCGGGCACCGACGGCAGCGGCCTGATTTACCGCATCAGCCCGGAAGGCAAAGGCTACGTCTTGTTCGACGCGCCGCGGGGCGAGATTCCCGCCCTCGCCATTGGGGCCGACGGGACCATTTACGCGGCCAGCGTGGGCGACAAATCGCATAATCCGCTGCCGCCGCTTCCTATACAGGGGACTGGCGTGGTGACCTTCACAGTGGTGCAGCCCGGCACCATGCAGGCCGCCAACGCCAGCGCCTCCGCGCCCGAAGGCACCGATATTTATGCGCTCAGCGAGGGGCAGGCGCCGCGGAAGATCTGGTCGGGCAAGGATGAGATTGTGTATGCGCTGGATGCACGGCCTGACGGCCTGATTGCGCTCAGCGGCAACCGCGGGCGCATCTTCCGCATCCAGGACAACGGCGACTTTGCCGATGTGGGACATCTGGAGGCGCAGCAGGGACTTTGCCTTGCTCCGGCGGCGAATGGCCTGCTGATCGGCACCGGCAATACGGGCAAGCTGGTTTCCTTCGGCGCGCAGGAAACGCACGCGTATGTGAGCGATGTGCTGGACGCGGGAGCGCTGGCGCGATTTGGGCGCGTCGAAATCGAACCCGGATCGAAGGATTATGAGTTATGGACGCGCACGGGAAACGTGGAGCAGCCGGTGCGCGGCTGGACGGACTGGGAATTGTTGAAGGGAGACAGCGTGGCCTCGCCCGCGGGACGATTCCTGCAGTGGAAAGTCGTTCTGCATGAGGGCGGCCTGGTGGGGAGTGTCGGCGTGAATTACCTGCCGGTGAACGCGGCGCCGGTGGTGGATGAGGTTGCTGTTTTTCCCGGCGCGCGGCTGAATACGCAGGCGCAACCGGCGCAGCCGCAGAACGTGAACATCGCGCTGCCATCTTCCGGCCAAAACGCTGTGGTCACATTCGATGCATCGTCGAATGCGACCGCGATCAGGGACAGGACGGCCATCACCGCGCGCTGGTCGGCGCACGACGATAACGGCGACGACCTGGTCTTCTCGCTCTACCTGCGCGGCGATGGCGAATCCGTGTGGCGGCTGATCAAGGACAACGTCACCGATAAGGCGTACTCGTGGGACCAAACGATGATGCCGGACGGCGGGTACCAGTTGAAGGTGGTCGCGTCCGATTCGCCCGCCCATACGCCGGCTGAGGCGCTCACGGGCGACAAGGTCAGCGATCGTTTCGAAGTGGACACCACGCCGCCCAATGTAACCAACCTGCATGCCGCGGAGGTGACGCCGTGCGCGAAGGCGCCTTGCGCGGCCGAGGTCCGCTTCGACGCAGAGGACGCCATGTCGCCGGTGGTCAAGGCGGAGTACGCCGTCGATTTAGGACCGTGGCAATACATCGATCCCGTCGGCGGGCTGTCCGACGCGCGTCATGAGCATTACGAATTCCGCATTCCGGACTCGGCATTCAGCGGCAAGACGGGCGAGCATCTGCTCACGGTGCGTGTCTCCGACCGGCATGACAATGTCGGCCTGGGCAAGACCGTCTTCGACTCGGCCGGCGCGGACGCGAAGTAACTAAGATGCGCTTTGAACTGTTTATTGCAGCGCGTTACCTGAAAGCCAAGCGGCGACAGGCCGTGGTGGGCGTGGTCACGTCCATCTCGGTGGCCGGCGTGGCCGCGGGAGTGGCCGCGCTCATCATTGCGCTGGCCATCACCAACGGCATGCGCCGCGACATCGAGAACCGCCTGCTGGACACTACTGCCCACGTGCAACTGATGCGCATCCAGGCCGACGGCATTCGCAACTGGGAGCCGCTGCTGGCGCGGTTGAGCAAGCTGCCGCACGTGGTTGCGGCGTCGCCGGAGCTGAATGAGCAGGTGGTTGTTTCGCGTGGCGCGCGCGAAGGTTTTGCGCTCGTCCAGGGGATTCTGCCGCAATATGAAATGCGCGTCAGCGGTTTACTGCGCGATGCGACCCCAGGGTCGATAGAGGCGCTTGAGCCGGGAAGCAATCAGCCGTTGCCACCCATCGTGCTGGGCAAGGACGTGGCCGACAACATCGGGGCCAGCGTGGGCGATTCCATTATGCTGGTCAGTCCTCAGAGCGGCGATCTCACTCCGATGGGAATGTTTCCGAACGTCAGGTCCTTCCGGCTGGTGGGCGCCTACCACTCGGGCTTCTACCAATACGATCAGGCATGGGGCTTTATGCGCCTGGGCGATGCGCAGCGGCTTTATGACGAACCCGACCTTGTCTCCGTGATCAGCTTTCGGATCGACGACATGAACCGCGCCCCCGAAGCGGGCAAAGAAATTGAACAGGCCGCGGGCAAAGGGTTCATGACGACCAATTGGGAAGAAGAAAATCGCGAATTGTTCCGCGCCATGCGGGAAGAGCAGGTGGTCACCTTCATCGTGATCGCGCTCATCGTGATTGTGGCGGCGCTCAACATTCTCATCGCGCTCACCATGATGGTGATGGAGAAGACCAAGGATATCGCGGTGCTGATGAGCTTCGGCGTCGAGCCGGGGCAGATACGACGCATCTTCCAGATGCAGGGATTGCTCATTGGCGTGATCGGCACCGCGATCGGCCTGGTGCTGGGCTACGCGGCGTCATGGGCGGGCGGCCATTATCACTTCATTCACCTGTCGGCCGAGATTTACGCCATCGACACGCTGCCGTTTGCTCCGCGCATTTCCGACGGCTTTCTGGTGGCTATCGTTGCCATCGGGATTTCGCTGCTGGCCACGCTCTATCCGTCGCACGCCGCGGCCCGCATTCTGCCCGCGGAGGCGCTGCGGTACGAATAGCTCGGTGCGCGGGAAGCGTATCGCAAGCAGACTATGGTATGGGCGGAGGCTCGGGCTCGGCGGAGCCGTCGGCGCGAGGATCGGAACCACCGTAATGGACATGGGTAGATGAGTCATCGAGCACGGCCTGGCCTCGGCCCATGGCGGTGGAATAGGCGCCTCGCACGTCGAAAATGTGGCCCATGCGCGTGAGCTGATCGCGAACGTCGGCGGGCACGCGCGACTCGATGACGATGTTGCAGCCGAGGTGCGCCGGCACGTGGCTCACGGTGAAGCGCGCGGTCGAAAGCGCCTCCTGAATGTTCATGTGGTAGTCGACGAGATTGGAGACGAACTGCGCGTGAGCCAGGGGCTGGTTCATGCCGCCCATGATGCCGAAGCCGATGTGCTGGTCGCCGCGCTCGATAAAGCCGGGAATGATGGTGTGGAAGGGGCGCTTGCGGCCGGCGAGGGAGTCGGGCGATTGCGGATCGAGATTGAAGAGGGCGCCGCGATCCTGCAGCGCGAAGCCCATGCCGCGCACGGTGATGCCGGAGCCGAACGCCTGGTAATTGCTCTGAATGAGCGAGAGGATGTTGCCGTCTTTGTCGATGACGGAGAGATAGGTAGTGTCGCTGGCGGGCAGGGCGCCGGGCGCGACATCGCAGTTGGCGTGATTGGGATCGATGAGGGCGGCGCGCTGGGCCGCGAATCGTTTTGAGATGAGCTCGGCGACGGGGATTTTGCTGAAACGCGGATCGCCGTCGTAGCGCTTCACGTCGGCGTAGGCGAGCTTCATGGCCTCGATGCGGGTGTGCAGTTCGGCGGCGCTGAGAGGGCCGGCGGGATCGGGCTGCGATTGCTCCATGATGTTGAGCATTTCGAGCGCGGCGATGCCATCGCCGTTGGGCGGGAGCTCGTAGACCTGCCAGCCGCGGTAGGTGGTAGAGACGGGCTCGACCCATTCAGCGGAAAAATCAGCCAGGTCCGCGGCGGTCATGGTGCCGCCGAGCTCCTGCGAAGTGTTAAGGATGGCGTGAGCGATTTCGCCGTGGTACAAGGCGGATTCACCTTGCGTGGCGATGAGCGTGAGCGCGTGAGCCAGATCGGGATTGCGGAAGATCTGGCCGACTTCAGGCGTCTTGCCCCCGGGCAAGAAGACGCGGGTGGATTCGGGATCGTGCTTCAACTCCGGCGCAGCTTCTTCCCAGTAGGCGTGGATAATTTCCGGGACGGCGTTACCATGCGAGGCGTAAAAGACGGCGGGCTGGAAGAGCGTGGCCCAGGGGAGACGGCCGAAGCGCGCGTGCAATTTGGCCCAGCCGTCAACGGCGCCGGGGACGGTGACGGAGTCGATGCCGTACATCGGCATTGTGGTGTCGCCCTTCGAGCGGAGGTGGTCGATGGTGAGGGCCTTGGGCGCCCAGCCGCTGGCGTTGATGCCGTAGAGCTTGCCGGTTTTGGCTTCCCAGTAGATGGCGAAGAGGTCGCCGCCCATGCCGTTGGTCATGGGCTCGGCAACGCTGAGGACGGCGTTGGCGGCAATGCCCGCGTCAATGGCGGAGCCGCCGCGGGCGAGGATTCGCGCGCCGGCCTGCGAGGCCTGCACGTAGCTGGTGGCCACAATGCCGTAAGGCGTGATGACCATGGAGCGGCCGTAATTGCGCTCCTGGGCGCGCAGCGGAGCCGGGAGCAAGGTGAGCATAGCGGCGACGGCGATGACGGCGATCAGGAGTTTGCAGCGATGTGTTGGCATGGCTCTCCGGCGCAACTGGAATGAGGGAAGCGATTGAAGAAGAGCATACAGCGAGCGCGGGCCGTAGTTACATGGCATGCGGCGGTGGAGGCTTCGGCTGTGACTTCTTATCCTGGTCTATTTTTTCCGCGGCTAGCTTCTCTGCTGTCGTGAGCGCGTCGTCGGCCTTCACCTTCACATCGGGATCCACGCCGGTTCCCTCCCAGTTGGTTTTGGTTACAGGATCAAGGGACTTGGCGAAGGGAACGCCGATCATGAAATAGTCGCCCGCGGGATGTCCGCTGACGGGATGCGCGCCGCCGCCGGTGACCTCGCCCACGATGGTGGCGCGTTTCTGGTTTTTCAGGTCGAAGGCGAATTCCTCCGCGCCGGAGAACGTGGAGTGCGAGGTGAGCACGTAGACTGGCTTCTTGATGTAGCGCTCACCAGGCAGATAGCTGAGGGTCCAGTTCTGGCGCGTGGTGTTTTCATGGCGGTTGTAGATGTCGATAAGGTGCGTGGGCTCGTCGAAGAGATAGCTGCAGATGAGAGTGACCATGTCTGGCTGGCCGCCGCCATTCTCCCGGATGTCGAAGATCAGCGCATCGGTGTGGGCGACAAACTGCATGGCCGCATTCACGGTGGCTCCGCAGAAATCGGCGTCCATGAAGCCGTTGAATTTGATATAGCCGATGTTGCCGGGCAGAATCTCGAGCTTCTGGAAGGCACAGTTGTCGCGCGCCATCTGCTCGTGGAAGCGGGCCTCGTCTTCGGGCGTGGGTGGATGGGGCGGCGGCATCTTAAAGGGGTTGAAATTGACGCGGAGATGCTTGTCGTGGCTGACGGCGCGGAGATCGTCCGTGAGCCGGGTGGCAAAGAGTTCGCCATCGGTGATCTTGTCGTAGTCGCCGGCTTTGAGGTGGGTATCAACGGCGCTGTTCATTTTGGCCGCCAGATCGGCGTCAACGTAGTACTCATTCAGCGCGGCGGCAATGTCGTGGATGGTTTTCCGACGCATGGCGTCGTCAAGAGTGACGTTGACGGGCGTAACTCCGGGCGGAATGGCGCGCAGGCCAAAAGACTCCACCGTAGGCGGCTGTCCGTCCTTTACCGCGAGCGTGCCGATGGCGTGGGTATCGCTGTTTTTCTCCTTGACCTGAATGCGAACGTGAAGCGGGTCGATGGTTTCGGCCGAAAGCAGGACAAAGCCGCCGGTTTGATTGCGGAACGCCATCATGCCGTCGGCTGACTCATTGGGATCGATGGTCTTGGCGTAGTTCTCCATCTGGGCGCGGTCGCCGCTGTTGAAGGCGGTGAGCCAGGCCTTGAGAGTGCGGCCGGCGGGCGTGTCTGGCGTGGTGGTCTGGGCGGCGCCGAGAATGGTGGCGGCGAGCAGAACGACGACGAGTCGCAGGCGTTTACCTGTTTTCATGGGAAACCTCCGGGCCGGCCAGCTGTCACCGGCGAACGCGCCGAGCGGGAACGAGAATCACGATAAAAGATCAAAGTGGAGAAGACCACATGAATCGGCTGGGAACGATTCGGGGCCGCAATTTAGCCACGCAACTCACCCGAAAGTAACTACGCGGTTCAATAATTCAAAGGATAAACTTGGGGTTGGCCCATCGGTATGTTGTTCCCTGCTGTTTCCGAGCCGGCCTGATGACCTTGCCGCCTTGGTATACCCATCAACGCAGACGCCGAAGTGCGAACGATTTGCCCGGCGATGGGCGTTAGCGGAATCAGGTAGGTATGCGTTTTCGAACCCGAGCATTCATATGGTGTTTTGTTCCCTTCGCCGTTTTGTTTGCGGCGAGCTTCTGGATGGCGCAGAAGCTGGTGCAAACCACGGTGCGCAAGGGGCTGCTCGAGTCTCTCCGGGAAAGCCAACTCGCGCTGGCGCAAGCCCAGGCCAAGGCCGATCTGGAGAAGAGCCGCTTCCTGAAAGTTGAGGCAGAAAGCCCGGAGCTGAAGTCGGGAATGCAGTTGCTGCTGTCGGATTCTCCCACCGACGATGCGCGCCATGCGATGGAAGATCAACTGCGCGCGCTGGGCGGCGAAATGGACCTCGACATCCTCTTTGTCTCCAATCCGGATGGGATGCCCCTGGCTGCGGTGGTGCGCCAGCCTGCGGCAAGCCCGGATAAGAAAGGCCAACTGGTTCCATCCGACAGCGTGCTGGTGGCGCAGCCCAACCGTGGTCTGCTAGTCCTCGGCGATCGCATATTCCAGTTCGCATCGGCGCCCATAGACGACGCCGGCGCGAACATCGGCGCGCTCACCGTGGGAGAAAACTTCGAGCTTCCCCGGCCGGGCAAACCCGACGTGCTGGTTCACGATGAAGAGGTCTTCGATTTCAACCTGTCTAACGTCCGCACCGCGGAAGTCCAGGCAGCGATGAAAGGGTGCGCCGGCCGGCAGGAATGCGATTTCCAATTGGGCGGCGCGAATTGGATCGGGATTCCCATGCA
>CAWBIG010000111.1:0-39596 GCA_963788435.1 uncultured Acidobacteriota bacterium | reverse complement strand
TTGTGTTGTTGTACGTGTACCAAACAGAGCATATTTATGATCTCCGCAATGACATTCAGACCATTCGTGTTGAAGTAAGCCTTGCCTCCGGTTGCGCGGACTAGCGAGCGCTTCTTCGACGATCGAATGCCTGCTGCGGAACAACCGCATTCCGCTCTCCGGCTCTGCTTGCATCAAACTGGGCAACGTTTGCAGCTGCGTGCGTCAATCGGATACACGGCAACGCGCACAACTGCAGCGTAAAGTTGTCGTGAGCTGAAATCCTCGCCAATCACGTGCTTGTAGTCTATGGCGCATCGCCACCCGCACGCTCCATGAGCCCGCAGTGGAGCACCCCTCCCCAACCGTGGCCGGTGAACCGCGGCCTGTGGTAGACCCATATCTTCGACTCGCGCCTGCAGGATGGCGAGTGCCCCCATTCTCAGAGGTTTTATATCGGCTTATTCATTGACTGCAAAGTCGCGCTTGCTCTCGGCTCAGAGCACCTGTGTGTATTTGACTGATGAGCTTCATCGTCCAGCTGGAAGATCGTGATGGGTGCGCCCGGCTTTGACTGGTGCTTCAGATAATCGATCAACTGTTCGCGCAGGTACCAAGGCGGTGTCGCAGGATCGGAGTACATGTTGACGCATTCGCGTTCGCCGTGGGCGTGTAGTTTGTAACGTGTTGGGAGGGAGCGGCGGCTGTCGATTGCCGCGCGCAAGGTTCCGAGCCTGCATCGCGGTGCGCCTCTCACCTTGCGGATTTGCTGCGAGCTTCTTCAGTGAATCTGTGGGCTTGAGGCCCTTGGTCGTATTGTAACCACAATATCCAGCAGGATTTCGCGCGTGGTTACTGCAAGCGTGGGCGCAGGCGTTGGGACAAACTCGTCTAGGCGGAACGGGGGAGGTGCGCTGTCGAGACCGTTTGCCCATTCACTCAGGCGGGGGCGCGTGGCCCGCGGGAATGCTCCGGAGCATAGAATAACCCAATTAAAACGCGCCTCCGGAGATTCATTCCGCCCATGGCTCGGGAAAGGGCCATTAGCGTTGAAGCGTGGAGACGTCTCCTCTCGCACACAGCACCACCTGTGGTACACATCGTCGCCGTGGCCCAAGCAGATCTTTGTCCAGAGGAAACGCCATGATGCTTTGTTCCCGGGCTTTGAGAATCGAAGCATATGCGACGTGCTGCCAATCCAACTGCTGTGTATTCTTCTTCACTCAGGCATGCCTTTATTCTCTGTTTACAGTAGGTATGGCACTAAAACTTTTTAAGGGCCATTCGCAGATCGTTCTCACCAACTCAAATTCACGTTGACCACCATCGGCGGCTTGGCTTATCCTTGAGTGTCCGTTCTCGGAGGCGCAATGTACGCAGATCGTTAAGAATTCTGCGGTCTTGTGGTAGATACTCCTCAGCTTGCTCGAATGGTCGAAGAGGGTCGGAGCGTCTTGATGCCTGGCTGGTTGTTGATGCTGCTCCGGGAGCACGAGATCGGCTTCGACTTCGGTAATCGCGACTTCAACTGCTTCGCGCAGCAGGGTGACGTTCGTGAGAGCTTTCGACGTCGTCGAACGAGTCTCGCGCCGCCCCTCACTCGGACCTCCGCAACTACTTAAGCCGAACGCGCGGGCGTGAAGTTTAGAGCCGTGTATCTCGAATTAGATGCAGAGAAACATTCCCATTTCCGTTAGGCCCATCAGCGCGCTGATTACCGACATTCATCTTCAACCGTTCTTCCAAGAACAGTGAATACCGGATACTTGCGCACTTTTCGCAGCAGTTGCCGCGCGACCACAAACGCGACCGTGGTCTTTTCCGTTACAGCCACTCAAAATGCCGCGCATCGTGGTCTATCTCGTTCTGGCACGGGCTCTCGACAGCGCCATTTTGCAGAGCCATTGTGTGAAGCCATCCCGGTGCTGCGCTGCAATGTTTGCCGTCTTGATGCTGCGACTTGTTCCACGAACATCTTTCAAATTGGCGCAACGCAAAATGTGCGGTGAGGTCGGCTCCACGAGGGTTCGCTCTGGCCAGATTTGCTCCGTATTCATGTCTTTCAACTCGTGTTTAAGTAGGGACGCGTCTTCCAGCATCATGGCTGAAGTCTTGCACCTAATATTTGCGAAGGTGAGGCTCCGCAAATGCAAAAATGAGCCGAAGGGGCGTCAGATCCGGCGCGCAAAAAAAGATCGGCGTGTCAACACCCTGAAGGAAAGCCCTGAAGGAGACATCGACAACGAGCTGAATCTTATCTTCGTTCAGCTCCTGGAACCTTCAACGCGCCGCCTTGCGCGGTGTCGACGACCTGCCAGGCCTGTGCTGTTGCGATGTGATTGCCCGTACTCGCCGAAGAGTCACCGCGACCAGCACCGAGAAGCTTGCTGGAAGTCCTTGAATATCTTGGAAGCTTCTCGGTGCTGGTCGCGGTCGTTTTCTACTTCAGCGAGTCGGGCGATCGCATCAAGCAACGGCACTACCAGGCCTGGCAGGTCATCAACACCGCGCAGGGAAAGGGCGGGAGCGGCGGACGCATTGAAGCTTTGCAGGAGCTGAACGAAGATAAGATTCAGCTCGTTGGTGTCGATGTCTCCTTGGCTTTCCTTCAGGGTGTTCATCTTGAGCACGCCAATCTTTTGCGCGCCGATCTGAGCGCCTGCGACCTGCGGGGGAGCGATTTTCGATTTGCGGACCTCACCTTCGCAGATCTGCATGCAGCCAATCTTCGCGGCGGTGACCTTGAAGACGCGTCCTTCTTAAACGCCGATTTGAAAGACGTGGATCTAGTCGGAGCAAATCTGGCCAGAGCGAACCTCGATGGAGCCGACCTCACCGCGGCGGACTTGCGTTCGGCCAATTTGAAAGATGTTCAGTGGAAGCAGATTCGCAGCATCAAGACGGCAAACATTGCAGGCGCTAAGGCCGCACCGGATGGCTTCACACAATGGGCTCTGCAAAATGGCGCTGTCGAGACCCCATCCGCGGACGAATAGACCCACGATGCGCGGCATTAAGTGGCTGTAACGGAGGTTCGCCGGTGAGGCGTTTTTGTGGGTGCACGCAGATTGCTCCCGAAAAGTCGGCAAGTATCCGGTATTCAGTGTTCGAACGGTTGAAGATGAATCGTCGGTAATCAGCGCTGGTAATGGGCCTAACGGATGATTGATCGGAATGTTTCTCTGCGGTCTAATTCGAGAATGTTAAAGTTGCTCTAAACTTCACGCCCGGTTCGGCGTTCGGCTTAAGTAGTTGCGGAGGTCCGAAGATGAGGCAGCGCCACGAGACTCCGTTCGACAACATCGAAAGCTCTCACGAATACGTCACCCTGCTGGCGGAAGCAGTTGAAGTCGCGATTACCGAAGTCGAAGCCGATCTCGTGCTAGCAGGCCCGGACGGCGTCGACAACCGCCGCGTGCAAGCGCTCCAACTAGCCCTCTTCAATTTGAGCAAGCTGAGGGGCCATATGTCCGCAAGCCGCAGAATTCTTAACGATCTGCGTACATTGCGCCGCCTCCTGCTCCGAGAACGGACACTCAAGGACGAGTATAGCCAAGCCGCTGAATAGTCATTTTCCCGCGGTGGTCAAGCGTGAAATCGTGAATTCGGTGTAGAACGATTGCCTGTCCAATCGGCGTATTTGAGGACTAATCCTGCTGTACAACGGAGCTAAAGGCATGCCTAGAATTGGTGGTACATTCCGAAGAAGGAGATCGTTCGGCGCAGTTGGATTGGCAGCCATCGCGATGCCGTTCGCATATGCTTCCGATTCTCGAAGCCGGGAATCAAGCGTCATCGAACCCGTTGCCAGATTCTGGACGAGATTCGTCTTGGGCCGCGCGACTTCCCTCTGAGTCATGTGTCCGGTGAAGGTAAGGTGGTGTGTGTGCGAGGAGTTCCTGGATATGCCACGGCTCAAGCGCTAATGGCCTTTCCCAAGCAGGTTGTGATGGGCGGAATGAATCTCCGGAGGCGCATTTTAATTGGGCTCTTATGCTCGGGAGCATTGCTTTCCGCGGCCACGCGCCCGCTGAGAGTGAATGGGCAAACGGTCTCGACAGCGCCTCCAGACGCCCCCGTTCCGCCTGACAATCCCACTTTGTCCCAACGCCCGCCTGCGCCCACGCTCACCATAACCACGCGCGAAATCCTGCTGGATATTGTGGTTACAGATGCGAACGGTCATCCAATCCAGGGCCTCAAGCCCACAGATTTCACCGTCACTGAAGAGAACTCGCCGCAGCAAATCCGCAAGGTGGAAGAGCACACCGCGATGCAGGCTGCAGACCTTGCGCGCGGCAATCGACAGCCGCCGCTCCCTCCCAACACGTTTACAAACTACACGCCCACGGCGAACACGAATGCGTCGACGGTGATCCTACTCGATGCCCTCGACACGCGCGTTGAGGCGCAGATGTACCTGCGCGAACAGTTGATCGATTATCTGAAGCACATGAAGCCGGGCGCGCCCATCGCGATCTTCCAGCTCGACATGCAGATGAAGCTCATCCAGGGATTCTCTTCGGATCCCGCGGTACTACTGGCGGCGGCCGAGAGCAAGCGCGACTTGCCATCAATGAATAAGCCGATTCACGGATCGCCGGAATTCAACCTGATGAGCAAAAACGCCATCCTGCACGCGGGCCTCGAAGATATGGGCCGCTACCTTGCCGGATTTCCCGGCCGCAAAAACCTCATCTGGTTCACCGGCCAGATTCCCATGACCTGGTGGGGAGGGGATTCCGCTGCGGGCTCAATGGAGCGTGCGGGTGGCAATCCGTTCCACGATGACTTCAGCGTGATTGGCGAGGATTTGACTCAGCTCGCGGACGAGCTTACGCTCAGTCGCGTTGCCGTGTATCCGATTGACGCACGCGGCCTGCAAACGCTGCCCCAGTTTGATGCAAGCAGAAGCGGCAGGGCGCGGCCGGAGAGCGGAATGCGGTTCGATTCGCGGCAGGCATTCGATCACATGGATTTCGAGAGCGTCGCTGACGCAACCGGAGGCAAGGCTTACTTCAACACAAATGGTCTGAAAGAAGCCATTGCGGAGATCGTAGAAAGCGGGTCGAACTACTACATGCTTTCGTACGCGACCAACAACACCAAGTGGGAAGGACAGTACCGGCGCATCAAAGTCACCGTCGATCGCCCCGATGCGAAACTCCAATACCGGCGCGGCTACTATGCCGTCAATCGCGACCAGCAGGAGCAGCGTCAGCTTGCACGTCTCGCGCGCCGCCAGGCGAACGCAGCCAACAAGCGGCAGACTCCTGGCGCGCAAACGCAGCCAAATCCGGATCAGCAGAACGCAGCCACGGCTCCCGACAGCGCCGGAGCAACGATTCCCAAGCCCAAAGGCGGCTTTGATGCGGCCATGCAACTCGGTGCGATTCCACCTACCGAGATTGTCTTTACCGCGCACTTGATGGAGAGCACTCAGGTCACCAGGTTGGACAAAAGCGCTCCCCTGCCGAAAGACAACTATTTGACTGCGGAGTACAGGGGCAGACCATTTCGCACATTCAAGGTGCAAGTCGAGGCGGATCCGCACCCGCTCCGCCTGACGCAAACGCCGGATGGAGTGCGCCACGGCGAAATGCAATTCGTGGCCGTTGTTTACGACCAGACGGGTGTGCAGGTCAACTCGCTACAGCAGAAGATGACATTTGTTCTGGATGAAGAGCACTACCGCATGCTGTTGAAGAGCGCAGTGCCCGCCACCATGGAGATTGCAGTTCCCGTGAAAGGCAATTTCTTTCTTCGCGTGGGAGTGCACGATCTGGCCAGCGATCGGGCTGGAGCAGTCGAGATCCCCGTCGACCAGATTCATCCCGAGGTTGCGGCTAACGGCCTGCTCAAGCCGTGATTCCGTCGCGGTTCATTGGCAAACAAAAACATCGCTTCTCCTGCCCCTCCGCGGATTCACAGAAGGTGCTTGACGTCACCTTATGTCTAATTCCAAATCGCGACTTTATGCCCTGTGCACTCATTGAGCAAAGATTCATCCCGAAATGTCGGCATGGCGACTGAAATCCCAAGCCTCTCCCGCCTGTCCCGGGGTTCCAAATGGCTCCCGGAGCCTGCGGCGTATTTCAGGACCGATCCGCCCTTCGTCCGGATAACCCATGTTGGATGAGCGCGTTGCCTTGTCGGGGGAATTGAAGGGGCTCGTGTTCCATGTCAATCTCTGAACCACTTGCGTGGAGGCGATAAAACACAGGCTCTCTTTACAGCGTTCTCACGACCTTTGTGGCCTAATCCGACAAGGAAGCATGTGCTGCTCACGGAAGAGCCTTGGCCTCATCGCCGTCTCCATTATGGTAGAAACGCTTTAGACCGGCGGGTGTTTCGATCTGTTTTTGCTTGTCGCCGAGGAAGCATGGATTGGCTCTCCATCTCACAAAAGGCGGAGATTCCCGATGTTCGATGCCAACGATACTGCAGATCGCAAGCTGACCGAAGATGCGAACCAGGTTTTAACGCTGGAGGAGATTGCGAATCTGGCCGAACAGAGCGGCAAGCCGGCCGAGACGCTCATGAATGTGGTGGCGCTGATCGCGGCCCGATTTCGGACCGATGTTTGTTCGGCGTATCTGCTGGAACCGGACCGCTCCAACCTGGTGCTGGCGGCAACGCTCGGACTTCATCCGCGGTCGATCGGGGTGCTGCGCATGCCGCTGAACGAGGGGCTATCTGGGTTAGTGGCCGAGCAGGTGGTGCCCGTTGCAGTGGCTGATGCACGCAATCATCCCCGCTACAAATACTTTGAAGCCTCCGGCGAAGAGGAGTACCACTCGTTCCTGGGCGTACCACTGATCGATCGCGGGGTGTTGCAGGGCGTGCTGGTTGTGCAGACCAAAGAACCGCGCGCTTTTGGCGGCGAAGAGATTGACATGCTCGTGGAGGTGGCCGGGCAGGTGGCGCCGGTGATCAGCGAGGCGCGCACCCTGGACCGCTTTATTGCCCCGGCGCAGGAAAAGCTGTGGGAGTTGGCGCGCAACGTGTCGTGGGCCTGGGACAACGACTGCACGGCGCTGTTCCGTGATTTGAATCCCGGCCGCTGGCGCGAGCTGAATCAGAATCCCATTTCGTTGTTGGGCGAGCTGTCGCTAGGCGAAATTCAGCGCAGGGCCGCAGAACTGCACCTGCACAGCCGCATCAATTATGTCTATCGCCGCCAGCAGGAGTATCTGCACGCCGACCAGACCTGGGGCGCCAACCACGCCGGAGTATTGCGGCCGCGGCCGGTTGCCTACTTTTCTGCCGAGTTCGGATTGCACGAGTCGCTGCCGATTTACTCCGGCGGCCTGGGTGTTCTGGCCGGCGACCACATTAAGAGCGCCTCGGACTTGGATATTCCACTGGTGGGCGTGGGGCTCTTTTACGGGCAGGGTTATTTTCTGCAACGCCTCGACGCAACCGGCTGGCAGTACGAGGAGTATCTCGAAACCGACGTAAGCCAGCTCCCCATGCAGCCCGCGATTGGAGTCAGCGGCGAGCCGGTGGTGGTGGAAATTGCGACCCGCGGCGCAGCGATCCGCGCGAAGGTGTGGCGCGTGAAGGTGGGCCGCTGCGATCTGCTGCTGCTCGATTCAAATGTGGAAGGCAATGCGCCCGAAGATCGCGACACCACCTCGCGGCTGTACGGCGGCAATTCGCGGACTCGGATACGCCAGGAGCTGCTGCTGGGCATCGGCGGATTTCGCGCGCTGAGGGCGATGGGGATTTCTCCCGGCGTGCTGCACCTGAACGAAGGGCACAGCGGCTTCGCGGTTTTCGAGGCCATTCGCGACCGCATGCAAGAGGAGGGTCTGGACTTCTATACGGCGGCGCGACAGATTCCGCGCGAGGTGGTGTTTACCACGCACACGCCGGTGCCCGCAGGGCACGATCGTTTTGACGCCGCACTCATCGAAGAGCACCTGGGACCGCTGCGCGAGCAGCTGGGCATTTCGCACGAAAACCTGATGGGGTTTGGGCGCGAACATCCGACCGACAATGGCGAAAGTTTCTGCATGACGGTGCTGGGACTGAAGCTGGCGCGGCGCGTGAACGCTGTCAGCTCGCTGCATGGCGAGGTTTCGCGGGCCATGTGGCGAGGACTTTATCCAGATCGTTCGGAAGACGCAGTGCCCGTAGGCCACATTACCAACGGGGTACATGTGCCCTCGTGGCTGGCTCCGCAGATGTGCCGGCTTTACGATCGGCACCTGGGCGTAGGTTGGCAGCGACAGAGCGGGGCGCCCACCACCTGGCAGGCAATCGAGAAGGTGGACGACGGCGAGTTGTGGGAGACGCACCTGGGTCTTAAGGCGCAGCTCATAGATTTCGCGCGGAAGCGGGCGCGGGAGCAGGCAGCCCGGCGCGGCGAGCAGAACGGAGAACTGCGACGACTGGATAAAATACTTTCGCCCGACGCGCTGACCATCGGTTTTGCGCGGCGGTTTGCCACCTACAAGCGGGCCAATCTGGTACTAGCGGATATGGAGCGGCTGGCCTCGATGGTCAACGATGCCAAGCGGCCGGTGCAGTTCGTTTTTTCCGGCAAAGCACATCCGCACGATGAGCCCGGCAAGCGCGTGCTGCAACAGATTGCCGAAATGATGCGAAATGCGAAATTTGCCGACCGGTTTGTGTTTATTGAGAACTACGACATCAATGTCGGTCGGCATCTGGTGCAAGGTGTCGACGTGTGGCTCAACAATCCGCGCCGCCCACTGGAGGCTTCAGGCACCAGTGGGCAAAAGGTGGTGCTCAACGGCGGATTGAATCTATCGGTGCTGGATGGCTGGTGGGCCGAGGCGTACGACGGGCTGAACGGCTTCGCGATCGGCAAGGGCAGAACGCATGCGGACATGTCGATCCACGACAATCGCGATGGCGAGGACCTTTACCGCGTGCTGCTGGACGAGGTGATTCCGCTCTACTACCAGCGTGACCGTGATGGGTTGCCGCGCGGCTGGATCAAGCGCATGAAGCGAACCATCCGCACACTGGGCTGGCGCTTCGCGGCCGATCGCATGGTAATGGATTACACGCAGAAGTGCTACATTCCGGCGGCAGGTGGCACGAGCAGTGAGATTCGGGCGCTGGGGTAGGGAAGCCGTGGCTGATGCGCCGCCTCGCCGCTCCCGAATGGCGGCTCGCCTCCTTCTTGCACCGCTTTTTGCCATCCTCGCAGGGATCATCCTGGAACCGACATTTCCGACTGCGCGCGCTTGGCTCGGAATCGCGCTCCTGGCGGGCGGCGCAGGATTGACAGAAGTTCGGCATAAATAATCGATTGCAGAGCTTCATCACTCGTCTGGAGTATACGGAAACTGCAAAGCCGCCGCGGCCTGCCCCGTGAATTTAGCGCCCCATGCCCGCGGAATCAACCGCACGGAGGAATCTTCGCGATGAAAGTAGCAAGGATGTCGTTGCCGTTTCTTTTGCTGTTCGTGACTTCAATCGCACGCGAGCAGATTGCAGTGCATGTCGCCCCACTCGAGCAATGCCGGGCTGACGCCGATGTCTGGAGTATCCCGAACCCCAAACCTCCAGCTGCCTGGCATTCCCCCGAAGATGAATTCAACAACTTCAAAAGCAAGATGGACGTTCGGGCCGTTCCTAGCAGAGTGCTGAATACGAGGAATGACGAGCTGATGCAGTGCGTCAATACCGACAGGCTGTATTCGAGCCGTTACGCGGTAGCTTCCCTTGTTTACAAGTTGGCAATGTTTGAGCGCATGGGCAACTTCATGGGGCGGCACAACCTGGTGTCGCAGTTCTATCAGGAAGACGATCAGGGAAAACGGTGAGGCCGGAGCCGCAGCCGTCCCTCGCCTAATTGCGATCCGGGCAGAGAAACGGCCCGCTCGTTTGTGTAAAGAATAAGATCGCTTTGGGAAGCGGAGGAACACAGACGCCCAGTTCCCCATTTGCTCGATTCTGCCGAGCCAATGTGGGACAAATTCGGATAAAAGGGGATTGGCGAACACACGATCCTTTCGGCCGACTGAGGGCCAATTTCGTTCATGGACCGGCGGCGTTACGCGGCGAGACACTCGCCCGCCGGGCGTCCTCTTGCCAAGACCGAGGTGGGTACGGTCCGCGTGGTAGTAGTGGACGGGTTTGGCCTTGTTCGGTATTTGACGATTGGTAACTTCCGTGTGCGCGGTTCCGTGTACGCGGTGATCGTGCGCCATGAGCACGCGAAGCTCGCAAGGGCGGAACGTTCGTAACTGCTTAACCGATGAGGGGAGGCCCCTCGGGACCGGCTTACAGGAGCAGGGTCCAAACCACCTTCGGCGGCTGTGGCTCAAAGCCATGGTCGTGAGCGCGGAAGGAAAAGGCTCGGCTTTGACCGGGTCGGGTATCAGGCAAGAAGAGGACCGTAAGGGAACCACCGTCGAAGTGTCGAAACGTATGAGACGATGTCAAAACCGCGGCGTGATTACTACTGCGGGACAAGCTCTGACGAAACCTGTTTACGGGCGGAGCGGCATTCGGCATGAGAGGTGGCCTGAGCTTGCCATGAGGCGGATAGGCGGAACATGGGAAGTCTTCAAGTGATGCTAAGAGAAAACCTATAAGTGTGATCCACGAAAGGGAAATATCGATGCACTTGAAGATGGCGGATCATCCTGTAGTGGCGTTGAAGCGTCTGTAATGGACGGGGAGCGAAGAGGATGACATAGCTCAACGGAGGGCGTGGCCAACTGGGAAACCAGGAGGAGCCCTTTCCTCCCGAGAAGGTTTGCTCTCGCAGGAGGCGAGCCAGGCTATGAAGAGCCGTATGACGCGAGAGTGTCACGTACGGATCTGTGAGGGCCTCGGGGTGAAATTCCCCGGGGCTACTCGACCAACGTGCAATCCTGGAATCGTCTCGTAATTGAAGAGTCCATGAGAGCAAATTGACTTGATGCCGGCAGCTTTCCTGGCTGCCTCCAGATCTTTGAGCCATTGTTTCCGCAGACCGACGACGGCGCGATCGGACCCGGCGCACTCTTCTCACATGCGGGAAGGGTGTCCCCACTTGAGTACGAATGCCGATTGACTTCGGAGTTCCGCCTTGCGCTGAATCCGGCTGTGTCCAAAAGAGCGGACGGAGCCAGGTTTGAAGCGCTGGCAAGCATGGTCGACTGAAGAAAGATCCTCCGGTTCATGAGCTGCCCTTCCAGACTTGCACAATGGAATGCAAGGCACCACTACTGCCACTGAGCTGTTGGCTGCGGCTTCTTGGCGTCGATAGTCAACGAACCGTCACCGAGGCCGGTGCTCAGTGCAGTTACTTTTATGCGGCCGGCCTGACGGGACGAGCGGATCACGACGAGTGCGCGACCGTCGAAGAGCTTCCGTCTATTGGTCTGATAGGAAGCTGTGTCTTGTCCGTCACCGTTTCCAACGGCTGCGATCGTTCCCGGTCCAGTAATCTCGAACTGAACCTCCTGATCCGCGTGCAAATCGGGTAGACCCTTTGCATCGACTGCTTCGACGGTGATGAAAGATAGATCCTGACCGTCTGCCTGGAGGATCGTTCGGTCTGCCCTAACTCGAAGTGCCGTGGTTTTTCCCGCTGTTGTCAGCACGTTTTCAGCGACCTGACGATCACCGCGCAGTCCGATAGCTTTCAGCGTGCCCGGCGCATAGGGAACCGAGAAGACAGCCTTGAACTCCTGCTCCTTTCCCGTAGGTTCCTCGCCAATGAGTTTGCCGTTCAGGAAAAGCCTTACCCGTTCGGCACCTGAGTACACTTCAACCTGCAGTTCCTTTCCTTCCTCGCCAGGCCAACTCCAGGTCGGCAGCGTCGGGTAGCTCGCCCACATGGCGGCAACAATTCTCTTGCCTTCCGGTGCGGGTACGCGAACAGTCGCGTAAATGCGGTCGCCCCCATTCCACAAGATGTCTCGATAGTAGGACTGCGACTTCCGATAGCCGGTGAGGTCGATGTCGCCGCAGATAGCCGCATGCCAGGGAAAAGCCGAAGCCATCGTGCCCATGGCTGCATTCCCGGAGGAGCTTGACTTCTTCGCGTCCGTTTCTTTTTCTGCCATCGCCCTCTCATGCTCTTCGGCCATTCTCAAGAACATGCCGTCGACGATCTTCGTGAACGAAATGCTCGCGTTGCCGCCGCTCGTCGCCTTTGAACCCCCATCAGCCGGCGCGTTGGCAATAGACCATGAGCCAATTCCTGATTCCCCGAGATAATCCATCGCTGTCCAGGTGAAATCGCCGAGAACGTAGGGGGTCTCCTGCGAAATCTTCCACAAGGCGTAAGCACTTTGCGGGAAGGATTCAGTCGTGAGCATGATCCGAGATGGGAGCTTCTCGTGATCCGCCGAATAGGATGAGGCGAGGCTGTAGTTATATCCGGTTATGTCAAGAAGCGAGAAGACCGCTTCGGCATTGGGCGCGGTGGTTGTGCCGGGGAACGCCAGCGTGAGGGGCCGCGTGGAATCGAGCGATCGCACCTGGTCAGCCAGTTGCTTTGCGATCGTTCTTCCTCTTTCCACCGTTAGCTCGGGAATTTCGTTGCCGATGCCCCAAATCACAATCGAAGGATGGTTGCGATCGCGCATCACCATCGAAGAGGCGTCTTGCCGCCACCAGTCATCGAAGTCACGGCCGTAGTCATATTTGACCTTGTTCACTTCCCACATATCAAAGGGTTCATCCAGAACCAGGAGACCCAGACGATCGCATGCGTCAAGGAATGCTGGGGAGGGCGGGTTATGCGCGGTGCGGACGGCGTTAAAACCGGCCGCTTTCAGCAACTCCACCCGGCGTTCCTCTGCGCGATCGAATGCAGCAGCCCCGAGCGGCCCATTGTCGTGGTGCACGCTGCCGCCCGCAAACTTGATCGACTTTCCATTTAGCAAGAAGCCCTTCTCGGCAGACCATGCCAGTGTGCGGATGCCGAACGGCGTAATCACCTTGTCGATCACTTGGCCGCCCCGCCGAACGGTTGAAACGGCGCTGTACAGTGTGGGCGTCGCCGGTGTCCACAGCGCGGGATTCGCTACCGTTATCTCCTGTTGGGCACCGTCTTCTTTTCCCGATGCCAGCTCCAACTTCGACTGCGCGACGCCAAGCTTCTTCCCCGCTTTGTCGAGCAGCGTCGTCTCCACCGTCACATTCGTGCCGCTCTTTGACTCATTCGCCACGCGCGTGCGCACCAAAACCTTGGCCGACTCGCTTGTGGCTTCCGGCGTTGAGACAAATACTCCCCAATGCGCCACGTGAACCGGATCCGTCACCACAACGCGAACATGCCGGTAAATGCCCGATCCGCTATACCAGCGGCTGTTCGGCTGTTCCGAGTTGTCTACGCGGACCGTCAACACGTTCGCGCCGGCGAAGTTCAACCCCGGTGTCAGGTCGAACGTGAACGACGTGTAGCCGTACGGATGCGTCCCCAGTTTGCGCCCGTTCAGATACACAGTCGCATCGCGATACACGCCGTCAAACTCGACGCTTACGCGTTTACTTTTCCAATCAGCGGGAGCCTGAAAGGTCTTGCGATACCATCCAATCCCTGCTGGAAAGTACCCTTCGCCTCCGCCCGTGGGATTCCCCTTTTCAGGCGCGCTTTCAATGCTCCAGTCGTGAGGCAAGTTAACTGTGCGCCACGAGGAATCGACAAACGCCGCCGCCTCCGCTCCACCTGGATCTCCGAGAAAGAACTTCCATCCGGCATCGGCTGCGAGCTCCTGCCGAGGCGAACCCGTGTCAGCCGCATTCATGGAAACTGTCGTGAAAAGCGCGGCCAGAACGAACATAAAGTTGAGGGCGTGGATCTTAACTGGCATCATGGAGACTTCTTTCTGCTTGACCTGTTCCGGTGGCACTGCCGACTTTCAAATCCGAGCAGACCATCAGCTGGGGAGCGCGCTTTTCATCTTGTTTGCGATCATGCGAGCGGCAAAGCTCGGGCTCAAACGATGGAAAATGTTCATGACCGCTGAGTCTCGCCCAACGAAGACGCGCTGAGCGTCGCGTTCCATCGCGCGCACAATGATCTCCGCCGCTTTGCAGGCTGGCATCGGTTTCATCGAGCCTTTTTGGTCGGGTTGTCTCGCCGGCGTACTGACGCCGGAATTAGCCGTGATATTCGTTGCGATCGCGCCGGGAAACACCACGGTCACCTTGACGTTGGTGTCGATCAATTCCGCTGCCAGGCCTTCCGTAAGCGATCTCACCCCTGCTTTCGCGGCACAATAGATCGTCTGGCCTGGAACGGGGACGAACCCACCCATGCTCGAAAGATTCACGAGGTGCGCCTGAGGCCGCTTCAGCATGTAGGGCAGAAATACCTTGGCAACGTAAAGGGTTCCGAGGAGATTCACGTTCAGGACTCGTTCGATCGTCGGGTAGTCGAGTTCGTTCACTCTGACAAAAGGCTGAATGATCCCGGCATTATTGATGACTCCGTCGACGGTACCGAATCGGGCGGTCACCAAGTCAGGCAGGCGCTCGACTGCCTGCCTGTCCGCAATATTTGCAACTAGCGGCGCGAAGGCTGAAGCGTTCTCTGCCGCGAGGCGTGCAGTTTCGTTCAGACCTGCGGCATTCAAGTCGACGCCCGCTACCTTTGCGCCTCTGGTGAGAAGCAGGAGCGAGAGTTCACGCCCGATCCCACTGCCAGCGCCGGTGACCACGATGATCTTGCCGTTAACTTTCATATTCTGTCCAACTCAATGATCTGACCGAAGTGTCGGTGAGACCTGCTCGCTACTTTGCGGATGCGTCCGTGTCCTTGATTGCGGTGAAGTCGCCGTCCAATGACATTTCTGCTACGTGGGAAGCTCCGGCGATTTTCGCATCGGACGAAATCGTTCCCTCGTAAGAGACCGTGAGTGGGCTTCCGTTGTAGTCGGTCTTGAAGCTCCAGCTCACCTTGTTGCCTTCAACTTTGCCGGTGATGTTGTACTTGCCGTTGTCTCCTTCGCATTCTCCGGTAAGGGCGAAATCCGTCTGAGTGAATGTGCACGTGGAGTCTGACTCTTGAACCATGACGGTGTGGATCTTCCATTTGCCGCTGAGCGAAGAAGGCGTTTGTGCCTGGGCAATGCCGGCGGCGACCAGAACGGCGAGAGCGAGTCTGAGAGCAGTTTTCATGAGAAGTCCTTTCGGGTTGAGGGTTTGAGACGGAATGCCTTGTAGGCGGCCTGAAACTGGATTGAGTTAGCCACGTTGCGACGGCGCGCGATCCAGTCGTTTCGTGAAATGCAGAAATACGAGCGCGCAGGGCGAATATCCCCCTGGGTCGCCCTTTGTAAAATCACCGGTGTCCGGATTCAGCTGCTGCGCGAATTTGCCGGAACGGATAACCGCCTCGCACCAGCGTTCCATCAGGAGATGGAGATCCTTAGACTTGCCGTAGAACTCCATCCAACGCAAAACGCGCAGTGCGGTCAGGGCTTGGGAGGCGCCGCCCCAGGAGTTCATAGGGATGGGGCGCACGAAGAGCGGGTCGTTCAAAGCAATGCTCGGGAACGGATACCGCGCCCAATAGGCTTTGGGATTGTGGAGCTGATGTTCCCACAGCGCGTGGAACATTTTCCGCTCGCGCGGAACATCGGGACGCAGCACGTGCTCCTCGGGCACACGGCAGTTCGCAACAGACCGCACACGAACGAAGCTGCCGTCGGGCGCAACATCGTAGAAGCTTGCGTCCTCCTCGCACCAGAGCTTTTTGAGGATGAGCTTGCGGATGAGCTCCGCGTCCTCCAGCCATTTTTGCCCCTCTGCCTGCTTGCCGAGAGCCTTGGCCATTTTGCTCAAAGCGATTCGCGCGCCGAAGGTCGTTGCCGAAAGATCGGGGCAGAGGCGAGGGACCGTCTGTCCCTTCGGACAGTTTTTGGCATCATGCCCCGGGCAATCATTCGACACACCCTTCCAACGAGGGCTGTTATCTTGCCCGGTATCGTAGGTGCAAAACGCTTCAACCAGCCCCGTCCCGCGGGTGTCGCGATATCGCCGGAGCCAGGCATCCCATCGACCGCATGACTGATACGCGTCCGCGAGAAACTCTTCGTTCTTCGCGATCTGCGAGACCTCCCACGCCGTCGCAGCAATGGGTACAACCATCTGTATCATCGACCATCCGATTCCCCACTTCGTTACGTTTGCGGGCAATTGGCCATCTTCTCGCTGGTTGGCGAAGAACGCCCGGTGCGTATTGATCGCAACTTGAATCGGCGATGGTCCTGCCTCGGTCGGCGTCACGTACTCCGCCAATTCAGCGTAGGCCAGGCTTTCGTGGGGACCACACTCCATCCATGTGCCCCGATAGACCGAGCCTTCCTGCAAGACAGGCTTATCGAACTTCGGCATCATCTGCACATTGGCGGCCAACGTCGCCAGGGCAGCATCCCAGGTCTTTCTCCAGGCAGCAGCGTCAGGTGCCTCAGACCACAGGTCCGGGAGCACCGCAATGGCGCCTGTTGCCAGGCTCGATTGAATGAATGTTCGCCGCTTCATTCGGAATTCCCTCGACTACACGCCAATCTCATGGATCCTACAATAGTATGGCACTGAGTGCCATGTCAATATCATAATGCCATATTTGCATTGGATGCCTAAAGTGCTATTCTCGATCTATCATGCATGCCGCTTCCCAAGCCCCGTTCATCGACGTGCCCGCCCGTGTCAGTCTTCAGGAGCGCAAGCAGGAGTTCGCTCGCAACGCAATCTGGGATTCGGCGATCGATCTGTTCTTCGAAAAAGGGTTCGACGAGACAACCGTCGATGAGATAGCGGCACGAGCCGGCACCTCCCGCCGCTCATTCTTCCGTCACTTCGAGTCGAAAAGCGACCTGATGGCGCAACCCATCGTCGAATGGGGCACTTCGCTTGTCAGCGCAATCGAATCCTGCACGCCTTCGTTGTCTCTAGGGGAACTCTTCTGTGAAGTCGTCTTCAAAGTTGCTCGGAAATCGGCTTCCAATCCTCGGTCGGGCAAGCTGATGCAAATTGCCGGCAAGTATCCCTCTGCCCGCGAAGCGCAGCTTTCCCGCGTCGCCGCCGTTCAGGACCGGGTCACGCAGGCCTTCAGGAGGCGGAGCAAAGACGACGTTACGGCTCATCTGCTGGCGGGACTGGTTTTTGCTGTGCTTGGTACCACCCATCAGTGCTGGTTCGAGAAAGGCGAGAAAGACATCTCCACCACCGCGCAGAAGACGTTCGCCGCACTCTCAAAGATCGTCAGCGACATTGATCGTGCTCAGGCGCACACGCGCATCTTGGAAAGAGGTCGGTGAGTTCCCGTGCCCCTATCGGGCTCCGACTATCAACCGGAAGCCAAGTAACCGAACGCGAATCGGAGCCGAAGTTCGACACTTCCTATCGTGGGATTGTTTTGAGGTTTTCAACTCTTATTGCAGGCGCGTCCATTGACCTTTTCGGTGAGTTTTTCCGCAGCCTGTAAAGTCGTGCCCTTTCAAAACTCCTCAGGAGTTCGCTCGTCCCGCTACCAGCATCGACTCCATAATCTGGTTGGATACGTCCTTTACGGCTGCCGGGGAGTGGGCCAAAAACAGCGTGCTGGTCTTGTCGCTTTCGCCGATGGACTTCAGCGTGTCGAAGTACTGCGTGACCAGAACCAGCTGCATCACCTCCATGGAGGTGGCGCCTTCAACGGCCTTCTGGAACTGCTCGACGGAGGTTTGCAGCCCCTCGATTATGGCCTTGCGCTGGTTGGCGATGCCCTGGCCCTGGAGCGCCTTGCTTTCGGCCTCGGCTTCGGCTTTCTTCACCACCAGGATCTTTTCCGCCTCGCCGCGGGCGTTGGCGGCCACCTGTTCGCGTTGCGCGGCGTTAATGTCGTTCATGGCCGACTTGACCTTGGCGTCGGGAACGATGTCGGTGACCAGCACATTCACAATCTCGTAGCCGAAGCCGGACATGTCGGCGTCGAGTTCCTGCTTGACGGCAGCGGCGATGCTGGATTGCGAAGCGAAAACCTCGTCGAGAGTCATGCCGGGGACGTGGCCCAGGATCACCTGCTCCACGTAGGACTGGATTTGCTGCGACGGATTGGACAATTTGTAGAACGCGTCGTACACCTTTTCCGGCCGGACGCGGTTCTGCACGCTGATGGGAATGGTGACGAAGACGTTGTCCTTGGTCTTGGTTTCCATGGTCAGCGTGATCTGATTGACCCTGAGGCTGACCTTCCCGGTCACCGAGTCGAAGTAGGGCATCTTCCAGTTCAGTCCAGGCTCGGCCACCCTCAGGAATTTGCCGAAGCGCGTGACCACTGCCATCTCCGCGGTGTTGACGGTGAAAAAGCTCCCAAGAATCAAGCTGAGAACGATAATGGCCAGAATCGCCACGAAGATCAATGCGACAGTTTCCATGAGAATCCTCCGCTGAGCATATTTCAGGTGAAGGCGAATTATACCCCTGGAATGCAGACTCAACGTGAGAACATGCCGAAGGCCACAATCTCCGCCCGCCCCGCGAATCGCGCCAACCCTTGCGCCCCGGGAGTATACTTTTCCAGCCGGGAAAACCACGATTTTTCCCGCCGGTATTCACTCGGCAACCGGCGCGCGTGCGTTCAAAACGCAAGGCTCCCCAATTCGCTCGCGGCCGCACGGCCTGCCGACCACCTTTTGAGGCTCCGGGGGTCTTGACGCACATGAATCTGAAACTTCCGCACAGCGATCCGGCCATCGCGCCCGCACTGCTGCCCGCTCGCCGCCGACTCGCGCGTGCCCTGGCCGTCTCCCTCGTCACCACTGCAGTCCTCGCCGCCGCGTTCATATTCGGGCATGCCAGGCGAGTGCATGGCGCGGCCGATGCCCCCGCAGCGATTACCGTCGATTATCCGTTGAACCAGTCCGTTTTCCCGCCGGATATGGAACCGCCGACGTTTCAATGGCGCGACAGCTCCGATCGCGCAACGGCTTGGAAGATCGATGTGACTTTCGCGGGCGGCGGCCCGGCCTTGCACATCCGCTCCGACGGGCCCGGGATGCAGGTTGGCGAAATCGATCCGCGCTGCGTGGGCCCCACCAACAAGCTGCCGGAACTCACGCCGGAGCAAGCGGCGGCGCATACCTGGAAGCCCGACGCCGCCACGTGGAACGCGGTTCGCAAGTACGCAGTCGAGAGCAGGGCGACGATCGCCATTACCGGCTATGCCGCTGACGATCTCTCGCAGCCGCTTTCGCGCGGCAAGATGGAACTGACCATCTCCCGCGATCCCGTGGGCGCGCCAATCTTCTACCGCGACGTGCCGCTGATGCCTTCGGCCAGCGAGAAAGGCGTTATCAAGCCGCTGGCTGAGGGCGCCATCCCGCTCATCAACTGGCGCATGCGCGACGTTGGTGAGCCGGAGAGCCACATCGTGATGAACGACCTGCACTCCTGCGCCAACTGCCACTCCTTCTCGCGCGACGGCAAGACCCTGGGCATCGACATGGACGGCCCCCAGAACGACAAGGGCCTCTACGCCATCGTCCCCATCTCAAAAGAGATGACCATTCGCACCCAGGACATGATCTCCTGGGCCTCATTCCGCAAGGAACTCGACCCGCAGCTCCGGGTCGGCTTCATGTCGCAGGTTTCTCCCGATGGCCGCTACGTGGCCACAACGGTGAAGCCGCCGCACACCAAGAGCTCCCAGTTCTACTACGTGTCGAATTTCACCGATTACCGCTTCCTCCAGGTCTTCTATCCCACCCGCGGCATCCTCGCCATCTACGATCGCCAGGCGAAAGAGTTGAAGCCCCTGCCCGGCGCCGACGATCCCGCCTTTGTTCAGGCCAGCGCGGTCTGGAGCCCCGACGGCAAGTACCTGGTCTTCCTGCGCACCCACGCCAAGGACCCGTACCGCGCCGATGGCCTGATGGCCAAGTACCCTAACGACCCCAACGAGGTCCAGATCCAGTACGACCTTTACCGCATACCATTCAACGACGGAAAAGGGGGCACGCCCGAACCGATCGAAGGCGCCAGCAACAACGGCATGAGCAACTCCTTTGCCAAGGTCTCGCCGGACGGCAAGTGGATTGTCTTTGTCCAGGCCAAAAACGGACTACTCATTCGCCCCGACAGCAAGCTCTATATCGTCCCCGCCGCGGGCGGCACGGCCCGCCTGATGAACTGCAACACTTCGCTGATGAACTCCTGGCACAGTTGGTCGCCTAACGGTCGGTGGCTGGTGTTTTCGTCCAAAAGCCGCACGCCCTACACGCAGATGTTCCTCACCCACGTGGATGAGAACGGCAACGACACGCCGGCAATCCTGATTGAGAACTCCACCGCTGCCAATCGCGCCGTCAACATTCCCGAGTTCGTCAACATGCCTCCGGCGGGGATCGCGCACATCGCCACGCCTGCCGTGGATTTCTACAAGCAGTACGACGAGGCCAAGGACCTGTACAAGAAGGGCGACTACACCGGGGCCATACCGGAGTGGCGCAAGGCGCTGGCGATGGAGCCGGACGATCCCCGCGCCCACAACGGCTTTGGCGAGACCCTGGCCAGGGACGGGAAGCGCGACGAGGCGTTGACTCAATTCCGCGCCGCCATCGCGGAGAAGCCCGAATTCGCGGAGGCCCACAACAACCTTGGCGTCCTGTTTGCCGCCCTGGGCAAGCCCGCCGATGCGACGGCTGAATTCAACCAGGCGCTCGAGATCAATCCCGGCTACGCCGACAGCCACAACAATCTCGGCCGCCTGATGCTGGAACAGCACCGCGTGCCTGAGGCCATGGATCAGTTCCAGGCGGCCATCGAGATCAATCCCGGATTCGCCGAAGCTCACAATAACCTGGGCTATGCTTACCGGACTCAGGGGAACGTGGACCAGGCGATTACCGAGTTTCGCGCAGCCATCGACGCCGATCCCAAATATGCCCACGCCTATGACAACCTTGGCATGGCTCTAGCCTCCCAGGGCAACCTTAAAGAGGCGACCCGTTATTTCGCTCACGCGATCCTGCTGGATCCCGGCGATGCCGGCGCCCAGGCCAACCTGGGCCGCGCCCTTCTGGAAAGGGGTTGGAAAGGCGATGCCATTCCGTACCTCCAAAAGGCGCTCGACCTTGGCGCTGAATCCGCTGAACTCCAGAGCAATCTCGGCCTGGCGCTTGTGCAAAGCGGCCGGTTCAGCGATGGTATTCCGCACTTCCGGCGAGCGCTGGAGCTGGCCCCGGATAGCATTGAGGCCCGCTACTACCTGGGCGAAGCGCTGGTGATGAACGGCCAGCCCAGGGACGGATTGGCTGAATGGCGCGAAGGACTGCGCCGGCAGCCGGACAGCGTGCAGATCCTGAACGACGCGGCGTGGCTGCTGGCCACGGCGCGCGACGGCTCGCTGCGTAATGGCGCTGAGGCGGTCACGCTGGCCCAGCACGCCGTCGAGCTGACCGGGTCTCGCCAGCCGGAGATCCTGGGCACACTGGCTGCCGCTTACGCTGAGACCGGGCAGTTTGCGCAGGCGATCGAAACCGAGCAGCGCGCGGCCACGCTGGCCGGCCAGGAGGGCAACCAGGCGCTCGCGCATGCCCTCAATGACCGGCTTGAGCTGCTCCAGGCGCATGCGCCGATTCGGCAGTGAGGACGGGGTGATCCAGTCCAGGCCGCAAACCACGCGGCGCCCCGCCCGACCCGGAGCGTCGGCTTCCCGGCTGCCAGGCGGGGCGCCCGGTACCCCTATTTCGCATTTCGGAATGCCAAGCATCACCCGGCAGTGTTTCTGCGTCGAAGCAACCAGCCCGTAAAGCGCACCAGCTCTCGCGCGAATTCCGCAGCATATTTATGTCACTCGTATATTCCATTAACACAGATATCGCCGCCGCAGCCCGACAGATTCTCGGGTCCAACATTTCGCTCCGCGTCGACACCTTCTCGTCGCAGAGTGACAAGGAGCGATCGATCATCCGCCGTGTCGAATTCGCTGACAAGCCCGGCATCGTCTACGTTGCCACGCATAAGAATGCCGAAACCATCGCCGCGGATCTCAATCGCGCCGGTGTGCCCGCGGATTTCTACCACGGCGGACTGCGGCCCAGGGAGCGGGAGGAGATTCAGAACCGTTTCATGAGCGGACAGGTTCCCGTGATCGTGGCCACCAACGCCTTCGGCATGGGCGTGGACAAGCCCGACATCCGTTTTGTTTACCACGCGGACGTTGCCGACTCGCTCGACGCTTACTACCAGGAGATCGGCCGCGCCGGCCGCGACGGCCAGCCTGCCGAAGCCGTCCTCTTCTATCGCCCCCAGGACATCTCCGCGCAGCAGTTCAAAACCGGCCCATCCCACGTCGACAGCGCTGCTCTCGAGGCCGTATATAACGCGCTCCGTCGGCGCCACCATCCGATTTCCCGCCGCGATCTCTCTGGAGCTTCCGGCATTCCGCCGCGCAAGCTTGCCGGCCTGTTGCAGAAGCTGGAAGATAGCGGCGCCGCCCATCTGCTGGAAACCGGCGAGGTGGAGGTTGCCAGCAAACGCCCGCTGGCTGAGATTGTCGACGAAACCTCGCATCGCCAGCAGCAACAGAAAGAGGTGCGCCAGCTGCGCCTCAAGAAGATGCAGCAGTATGCCGAGTGGCGTTCCTGCCGCCGCCAATACTTGCTCCACTACATCGGCGACGACGACAAGGGCCCGTGCGGCAACTGCGACCGCTGCGAAGCCAGCGGTGTTCTGAGGCGCGCGGCATAAAAAGCGAGAGTGAAAGAGTGAAGCGGTGAAAGAGTGAAAAAGTGAAGGCTTGGCCTCTTTCACCGTTTCCCTTTTTCATTTCTTCCCTCTTTCACTTCTTCCCTGACCGCTGTCTACTGCACGTCGCCGATGTAGACCCCGAACGGCTGCAGCTCGACTGCGTCCAGACTCGCCGGATCCGTGCCTCCCGGCGACTTCAGCAGCGTTTTGGCGTGCGTGCCCTTCAGGCTGCCGCCGCTCAGGTTCACCATCTGCGGATCGGCGGTGAAGTTGCAGGTCACCACCACCTGACTGCCGTCGGGCGCCTGCCGCATCCAGCTCAGCACCTTGTCGTTCGCGGTATCCAGCATCACGTTGTCGCCGTGCGCAAACGCATCATTGGTCCTCTTTAGTTCAATGATCGACTTGTACCAGTTGAGCATCGAGTCCGGCTCTTTCTCCTCTGCGGCAACGTTCACCGTTTTGTAGGTGGGAGGCACTGGCAGCCAGGGATGGTCGCTGGTGGTAAAGCCCGCGTTGGCAGTGTCGTTCCATTGCATTGGCGTGCGCTCGCCGTCGCGGCCCTTGTAGTACGGCCAGTCCCTCTTGCCCACTGGATCCTGTACATCCTCCTTGCGCGCCGGCGGAGTGGTCTTCATGCCGATGGCGTCTCCATAGTAAAAAAGCGCCGCACCGCGGCTTGCAAACAGCACCGTCGCGATGACCCGCTCGATTTCGGTGTTGTGCACGCCGTCGCCATAACGCACGTCCAGGCGCGGATTGTCGTGGTTATCAAACACCAGGAGAGGAACGTGCCCGTTCAGATGCAACTCCGCATCGTCCAGCCGCGCACGGAATTCCGCCACGTTCCTCTTGTTGATTTCCAGAATCTGCGTGTCCATGGGCAACTGGAACTCCGGCTTGCCCGGCGGTCCGTATTCCGTTTCCAGATCCCGAATGGTCGGCAGATAGGTTTCTCCGATCAGCACCCGCGTCCCCGGAAACACGTCGGTACCGAACTCATCGGTCGTCCGGCGCATCTCCTGCATCACGTCGTGGGCCTGGGGCAGGTTGTTGGTCATCGTATCCTGCAGCTCGATCTCCCCGTTCCGGCCCCTCACCGGCTGCCCGTTCTTGTCCAGGACCGGCAGCTCGTCACGCCATTGCGGATCCTCGTACAGAGTGGTGATGGCGTCGAACCGGAATCCCGCAACGCCTTTCTTCAGCCAGAAGCGGATAATCTGCTGGAATGCCTCGTGCACCTTGGGGTTGGTCCAGTTCAGGTCAGGCTGCTCCGCGTAGAACTTGTGGTAGTAGTACTGCCGCGTCTTCGGGTCCCACGTCCACGCCGAGCCGCCGAAGTCCGACACCCAGTTGTTGGGCGGCTGGCCGGGGCTGGTCGCCGTCTCGCCTTTGCCGTCCTTCCACACATACCAGTCGCGGTAAGGATTGTTCTTCGACGACCGCGACTCCATGAACCACTTGTGCTTGTCGCTGGAGTGGTTCATGACCATATCCATGATCACGCGGATGTCGCGCTTGCGTGCCTCGGCCACCAGGCGGTCGAAATCCGCCATGGTTCCGTATTGCGGATCGATGGCCTCGTAGTCAGAGATGTCGTAGCCAAAATCCACCTGCGGCGAAGGATAGATGGGCGTAAGCCAGATGGCATCGACGCCGATGCTCTTCAGGTAGTCCAGGCGCTCGGTGATTCCGTTCAGATCGCCGATTCCGTCGCCATTGGAGTCCTGAAAACTGCGCGGATAAATTTCGTAGAAGACGCCGTTCTTCCACCAGTTGGCCAGCTCGCCCATGGCGGGATTCTTCACGGCATTGTTGTTGGAGTTTGCCTGACTTGCCGCAGCGGGCGCGGCTTGCCCTTTCACGGCCGGCGATCCCATCCCCACAAGGAGGCACAGAATCGCGGCCGCCATGCATTTGGTCCAGTGCATTGCGGTCTCCTCGCCGGCGCTCCTCGGCGGCAAGGTCCGCCGACCGGGACATCCGGCATGTTTCCGTTGCTCGTGGATTCGGCAACGGTGCTCAGGTGAGAAAACTATCACATTTATGCTCGTTGCGCGAGCAACACAGCGCTCAACGAAAAGTGCACGGCTTCATCGCGGCTTCTCCGGATGCGTGCCGCCCATCTTTCCCAACTCCAGACCAAAGTCCGGATGGTCGCGCGTCCCTCGCACTCTAATGGGCACCTGGGTGCCCGCTCCGTTCTTCCGGAAGAACCGGTCGGCCGGCTTGAGCAGGAATCCTTTCCATCCACCCACCATCTGCGAAACCGTCGCGTCCATCCGCGCCGTGCCGTCAAAGTGCAGCGCCCCGTCCAGCGAGTATGTCCCGTTGAGGCTGATCTGCGCTCCCGGCACCGTGTACTTCAAATCCGGCAGCGCGATTACCCCATTGGCCATCTGAAAGCTCCCCTGCATGGTGGACACAATCACTTGCGGAGAAGTGTCCTTGACCGCGCCCGGTTTCCCTTGGCCGCGCAGGCTCAGGTCTTCAATCCTCTTCTGGACGGTCTCGCTGGTGAACTGCGTATTGTCCAGCGTGAACCGGCCATCGAGCTTCATCCGGTTGGGCACGGGCTGCTTCCCCGGCGGGATCTCGAGCATCGCGCGCGCGGTCACGCCGCCGGTCATCGGCGGCATCCCGCTCTTGCTGGCAAGCTTCAGGAAATCTTCAATCCTCGCCGAAGCCACATCTATTTTCATCTCGATCAAATGTCCAATCCTGGTTGGCTCCGGCCCCGCCGGCGTGTTGGCGGGGATCTGCTTGCCGTTCGCGTCCATCCGCTCCCGCACAACCTTGCCCGCCAGCCGGAACTTCGATTGGCCCAGCTGCGCGTCTACCTCGTCCAGGTACGTATCCCCGTCTGTCCCGTCTACCCGTGCCTTGAAGTCGGTGTCCAGCTCCATCGGCGTTCCGTACTTCGTCAGGCTGAAATTGGGCACGTCCGCCGAGCCTTTTACCGCGATGTTTCTCAGCGTACCGTCGTATGTACCGTTGGACGATAGCGTTCCGGCAATGCCTTTGAAGTCGGCCAGATTCGCATTTTCGAACTGGTACTTCCCGTTGACCGCGCTGGCTCCCGGATCGTCCACCACCCACGGTCCAAAGGCGCCTTGCGTCCGGATCAACCCCTCCGGCCGGGGATTGGTCAGCACCGCCTGAAAGTTCATCGGCTGGCCCGCCGTCAAATGGGTAAGCGTAATTACTTGAATCGCGAAAGTGAGCGGCAGTTTCGCTGGGTTGGCCGTCTCCAACACCAACTCGGCTCCCTGGCAAACCACGCGATCCACCACCACGTTTTTGAGAAACCCGCTCGAATTCGCCTGCGGCCGCCTCATGGCTCCCCCAATGCCGGTCTTCTGGTCCCGCTCCGGCTTGGGGGGCACAACAATCTTTAACCCCGTCAGCCTCACCTCAGGAATCCGCAGCGCCTGTGTCTGCCGATACCGGATTGGCACGTGAAACGAAAACTCGTTCAGTTGGATCAGCGGAACTGGATTCGCCCCCGCCTCAACGGCCTGGTCGCCTCCCGTGCGCTGCGCCGGCCAGATACGCAAGCCTCGGCCCTCCGCCCAGATCCCCCACATCGCTTCCCGGCCTTCGTGCACGGAAACATGGAACTGGTCCAACTCCACCCGGGTGTGAAATCGCGCCTCGAGCTCCGCCACAATCTGCGCGCGCAGAAATGGCTCCAGGTGCCGCGCCAGCACCGCCAGAGTGACTCCGACGGCAGTCAGCACCACCCCCGCCGCCGCCAGGCTCCACATCAACCACCGGTGCCGCCTCCAAAATCCTTGCTGCCGTGCTTCCAATTCCGTTCCTCAAATCCTTCGATGCGCTGACAAGCCGGGCCATCTGCTCCCAGCCTCCAGCAGTCAGCATAGATCGCCGCAGCGGCCTTGGAGCGGACGGTAGATGGCCGGCAGCCCTGTTCACTATCCACTGTCCACTGTTAGACTGCTGTTCAACCGTGATTGCGCTGATTGAAAACCTCGCCAGGCTGCAGTGCCTCGAACTGGAGCGCGCCCGGCTTGCGCAAACCGCACGTGCGCTGCCCGGCGAGATCACCCAGGCCGAATCCGCACTCTCAGCCGCTCAGCAGGTCTCCGCCGGCGCCTCCGCCGCGCTGGACCGCGAGGAAACACTCCGTGCGCGGCTCGAACGCGAAATCGCCACCCTGCGGCAGAAGGCGAGCCGCTACCGCGCCCAGCTCGACACCGTGACCACCCCCGCCCAGGCTCAGGCCATGGAGCACGAAATCGCCTTCGCCGATGGCGAAATCGAACGCCTTGAAAACGAAGAGTTGGAAAGCCTGGAGCGTACTGACGGCCACGAAGGGGAGCTCGCCGAAGCTCGCCGCAAGGTGGAGCTGTTGGACGGCGCCCTGCAAAAGACGCGTGAGCTGGTTGCCGTTCGCCAGCGCGAAGTGGCCGCACAGCAGGACTTGCTCTGTGCGCAGCGCCAGGAACTTCGAGCCGCCATCGATGAAGAATGGCTTGCCCGATTCGACCGCATCGCAGCACATCGCGGAACCGGCGTGTCCCGCGCCGAAAACCAGCAGTGCTCCGCCTGCCGCATGGGCATCCGCCCCCAGATGTGGAACCAGGTCCGCGACGGCCAGCTTCTTCCCTGCGACTCCTGCGGCCGGCTGCTCTATTACGATCCCGCCATGGCCAAGCCGCCTGAAGCCGAACCCGCTCCTGAAACGCAGAATGCGGCTCCGCCCGCAGTGCCGCGGCCCAGACGGGTAGTGTAGCGCCGGGCGCGGGTTACTCCGTTCTCCATGTATTACCTCAGCGTGTCAACCTGAACGGAGCGCTTTTCAGCGGAGTGAAGGATCCGCGGTTGCACTTCGCGGAAGGGTTGAACCCACGAGCTTGGCTCACGCCCGCTCGATCACCTCAGTGTCCGCCACGCCTGCGAAATACTGCCGCTGGAAATACAACGCCACGTTCACCAGCCCTATCATTACCGGCACTTCCACCAGCGGCCCGATTACCGCCGCAAACGCCGCGCCGGAGTTGATTCCAAACACCGACACCGCTACCGCAATCGCCAGCTCAAAGTTGTTGGAGGCGGCGGTAAACGAAAGCGTCGCCGTCTTTGAGTAGTCCGCGCCCAGCTTTCGCCCCATGTAGAACGACACTAGAAACATCAGCACAAAATAAATCAGGAGGGGCACGGCGATTCGGAGTACGTCCAGCGGCAGGCGCACAATGTAGCCGCCCTTCAGCGAAAACATGATCACAATGGTGAACAGCAGCGCGATCAGCGTCAGCGGGCTCACCCGCGGCACAAAGCTCCCGTCGTACCACTCCCGCCCTTTGGCGCGGATCAGAACCGCGCGCGTAATGAATCCGGCAAGGAACGGAATCCCGAGGTAAATGAAAACGCTGCGCGCAATCTCGCCCATGGAAACGCTGGCCACCGTCCCGCGCAGTCCGAACCAGCCCGGCAGCACTGTGAGAAACATCCACGAATAAACCGAGTAGAAGAAGACCTGGAACAGCGAGTTGAACGCCACCAGCCCCGCTGCGTATTGCGTATCGCCCTTGGCCAGCTCATTCCACACAATCACCATGGCGATGCATCGCGCCAGGCCGATCAGGATGAGCCCCGCCATGTACTCCGGGTACCCGCGCAGAAACACGATCGCCAGCACGAACATTAGCACCGGCCCGATTACCCAGTTCTGCACCAGCGAGAGCCCCAGCACCTTCTTGTTGCGGAACACTTCGTGCAGTTCCTCAAAGCGCACCCGCGTGAACGGCGGATACATCATCAGGATCAGGCCCGCGGCGATCGGAACCGAGGTCGTACCCACGCTGAACCGGTTCAGGAACGGCACCACTCCGGGATCCAGCCAGCCCAGCGCCACGCCCGCGGCCATGGCCGCGAAGATCCATCCCGTCAGGAAGCGGTCGAGAAACGACAAACGGCTCTTCTTCACGATTGTCCGATCGCATCGATTTCGCGCTTGATGGCGAGATCGTCCAGCGCCGCGATTGGAAGCGACAGAAGCAACCCGATTCTGCGGTCCAGCACCACAAACGCATCGCGAAACGCCCGTGCAATCTCCTCCGGCGTGCCCTGCACCGCCGCCGGATCGGCAATCCCCCAGTGCGCCGTCATCGGCTGCCCGGGCCAGAACGGACACTGCTCCCGCGCCGCGTTGTCGCACACCGTGAACACAAAATCCAGCTTCGGCGCGCCCGGCCCGGAGAACTCATCCCAAGATTTGCTGCGCAAGCCGGCGCTGGACATGCCGGCCGATTCAATCTGCCTCAGCGCTTCCGGCCGCGGCTGTCCCGAGGGATGGCTGCCCGCGCTGTAGGCGATGAATCGCCCGTTGCCCTTGTGGTTCAGGATCGCCTCGGCCATAATCGACCGCGCCGAGTTGCCGGTGCACAGAAACAACACGTTGTAGTGCTCGGCCATCTCCTACTCCTTTAGGCCCGCGGCTGCGGACGCACAGCATCCCGGCGCGCAGCAGGCAGCCTGCGGCTTGTTGGCCCTGATAAACGCGCTGAAAATCTTCCCCTTCACCAGCGGCGCAATCGCATCCACATCCACGCCTGCCTCGGTCAGGAATGTCCGCGCATCGTTCACGTCGTACTCGCGCGTCGGCTCCATCCCAATCCCTGAAAAGCCCGCCGCCTCCAGCTTCGCCCGGTAGTCGTTCTCGTCGAGCGCGCCGGCGACGCATCCCACCCAGAGCAGCATGCTTTGGCGTACTTCGTCCGGCACGTCGCCGCGCACCACCACGTCGGCCACCGCAAACCGCCCGCCGGGTTTCAGCACGCGGAACGCCTCTCTCAACACGCGATCCTTGTCGGCTGAGAGATTGATGACGCAGTTTGAAATCACCACGTCGACGCTCCCTTCCGGCAGCGGAATATTCTCCATCTCGCCCTTCAGGAACTCCACGTTTTCCACGCCCGCCTGCCGCTGATTCTCGCGTGCCAGCGCCAGCATCTCGTCCGTCATGTCCAGCCCGTAAGCCTTGCCCGTCGGCCCCACCCTGCGCGCCGAAAGCAGCACGTCGATCCCACCGCCCGATCCCAGGTCCAGCACCGTTTCGCCCGCCCGCAGCTCAATCAGCGCCGTCGGGTTCCCGCACCCCAGCGACGCCCGCACCGCCTTCTCCGGCAACAATCCCTTCTCGTCCTCGCCGTACAGGTTGGCCGTGATCGGATCGCAGCAGCGCAATCCCGGATCGCAGCAACTCGCCACCGTGCCCGTCTCCGCCACCGCTCGCGCCGCGCTCCCGTACTTCGCCTTCACCTGTTCCTGCACGTTCTTCACCGCATCCATCGCATTGCTCCTTCTTTCGTGAAAGGTCCACGGTCCACAGAATACATACGCCAACGCAAATATATTCTCCTCTCGACAAATCTGTCAAGGCGTATATGATGAAAGCGTGCCTCCGCCTAGTTCCGCCGCCGATCTCGCCCTGCTCTTCGCCGCGCTCGCCGACCCCACGCGCCTCCGTCTCCTCAACCTAATGAATGGTCGCGAAGTCTGCGTCTGTTATTTCGTCGAAATCCTGCGCCAGGGCCAGCCCAAAATCTCCCGCCACCTCGCCTACCTCCGCCGCGCCGGCCTCGTGGAAGCCCGCCGCGAAGGCAAGTGGATGCACTACCGCATCGCGGAGGCACGCAACCCCGCCGCGACCCGCATCCTCGGCGAAACCCTCGCCGTGCTGGCGCAGCAGCCCCGCATGCAATCTGACCTCGCCCGCCTCAACCGCGCCTGCTGCGCGCCGCAGCTCATCCCCGCACCCACGCCGGTACAAATCGCCACGCTGGCGCGCTAGCTCGCTGTCTCAAGTTATTCGTCACACTTGCCGCTGACTTGCCGACCCGCTGACTTGCTGACTGCTGCTACTCTCATTTCATCGCCACTTCAGGAGCCCAACGTGCCCGCCCGCATCTGCGTCGACATGGACGAAGTCATGGCCGACACCCTCTCCGAGCACATCCGCCGCTACAACGAGACCTTCGACGAAGCCGTCACCCCCGCCGACCTCACCGGCCGCGGCCTCTGGGAAGTCACTCCCGCCGAGCGCCGCCAGCAACTCCGCGCCTTCCTTGACGCGGAAGACTTTTTCGAGGATCTCCCGCTCATGCCCGGCGCCCAGGACGTCCTTCGCGCTCTCTCGGAGCGTTTCGAAATCTACATCGCTACCCAGGCCATGACCGTTCCCAACTCCCTCGGCCCCAAGTATCGCTGGCTGCAGCGCCATTTCCCCTTCATTCCGCCCACCCAGTACGTCTTCTGCGGCAACAAGTCCATCCTTCTCGCCGATTACCTCATCGACGACCTGCCCCGCAACATGGAGCGCTTTCAGGGCACAGGCCTGCTCTTCACCGCGCCCCACAATCTGGCTGCTACCGGCACGTTTACCCGCGTAAATAACTGGCAGGAAGTTGCCGCGTACTTCGCCGCGATTCCCTGATCGCCCCGCGCTTTGCGGCCTCTTGTTGCCTGCTAATATTGTCAAACCATGGGAGGGTTAACCCTCGACATCGCTATCGCATTCCTGATCCGCATGGTCCTCAACATGTGGAGGAAACTCGCAAGCGCGGGTTGGTCCACGTGTACCGGCAAGATGACCAGTTACCGCTACGAGTGTCCTGGCCGGGGCTGCGACGTCGGAGAGTATCGTTATGAATACAATGTTGACGGAAACTTATATAGAGGAAGATACCGAAAGCCTTACTACATCCGCAGGTCAGTAGACGTGCGAAAGTCTGGCTCCATCGGAGCCGAAATCCAAGTGCGATTTTGCCCGAACGATCCCGCCAAATCGGTACTGATGGATTATTAGCATGCGTTTTGGCGCCCAGCCCGCCGTTCACAAACCATGGACTATTGAACTATGAACTAAGAACTGTGAACTTCCCCAACCCCCGCCAGCAAAACCGTCGCCGCCCACAGCACCGTGTCGCCCACGTAATTCAGGCCCTCCAGCGCCTGCGAGCCGTGCATCTCCACCACGAAAATCGGAACGTAGAAGAACGCCGTCAGCAGCAGCAGGACCACCCCCGCCCCGGCCGCCGACCCGCGCACTGATCGAGGAATAAACAACCCCACTCCGCCAACCAGCAGCACCATTCCCACCATGTACGCAATCAGTCTCGGCGCCGGCATCCACGCCGGCGTCAGTCAGTTCCAGCGGAACCCCCGGCACATTCAGCGGGAAGAGAAAGTGCTCGATCCCGTAGAAAATCATCGTCGCCGCCACAATCCCGCGGCCCACCCGCATCATCGCCGCGCCCACCCCTCGCGCGCTGCTCTGCCACAAGCTCCCGGCCAGCGCCAACGCGCCGCTGCCAAACGCCAGCTCACGCACGGTGAGAATCCAGAAGAACCGGTCATGCGGACCCTTCGGAAACATTGGCATGTCGAGCGTGGCCACGAAGGTCCACATCAGCAGTGCTACGCCTGCCGCCGACCAGCGCACCTGCCGCCACGCAATAAAGCTGATAGCCGCCGCCAGCCACGCCGCGCCCACAAGGTAAGTCCAGAACAGCGGCCCCGGCAGCCACTTCGGCACCAGCCCCATCAGGTCGCGCGCCGCCGTAAAATGCTCCGCCGCAAACACCGCCAGCGCCACGGCCTCAAACACCGGCCCCAGCACCAGCGCCTTGCCGGCTCCGCTGGCCGCGTCAAACCGCTTCCGCGTCAGCGCCAGCCCCGCCACCAGCGTGGCCACGCCGGCGCCCATCATTGCCCAGACTTCCAGCGTCATGCCCATCTCCGGCGATCGATAAAATCCAGCAGCAACGGTTGCAAAAGAGCAACAGAATACCATCATCGCAGCGTCTCGCCCCGCACCAGCAAAATGTTCCGGAACGGATTCCTGTTCATTTCGCCGCCCGCAAAAAAATGGCACCCTGCCGGTCCCCACAGGCTGGGAAAGCTCGTTCGCCTGCCTGCTTCTGAAAAGGCATCCGGGCCAGTTGTGCGCAGCAGGTCCGTTTGTTAGTTTCAGGTGCATGCCGCCAAATGTTCCCGATGAGATCGGCAGAACCATTGAGACGATCTACCGGTCCGAGGCGGGCAGGATTCTGGCCACGCTGGTGCGCCTGCTCGGCGATCTCGATCTCGCCGAAGAGGCCATGCACGAGGCTTTCGCCGCTGCTTTAGACGCGTGGCCCCAGGCCGGCGTGCCGGATAAACCGCGCCCCTGGCTCATTTCAACCGCGCGATTCAAAGCCATTGACGGAATGCGCCGGAGGGCGCGCTTCGACAGCGCACAAAATGACCTCGCGCTCCATCTCGAGGCGCGCATCCACGAAGCGCCCCCCGAGGATGACGAAATCGAGGACGACCGTCTCCGCCTCATCTTTACCTGCTGCCATCCCGCTCTGCCGCCGGAAGCACAAGTTGCGCTCACCCTGCGTGAGGTTTGCGGCCTGACCACCGAGGAGATTGCCCGGGCATTTCTCATTCCGCCGGCCACGCTCGCGCAGCGCATTGTGCGCGCCAAGGCAAAGATTCGCGAGACGCCGATTCCGTACGAGGTGCCGTCGCCGCAGGAATTGCCGGAGAGGCTGGGCGCTGTGCTTCAGGTCATCTATCTCGTCTTTAACGAGGGTTACTCGGCCGCGGCAGGAGCGGAGGTAACACGGGCCGAGCTAACCGGCGAGGCCATTCGACTGGGCCGGTTGCTGACCGAACTCCAGCCCGAGCCGGAAGTAACTGGGCTGCTTGCCCTCATGTTGCTCCAGGAATCCCGTCGCGCCGCGAGAACCTCTCCGGCCGGCGAGCTGATCTTGCTGGAGAATCAGGATCGATCGCTCTGGAACCGGGAGCAGATCGCTGAGGGAGGGTCATTGCTCAAGAAAGCCCTGAACTCCCGCCGCTTCGGCCCTTACACCCTGCAGGCTGCCATTGCGGCCGTTCATGCGGAGGCGGAATCTGTCGCTGCCACCGACTGGCGCCAGATTGTTGCCATTTACGACCAGTTGGTGCGGATGCAGTCGTCGCCGGTTGTACATCTCAATCGCGCCGTCGCCATTGCCATGCGCGATGGTCCAGAGGCCGGTCTCAATCATATTGACGCGGTGTTGCAAAATGGCGAATTGGCAAATTACTACCTGGCGCATTCCGCCCGCGCGGATATGTGCCGCAGGCTGGGCAGGACGGATGAGGCTCGGGCTTCTTATGAGAAAGCTCTGACGCTGACCCAACAGGAACCGGAGCGGCTGTTTTTGCGGGAGCGGATTCGGCAGTTGAAATAAGAATTGAGACAGCTGTCGAATTTCCCGTCTCCCCAACGACTATAGGGCAAAAGAACGATGATCTACGGTTCCTCCAGGGAACAGGAAACGAGTCATCGGAAACAAACCACCCCTCAACCCAAAGGAGATTTCGCAATGCGATTCATGGTCATCGTCAAATCAACCCCGGAGGCAGAAAAGGAATGCGCCCTCCCCGATCCCGAGCTCCTGCTCGAGATGGGCAAGTACAACGAAGAGCTCATGAAGGCCGGTGTCCTGCTCGCCGTCGATGGCCTCCATCCCAGCTCCAAAGGCGCACGTGTCAAATTCTCCGGCAAGTCGCGCACCGTCATCGACGGCCCCTTCACCGAGGCCAAGGAGCTCATCGCCGGCTTCTCCATCTTGCAGGTCAAGTCCCTTGAAGAGGCCATCGAGTGGGTCAAGCGTGCCCCCAACTGCAACCCCGCCGGCGACTCCGAAGTCGAAATCCGCCAGGTCTTTGAGATGGAAGACTTCGCACCCGTCCTGACCGATGAGCAGATCCAGCACAAAGTGGAGAAACGGGCTGAGCTGCCCAATCAGACCGCCAACTAATTGCCGCGCTTGCATCGAGGGACTGAAAGCCGGTGCGATCGGTAGCAGTGTCCGCCACCGGCTTCCACCAGGAGGAGAAGAACAGTGAAATATCTCTGTTTCGGCTACTATGACAAAGGCAAATTCGATGGCATGGCGGAGAGCGAGCGAAACGCCATGTTCGATGCCTGCTTTGAATATGACGACCATCTTCGCGCCAACGGGCACTGGGCCGGTGGAGAAGCGCTTCAGCCTCGGGAAACTGCCTTGACCCTGTATTGGAAGAACGGCAAAGTGGCAACGACCGACGGTCCCTATGCGGAAACTAAGGAACAACTTGGCGGCATTCTCGTACTCGAGGCGCGAGACATGAACCATGCCATCCAGCTCATCAGCCAGCATCCGAGCCTGAAGTATGGCAACATTTGGGAGATTCGGCCGGCAGGGGACATGAGCGAAATCATGAAAGAGAGCGAGCAGCGGCGGCGAAAGAAAACGGCACGATGAGAGCAAGCCGCCCGTGCGAACTCGCGAATCCGCCATCTTGCCAACCTGGCAGGATTTCCAGCCCAAAACTGCCCTGAAATCGGTGCAAATCGACGCCTGTGGAAGTCTTGTCAATACCTGGACAATCTACAGGAGTGCTGCGAAAATGGTGTACCTTTGGGTCCAAGCAGCTGAATCGCCATGAGTTGCACTAATGGAAAAAATCGTCCGGGAGGGGGCAAGAACGTGCAGGCTTAACTTTCCGAAAGAGTAAGCTTGAAGTAGATGGAAGAAATGCGCCCGCCCCTCACAAGGCGGGCGTTCCTGTCTCCGGGGGAAGAGCCGCCATGACCACGTTCCAACTCAATCCGTACAACCGCCGCCAGGCCGCCGCGGAAATACCATGCGATTCTGTGCACTTTGAGGGCGTATCTCCATCAATCCATTCGACATCGACGTTTTTATTTTGCGCGTGTATCCGCTCCCTTAGCCGCAACGAAAAGCCCACAAATCCCGGCCCCAGCTCTTCTATTCCCTACTCCCTACTCACTGTTCCCTGCTTCTGTGCGCTTTCAGGGCGTAACCCGATCAATCCACTCGACATCGCCGTTTTTATTTCTCGCGCAACCGCACCCATTCCGCCGTACAATTGCTCTCCAAAGCCATGCCCGTCGCGCAGCTTACGCTCGAAATCCGCATCGAGCACGCCCAATCCCTCAAGGACCGGCGTCAGGTCGTCCGCTCGCTCAAGGACCAGTTGCGCCAGGGCTTCAATGTCTCCGTGGCCGAAATGGATGAGGCCGTAACCTGGCAGTCGGCCACTATTGGCGTGGTCGCCATCTCCCGTTCCCGCGATTACCTCCACGGCCTCATCGAGGAAGTCGAGCGCGCCGCACGCCGCATCCTCAACGAGCACGGCGCCGAACTTCACGATGCCTTCTGGGAGTACGTGGAAAGCTGAACTTGTTACTGCTTGTAACTCCATTGCCTTACTAGTTACTTGTCGGCGGTCTTCTAAGTTAGTAAGCTTTTCGTCACGATCCGCGGCCGGCCATCCGCCCCCATTCCCGCCACCCTCTCGAGGGCCGGACTGCGCTGCCACCTGGAGGAACCATGCTACTGCTCGACGCCACCGCGATTACGTCGCCATCCCAAGTCCTGACCACGTTTGTCACCGCAATGGTGGGCCTGAGCGTCGCCACAGAGCGCGTGACCGACACCATCAAGCAATGGATCTGGGGCGACGGCACGCCGAATCCGAAGACCGCGCCGGGATGGGTTCAGTTCATTGCCATCCTCTCCGGGCATTTTTGTGAGCGCGCTGAGCGGCATGAACCCGATGAACGTGGCCGGGTTTAACGCATACGCAATGGAACAAGCCAAATACGTGGGCGGTATGCATCGTGAGCGGGATTCTGGCCTCGGGCGGGTCGGCCTTCTGGAATCACCTGCTGGACATTCTGCAGGCCGCCAAAGTGCAGAAAGAGAATCTGGCGTATGGGACGGGGTCCGGTGCGGCGTTGAACGCAGCAAATGTGCCGGTGGTCGCCGTGGCTGCCATTACCACTACCGGCGAATGAGAGGCACGGACACTTTTTTCGCGCGGCGGAAATCCAGGTAGGCAAGGTTCATGTTGCCCTGATCGAGGATGTGCACCGTAAGGACGTTGGGGCCTTCGTTCAGGTGGACCCTGGCGATGCGCTCGATGTTCCAGTGGTGCCACTGCCGCCATGCCAGCGGATCCGCCGGGTTGAAGGTCGATTCAATGGCGATGGGGTCGGTGGCGGGCTCGCCGTTCAGGTCGAGGCGGATGGTGCCGCCGCGGTTTGAGGTGTAGAGCAGGTCCACGGTGTAGTCAAACGTTTTGGCCACGTCGACGGAGATGTTGAACCACTCGCCGGGCTCGGTCCAGCCCACGTAGAGCAGGTTTGGCGGCGGCACAAGAGCTTCAAACGGGTTGTCGTCGATCTGCGGATCGCGTCCGATCTTGGTGTACGAAGTGTCCACGCCCTCGTTCATGCGGAACTGGTTAATGTAGTTGCCGTCGGCGGGATTCAGTTCGCCGCTGCCGTGGTTTTTCGCATCCGCATCGTGATAGGCTACGCCTTCGCCGCCGCGATCGTAATAGGCGCAAAGCACCTGGCCGGGAATCGGCTGCGGGCCCTGGATGCGGCTGTCTCCGAACGGAGCGCCCTTGTAGTCGCGCAGCCAGTCACTCTGGTTTGCGGCCATTCCGAGGCTTGCGGCAACGGCTGCGAATGCGATGATCCGGAGCCAGCGAGTTTTTGTGGTGTGCGTCATTTGCCCTCCCAGGTTGCCGCGCGCTTCTCCAGGAAAGCGCGGGTTCCTTCGGCCTTGTCGCGGGTGGCGCAGATGTGGCCGAAGCGGTCGGATTCGCGGAGTAGGGCGAGGTCGAGCGGCAGGCTCAGGCCATCGTCCAGCGTGCGCAGCATTTCCGCCACGGCGAGCGGCGCGTTTTTTGCGATGGCCTGCGCAATGGCTTCGGCGCGGGTCAACAGGTCGGCAGCGGGAACCACCTCGTCCACCAGGCCGATGCGGAGTGCCTCGCGAGCGTCGATGGGGTCGCCGGTGAGCAGCAGCTTCAGCGCGGCGCCGCGGCCGACGAGCCGGGGAAGGCGCTGCGAGCCGCCATAGCCAGGGATCAGGCCGAGCTTGACCTCGGGCTGGCCAAGCCGAGCATCTTCAGCGGCGATGCGCAGGGTGCAGGCCAAGGCCAGCTCGCAGCCGCCGCCCAGGGCGAACCCCTGGATGCAGGCGATCACGGGCTTGCCCAGTGTTTCAATGCGGCGAAAGAGCTGCTGGCCGCGCAGAGCGAGGGCGCGGCCATCTTCGGGGGTGGAGGCCGCGGCGAGCTCGGAGATGTCAGCTCCGGCGGCAAAGGCGCGACCGCCCGCGCCGGTGAGCAGGATGACGCGAATAGCGTCGTCGGCGGCCAGAGCCTCGAATGCTGCGGCGAGCTCAGCCAGGGTGGCGGCGTTCAGCGCGTTCAGGACCTTGGGGCGGTCGAGCGTTACCTGGGCGAGCGGAGGCCGCAGATCAAGACGAATATTAGTAAATTCCATGCGAACACGAGAGTAGCAGAGAAGCGGGGACAAGGGACAAATGGGGGTTGCTAGGAATGATCCGGATGGTGGAGCGGAAGGTTGAGGGCCCTGGACCCCGCCGATCCCTGACACCCTAAACCTGGCCGCTGTATGCTGTGCGGTGATGAGCGCGAATCAGAGTGGAGTGCAGAGGCGGGCGCCGGTACTGCTTGTGCACGGCGGGGCGTGGGCGATTCCGCGGGCGGAACAGGCGGCGCACGCGGCGGGAGTGCGGCGCGCGCTGGAGGCAGGTTGGGCCGTGATCACGCGCGGCGGCGCAGCGGTGGATGCAGTGGAAGCGGCCGTAACGGTGATGGAAGACGACGCGACGTTCGACGCGGGACGGGGCAGCTTTTTGACCGCGGACGGGCGAGTGCAACTGGACGCGCTGCTGATGGACGGCGGGCGGATGAAGGCCGGCGGGGTGGCATGCGTGGAGCGGTTGCGCAATCCCATCAAAGCGGCGCGGCTGGTGCTGGAGGAGAGCGCGCATGTGTTTTTTGTGGGCACAGGAGCAGAAGAGTTTGCGGCGCGGCACGGCATGAAGCTGATCGATAACCGGGAGCTGGTGCTCGAGCGCGAGCGGGAGCGGCTGGCTGCGGCCAAGGTGCGGGAGCGGGAAGGGCTCAAGGATGTGACCTTTTCCGGAATGCGGGACGACAAGGGACCGGAAACTGCGGTGGCGCAGGGAACAGGGAACAGGGAACAGGGAACGGATGAACAGGGACCAGGGGACGAGGACGCTACGAGCTGGTCGCATGACACCGTGGGGGCGGTGGCGCTCGATGCCCGCGGCGACGTGGCGGCGGGGACGTCGACGGGTGGAACGCTGAACAAAACGCCGGGGCGAGTGGGCGATTCGTCGCTGATCGGGTGCGGGTGCTATGCGGATAACCTTTCGGCCGCGGTGAGCCTGACGGGCTGGGGCGAGCCGATCATGAAGCTGGTGCTGGGCAAGTGGGCTACGGACCGGGTGGCGGCGGGCGCGGCGCCGGAGATGGCGGCGCGCGATGCCATGAGTTACCTCTACAACCGGCTGGGCGGGCACGGCGGGATCATTCTGCTGGGGCCGGATGGGCGGTTTGGGGTTGCGCACAACACGCCGGCGATGGCGTGGGGGATGGCGACGGAGGCGGGTGGTTTTGAGGTGGGGCTGGAGGTGTGAGGGGAGTTTTCAGTTTTCAGTTGTCAGCTCTCAGTTCTTAGTTCTCAGTTCTTAGTTCTCAGTTGTCCGCAGAGGAAATGGGATGTTAGGCGTAGAGGTTCGATTCATTGCGGGGTTTGGGCCGATTGACCGCGACGTTGCCCAGAGCCGCGCGCTCTATGCGGATGGCCTTGGCATCGCGTTCAAGGAAGATGCGGGCGGGTATCTCTACACCGGTGCGCTCCAGGGCGCAAAGCACTTTGCGATTTGGCCGCTGGCGCAGGCGGCGCAGTCGTGTTTCGGGCGCGACCAGTGGCCGGAGGACATTCCCGCGCCGCAGGCGTGGCTGGAGTTTGAGGTGGACGACGTGGAGAAGGCCACGGCGGGACTCGAAGCGCGCGGCTATCGCATGCTGATCCGGAA
>CAWBIG010000110.1:0-8309 GCA_963788435.1 uncultured Acidobacteriota bacterium | reverse complement strand
TTACCAACAATGCGCACGAGCTGGCGCGGGCCATGGACAAGGCCCAGATCAACACCGCGGGCGGCAATGGCGGCTCCGGCATTCCTGGCCTCGGCGGCGGCACCGTCCCCATCCAGGGCACCCCCAAGGGCACCCTGCTCTATGACGCCATCTACCAGGCTTCCAGAGACAAGATGACCCAGGAGACCGGACGCAAAGCCATGATCATCCTCACCGACGGCGAGGACGAGGGCAGCGAGATGAAAATTCAGGACGCTATCGCCGCCGCTCAGCGATCGAACGTGATCGTCTATGTCATCCTGATTGCCAATCCCAGGCAATACTGGAACGCCGGCATGGGCTACTACGGCTACTCCGCCGCAAAGAAGATCTCCGATGAGACCGGCGGGCGCGTCATCAACGTGGGCAACAACGGCAAAAAGCTTGAGGATGCCTTCCAGCAGATTGAAGACGAGCTGCGCACCCAGTACGTGGGGACCTATACGCCTACCGACGACAAGCTCGATGGCACCTTCCGCCACGTCGCAGTGAACTGCGGCGAAGGCATGCATGTGCAGGTGCGCAAGGGCTACTTTGCGCCCGCCCCGGGACAGGCAAGCGGACAGTGAACGAGGGAAACGGTGATGAAGTGAAAAAGTGAAAAAGTGAAACGGTGAAGAAGTGCTCCGTGCTTTGTTTCACTTTATTCCTTCAGTTTTTCACTCGTTCATTTACGGCCACTTCTTTCCGTTCCTCACCACCGTTCCCGAAACACCCACTCATTGCCGTCCTCCAGCCCCACCTGGAGCACCGATCGCCAGGGCGGTGCGTAGGCAATCGGGAGCTCGCCGATGGCCGCGTAGCGGAACCGCCCGCCATGCAGCCAGATGCTGCGCTCCGGCTGGCCGTCCATTTCCGTCAGCCGAAGCGAGAGGCTCATGTCGGTGGGCATCACCCGCGTAATCACCGCCTGAACCTCCGCGGGTTCCCCAGGAAAGCGGCCCTCCACCAGCAATTCGGTACCCTGTTCCGCGTGCTCGCGCAGAAGCCGCCATCCATCCCCGGCGGGAATCTCATCCATGAACCGGGTGTCCAGCAAGCGCAGATAAGCAAGCAATCCGATGGGATGAAGCGGCTTGCGCAGGAAATCGAAGCCGAGGAGCCGCACCTTCCTGAGCTGAAGGTCATCGAGGATGGTGGCGGAAAACAGCACCACTTTGCATGCGGGCACGATGCGGCGAACCCGCACGGCGGCCTGCACGCCATCCAGCTCGCCCATGCGGATGTCGCTCACCAGGATGTCCGGGACAAAGTGGCGGGCCAGCGCCACTGCGTCCTCGCCGCTTAAAACTGCCTTGGCTTCAAAACCCTGGCTGTTGAGAATGTGTTCAATCGTCTGCGTGATCGCCGGTTCGTCATCGGCCACTATCACTCTTGGTCTAGGTGCAGCTCTCCACATTTCGCCTCCGGCTGCAGGAAATGCTCAATTCTCATTAGATGATTGCGGGAGCAAAAAATACTCTTCCGCGAGGTTACGGAAGAAATTACATGAAACCAGCGCAGAATCCCCCTCTGTACCGCTGGCAAAAGTGCGCGATCTGGTTCGCCTTTTCATCCAACTGGCTGGGAGGGTGAAGGTTAGGAACACCTCCCGCATTACAGGACCCTGCGGCGGCTTTGGCTGCTCAGTTGCAACGCATCCGGGCAGTTCAGACAAAAGCTCTGGCGCGAATTTAAATCTATCTCTCAGGAGGGATCCTCTTGAATTCTCTTAAGATCTCTGTCGTGGTATCGCTGTTTCCTTTCCGTATCTCCATTCCGGCGCGGCAATCCGGAGTGCATCTGCATCGGAACTCCCCGACATAATCGCTTTGGTCCAATCGACTTGGCGGGGCGGGGCGATATCTCCTCGCAAATTCAAGCGCTTCACTCGAACAGGCGACCTGCGGCGATGGCAGTTATGCATCCGCCGTGTCGCGCCTGCATTCCTGTGGAGCAGGTTCCCAACAAGCCGGTGAGCCCGGTCCTGACTCAGAGGACCGGGCGTGGACTGATGTAACCCGCAGTGTGCAGATAAGCGAAAGCCTTGGCAGATTATAGATAAGTCAGGGACGCTCTATCGAACCGGCGGGCGATATAACTCTAACTCCCAATATGCTTAGCGACTCGCCGGCCATAAGGCGCGACGACTGGCTATTAGACCGGGACACTACCCGCTTCATGCATTGCGGCGCGGGATAACTGTTGCTCCGCAATCCCCTGCATCTTTCGTATCATCGCGATTCAGGCCGCCGGTATAGAAACCAACTCCCGGGGCCGCGCTCTGAATACGTTCCGGTGCCGGGAGCGGCGATCCATCACTACATTTTTTGGCCTTGGCTCGTGGCGGAACTAACTCGCTATGAGTTAGAGCTGCGCTACGCCAAATCACAGCTACCGCTGAAAAAACAGCGTGGAGGATGCAAATGTTACATAGCAGATTCGTGCAAATGGGGATTCGATTTCTTGCTCTGCCTCTTAGTCTTTCGTTTCCAGCCATGATGGCTGCGCGGGCCAGCACCCCGGGAGCGCCGTCTTTTAGCGTGAAGGCTGGAAACTATACTACGGCATTCACGGTCAAGATCAGCGATACATCTTCCTGCGCCAGGATGCACTACACCACAAACGGCAGTACACCCACAAAATCCTCGGCTGCGTACAGCAGCCCCATCTCCATTTCCAAGACCACCACTCTGAAGGCAATTGCAGCGTGTTCGTATGGCAGCGCGAGCGCGGTAACTTCGGCGACATACACCCTGGCGGCGAAAAAGACATCGACATCGTCCTCATCGTCAACCGCAACCTCAGGGTCGTCATTCTTCGGTATGGATGTGAACGGTCTGACCTACGGCACGCCGTGGCCGCAGGTGCCTGTTGGAACGCTGCGCTTGTGGGATTCGAGGACTTCGTGGTGGGACCTGGAAGGAGCGGGCCGGGGCACATATAACTGGAGCACGCTGGATGAACAGATTGCGCTCGCGCAGGAGAACGGTGCGCAGATCATTCTTACGTTTGGGCGCACGCCTCAGTGGGCGATCAGCGGGACCTGCACCGGCAGCTATGTTCCCCAAGGCTGCGCGGAACCTCCCGCCCAGTTGAGCGATTGGGACGCCTATGTGACGGCCCTGATCAACCACGTCGGCCCCGGCGTTATCAAGTATTGGGAGCTATGGAACGAGGCCAACCTCACGCTTACATGGACCGGGACGAACGCCCAGCTGGTCGCGATGGCGGCCGACGCCAGGAAGATCATCAAGGCCGTGGATCCAAACGCCGTCATCCTTTCGCCGTCCAACACCGTTGACTACACGACCATCACTTGCACGGTCAGCAACAATTGTGGCAGTGCATGGCTTCAATCCTGGTTAGCGGCGGGCGGCGCCGCGACCGTCGACGGAGTCGCCTTCCATCCCTATCCACAGATGACCACAGCGCCGGAGCAGGTGGTCAAGCAGGTGGCGACCCAGCGCGCGGTCATGAGCGCAAACGGGATCGGATCGCTGCCATTGCTCGACACCGAATCCAGCTGGGGAGAAAACTCCGACCTGCCCTCTGCCGCCGATCAGGAGGCGTTCCTGGCACGCCATCTACTCCTGGAGCAATCCTCAGGAGTTGCCGTATCCACCTGGTATGCCTATGACAACAGCGAATGGGGACCGTTATGGTCGAAGAACTCGGGCTTGAATGAAGCCGGCGAAGCTTACGGGCAGGTTGCAGAGTGGCTGACTGGCGCCACATTGACCAGTGCGTGCGCTCCGTTGCCGTCAAATGCGGCAATATACGAGTGCAAGTACTCCAGGTCCGGCGGTTACTCGGCTCTGGCGGTATGGAGCACGACTGGGGATACATCGATTTCCGTGCCCTCGGGATATACCCAATACCACGATCTTGCTGGAAATCTGAAAGCAATCAGCGGGTCGACAGTGCCAATCGCCACAGTTCCGATTCTGCTGGAAAACAAAAGCGCATTCTAGTCTCTCTCGCTTGGCGGGAATCAACTACGAATTGCCAACCGGTCCTGACCGCGCGGGTCACGGACCGGCTGGCGTTTTTGACGCCGGCACACCAATGGTCCAATTCCTCGCGATGTAACATTTACGTCCAGAGCCGTTTCCCAATCGAGTTTCATCTCAAATCCAAACTCTTCGCGCACTCTCCGACTGCTATCCTTAACCTGCACTGTCGCGCGCATGAACGAGTCCCCAAAAGATGTAGTTCGCCCGCGTTCCGGGCTTTCCCGGGGCACTGCATGGCTCATTTTGGGCCTCCTCTTTGCCGCCGTTCATTTTGCGGCGCTTTTTCAGCCGCCGTTGATGGATGACGTGGACGCGACCCATGCCGAAGCGGCGCAGCACATGGCCGAAACCGGCGACGTGGTCACGCTTTATGTGAACGGCATCCGATACCTGGAGAAACCGCCGCTACCGTACTGGCTCACGGCAGCCGATTTCCGCATCTTCGGCCAGAGCGTCTTCGCCACCCATCTGTCCAACGCCCTCGCCATCCTGGGCTGCGCGTGGATCTGCTGGCTGTGGGCGGGACGCACCTGGGGCCGGCGCGCCGGCTACTACGCCGCGCTCGCAATGCTCACCGCAGTCGGGCCGTTCCTGTTCACCCGCTTCGCCATTCCGGAGGCTCTGCTCTCGTTCCTGTTGATGCTGGCACTGTGGAACCTCCTCATCGGCCTTGAAGACCGTCGTGCCGCGCGAATCTACGCGATGTGGGCGGCAGTGGCCCTGGCCACACTGACCAAGGGGCTGGTGGCCCCGGTCTTCTTCATCGCGGCTGCGGTTCCATTTCTCATTGTGAGCGGCTTTTGGCGCCGTTGGCGCGAGTTGAAGCCGCTAACCGGCATCCTGCTCTTCCTTGCCGTCGCCGCTCCATGGCACATCCTCGCCGGTCTGGCCAACCCAGACCAGGGCCATCCCCTCGGCAATCATCCCACGCTGGGAAATGTCCACGGCTTCTGGTACTTCTACTTCATCAACGAGCATGTACTGCGCTTCCTGGGCGGCCGGTACCCGGACGACTACAACAAGATGCCCTTCGCCGTGTATTGGCTGGCGCATCTGGTATGGCTGTTCCCCTGGAGCATCTTTGTGCCTGCGGTGCTGGTGGCGGCGTGGAAGACGCGGCGGAGCTGGCTCAGGCGCCTGCGCAACAATGGCGGCCGGTTGTTCGATCTCTCCGGGAAACCTGCGGATAGCGCGGTGGCGGCCAGTTTCATCGAGCAAGCGATGTTCCGCGCGCGCTCGGCGTGGCTGCTCGGAATTTACTCGGCATTTGTGCTCGTGTTCTTCTCCATCTCGACCAACCAGGAGTACTACACGTTTCCCGCGTGGCCGGCGCTGTTCATCCTCATCGCGGCGGTGGTGGCGGAAACAGAGACGCGGCGCTATTCCCTCGTCGTTCATGAGCGGCATGGGGAAGGGATCGACAAGGGTGAACTCCAGCGGCTCGCGGCTGATGCCGCAGGCAAGGGCAAGCCGCTGGTCTCGATGGTCTGGCTGACCGGTGCGCAGGCGGTGTTTGCGTTTTGCGGCGTCGCCGCGGCCGCGGCGCTGGGATGGGGACTGTGGGTTTCGCGCCACCTTCCCTACGTCCCCGATATAGGCACTCTGCTGGCGCACCGGGATGTGGGCGGCTACACGCTGTCGATGTCGCACCTTTTTGACCTGACGTTTTCGTCCTTTGCGGCGCTTCGCCTGCCCGCGGTGATTGCGGCAATCGTCCTGCTGGTGGGTCCGGCGGTGAGCTGGGCGCTGCGACTGCGCGGCAGGCACCTGGCGGCAACAACGGCGCTGGCCCTTACTTCGGCCCTGTTCCTAATCGCTGCGCACATCGCCTTTGCGCGGTTTGAGCCCATGCTCAGCTCCAGGCAACTGGCGGACGTGATTCTTTCCGATGGCTCGCCGCAGGACACATTCATTATTTACGGCGATCAGTCGGATGCTTCGTCGGTTATCTTTTACACTCACAACTTCCTGCGCAAGCCGGCGGACATCGTGATGAAACGCTGCTCGCAACATGGCCAGGGCTCGTCGCTGTTGTGGGGCTCGTGCTGGCCGGATGCACCGGATATTTTCCTCAGCGAGGAGCGGCTCTCGCACATGTGGGGGGCCGGAGCTCGGAAGTGGCTATTCGCCCAGGACACCAACCAGGAAAAAGTGGAACAGTTGCTAGCCGGGCGCCTGTACCCGGTCAAATCGATCGCCGACAAAGCGCTGTGGACAGACAGGCCGCTGAAGAGCGGCCACTGACTCCTGTCCACTGACCGATGTTCCCTGTTCCCTGTTCCCTGACCCCTGACCTCTGCTCTACCATCTCCGCATGGCCTGCTTCCTCTTCAAGACCGAGCCCGATGCGTACTCCTTTGACGATTTCCTGCGCGACAAGGAGACGGTGTGGGATGGCGTCACCAATCCCACGGCTGTGAAGCACCTGCGCGAAATGAAAAAGGGCACGAAGTGGATCTTCTATCACACCGGAGACGAACGGCGCGCCGTTGGCACAGGCACCGTGACCGCCGTGGATGCAAGCGATCCCAAGGTGCCCATCGTGCGCGTCAAAGTGGACAAACGGCTGCAAAAGCCGAAGACCCTGGAGCAGGTCAAGGGCGCTGCGTTGTTCAAGGATTCGCCGCTGGTCAAGATCGGTCGCCTTTCCGTGGTGCCGCTCACCGAAAAACAGTGGGAGTGGTTCCTGGCATAGGAGCCTGTGGAAGGAGCAGCGGCCTTCAGGCCGCTGAAGAGAAGCATAAAACCCTGGGCGGCTTTAGCTGCGGGCTTTTCATCTCCGGCTTCCCGCCCCCGAGACCGGCTCTGGCGCAGCCTCTTTAGCCTCCGCAACGTCGCAAGCTTCGCTGCTGCCTCGTATCGCCCGTGCGGATTGCCGCGTTCACGCCCCGAACTGCCGCAAATGATGGTCGGCGTGGAGATAGCCCCAGCGCATCCAGTCTCGCTCGCTCATGTGGCCAAACATCGGGTGAGTGCGGAAAGCAAATGCGCGCGGCTGCGCCGTGAACTTCTCGATTGCCGTCAGCAGGCTGCGTAGGTCGACGCCGAACTCGGCAGGCGGCGTGCCGCTCCCGTCAATCTGGTCGAACTCTGGCCGCGTCGGGACGCCGTGGGGCCAGCGATGGGGCATGTAGAGGACGATGCCTCTCATGGCCCGCAGCCAGGTGAAACGGGTGGGGATCTCCATGGGACGCTCGCCCATGACGCTAAGAAAGCAGTCGCGCAAATGGCAGATCATCTGCGCAGCCGTCATCCTCCCCCAGCGCCGCGGCGTGTCCGGCCTGATGCTGCCGAGGCGGGTAAGAATCTCCTGCCGGCACGCGGGATGGAGGAGCGACTTCCGCATTAGAAATGCAACTTCTTCTGGGATGGTGCGGATTCTTTCTCCGCAATCTGTTCTGTTTCACCCTTCAGCCACGCCCGCGTATTCAGCATCTGCCGCTGGTCCAGCGCCCACACCTTGCCGGTCAGCTCATTCGCCGGACGGCCATCGCGCGCGCACCGGTCGAACTCACCCTGCACGGCCTGCATCTTCGCGTCCAGGTCATCCAGGAAATTCAACACCAGCGCCTCGGGAATCATGGGCAGCTTGGGCGAGCCGAACTCCAACTTGCCATGGTGCGACAAGATCAAATGCAAAACCAGCGTCCGCAGCCTCGGCGGAAACCCCGGCAGCGCGTCCATTGCTTTTTCGGCAAGCGACGCGCCCATCTGGATGTGCCCCAGCAGCACGCCTTCGGTGGTGTACTCGAAACCCACGTCCCAGGCCAGCTCAGTAATCTTGCCGATATCGTGAAGGATGACGCCGGTGAGCAGCAGTTCGCGGTCCAGGATGGGATAGTGCGGCGCTACGCGGTCCGCCAGCTTCAGCAGGCTAATCACATGCTCCAGCAGGCCGCCCAGCCACGCATGATGAAGCTGCTTGGCGGCCGGAGCTTCGCGGTAAGGCGTCGCAATGCGCGGGTCGGCCAGCATGGCGGAGAGCAGCGCTTTCAGATGCGGGTCGGTAAAAGACTCCACAAACCCGAGAAGCTGCCGCCATAAATCGTCCACGTCATAGGAGGTGGCTGGCATCAGGTCGGCTTTGTCGGCCTCGCCGGCGTGGGCGCGGCGCACCTGCTCCAGCTTGATTTGCAGGTTGTCGCGAAACCGGGTCACGCAGCCGCGAACCTTCGCAATGTCGCCCCGGTCCACGTCCTTGCCGATCCGCGGATCCCCCGGCTCCCACGCCCGCGCCTCCATTTGGCCGGTCTTGTCGCACGGCAATTCAGCACG
>CAWBIG010000109.1:0-10453 GCA_963788435.1 uncultured Acidobacteriota bacterium | reverse complement strand
TCCTGATCATACGACATCGTTCCGCTCGATCTCCGGGAAACGAGCGTCACCTCCGGGGGAACGACATCGGCCACGTTGTTGGTGAGAACGAGAGCCTTATCGAATTTCGTGGCCATCGCCAGGGCCAGCGGCATGCTGCCCGCCGGGACCAGATACTTGATCTTAGCGCGGGCTGGTACATCGAGGGTGAATCGTTCCGCCGGGTGAACCAGCGGGAACTTGAACGATCCATTGTTCACTTGCCAGGCCAGCAACCGTTCGCCGTTGCCTGACACGCGTAGAACCCGCGGCGTCCAGGCGATCCAGTCCTTGTCGCCCACGAAGAGCGACAGGAACGGATCCTCCAACTCCGGCAGCCAGATGCGGATCGTCTCGTCGGACGAGCCGGTGACGAAGTACTTTCCGTCGGGCGAAGGGGCCACGGAAAGGACGTTGCCGGTGTGCCCCCGGAACGATCGGATGATTTTGCCGTCGCGGGTCAACGAGCACCATCAAGGCTTGTCCAAGTACATCGACACCCGCGGCGACGACCAGTCCACGCCCCGGCAATACAGTGGCCGAAAAGATTCGCCCCGGCATCGGGAACGTCGAGTTGGCGGAGCTTACCGTTACCGGTGAGGGGGCCAATGGCCCAGACATCCTTGGGCAATCGGACCACGGTGAACGTATTGTCGGACCCCAGGAGTTGCTGGTACTTCGACTCATCGGCACGTGGGCCGGGGCCAAAGTCATCGAACCGGAAGGTGAAGTCGAGCGGGCGGGTGCCGTTGGGTTGAGTGACATTACTCGTCCCGAAAGCAACCGATTTGCCATCCTTCGCCCAGCCGACGCCCCACATCCCGTTTCCGGTGCCACAGAGCCTGCTGACGATTTTCCGGTGGGCAGTATCCCAGGCATAAGTCTCGTGCTGGGTCCCGCCTGGAGACGGCACGTGTGCCATCGGTGGAGACGCCCAGGGCCATTACCACATTCGTGTGTTTTCTGATGCCCTGCTTTATTTTTCCGGTGTCGATATTGATGATGCCGGCCCACCCCTGAGCATCCGCGTTTCCGCAACACGCGATTTCCTTTCCGTTCGTGAGGAAGAGTAGCCTGGTGAGCTCCAGTTTTATCGCGCGGACTTCGCCCACCGTCACTTTGAGGTTGTGCGCGGGGATGATGCGGTACGGCGGCCCCCCTTCTGGAAGGCGAACAGGGCGATTTCGCCCGAGACCGCGCTGACTCCGAGCGTGCCGCCATCGACCGTCCAGGCAATGTCGGTTGGATCCTGACTCCCGGTCGTGATCGTGCGGTTCTGCGATGGGTTGGCGAAGTTGTAGATGCGAACCTTCCGGTCAATCCCTACGGTCGCCAGCATCTTCTTCTTCTGATCCGGGTTGAAACGGATTTCAAGAACTTGGGTGGGTTGCGCCACATCGGCGATGAATTTGGAGTTCTTCACGTCGAATAACTGCACCCATCCGTCCGCGGCTCTCGTTCCAACGGCCCTGTTGCAACCGACAGCTAACTGATTTCCGTCATTGGAGAAGTCGAATCGCCTCGACCTGGTCTCCCTTGGTCGCATTGATGGTCTTACCTATCTCCGTCTCTAGGTTGATGATGAAGACGGGGATCGAGTTGTTCAGGTTGACCTTGAGCGGCTTGCCCGCGACGGCCAGCCGCTTCCCGTATCCCGTGCAGCGCCGTGGCCATCAGCTTGCCTTCATCGGTGGTCCGCGGCAGGCAAGCGGATCGTCTGAACCGGGTCGCCCGTGGCGATGTCCCAGATGCGAACTGCCTTGTCCATCCCCACGGTAACGACCCGATCGCCCTTGGGAGTGATGAAGCACTTCACGATGAACGCGGAGTGGCCGCCCGGGTCGAGCGTCAACAACGGCCGCTGCGCGATGGGCGGGAGCTTCGGCAGGGTCGGCAGCAGCGGCAGATCCAGGCGGAACTGCTTCGCCCGCACGAACGGATCTTCATCAGGCAAAAGCGGTGGGGCCGGCGGCGCCTCACCGAACTCTCGATTTTGCCCACGGCCAGCGATGAATCGCTGAACCTGAGATCCGGCGCGGGGTAGCTCAAACCCGGCGGCAGACCACTGGGATCCTTCTTGGGCGGAGGCGTGCCCGTACCGGGTGTAGTCCCCGTGCCGGTGCCTGGTGGAGTCCCGGTGCCCGGAGGAGTCCCCGTACCAGTACCGGGAGGAGTGCCCGTGCCCGTGCCGGGTGGAGTTCCCGTGCCTGTGCCCGGTGGAGTCCCGGTGCCTGTACCGGGAGTACCGGGGCCGACGATGGGCTGTTGCGGGTTCGTTGGCGTGTTGGTGTTTGCCGTGTCCTTGTTGTGCCCTTGCCCCCGAACGCAAGGATGCCGCCTGTGCCGATGATGCCTCCAATCACCAGCACGGCGGCCGCGATGCCGATGAACAGCTTCTTGTTCTTGAGCCGCCTTCCTCATCCTCGTCCTCGTCATCGTCATCTTGCTTCTTCTTTTTCTTGTTCTTCCGCGGGCTTCGTCCTCTTCCTCGTCGTCGTGCGCTTTCATCGCCTTCCTGGCAGGCTTTCCTCCTCGCGGTGCATCGTCATCGTCGTCCTCATCCTCGTCATCTTCTTCATCGTCGTCTGCTGCGCCTTTAACGGCTTCTTGGCAGCCTTCTTGCCGGGCTTTTCATCCTGGTCGGCTTTCTTGGATTTCGTGGGCTTGGCCGCCTCTTCAGGCTTGGCCGTGGCCAGTTGCGCCCGCACTTGGGGCACGTACTTCGTCCAGATCCGTCGGCTCATCGACTTCATCGACGGGTTGCTTGATCCCCGCATCGCATTCGGGGCAACGGACCTTGAGAGTGGGCATGGGGCACCCGGACGTGGCCATGGAGAAATTGTGATAAAGACCGGATCCGCTAGTTCAAACGAGTATTGAACTGGCGGCGGGCATCTGTGATGGTCGCGGAGGAATTTGCCGCGGTCAAGAGAATAACGGGCGGTAACGGATACCGTTTGTGCGTTTATGATAATCCGGCGAGGGCGTTGGAGGTGAGCGGGTCGCGTCAGCGCCCGTGCTGGTACACGGGGCGCGATGCGACGCCGCTCGACATTGCGCCCACCACCGGCTATTTCGCTTCCACGTCCACTTGCACCGCGTTGAGAATGTCCCGGGTGGTGTCGTTCTGCACGTACGCGATCAGCTTGAGGTTTTTCAGCGCGAGCGGGCCATCCGGCGCGGGAACGGCGCTTTGGTCTTCGCGAGATCGTCCGAAGTATTTCGCCAGTGTCTTCTGCACGTCCGCCGGATCGAACGCGACGGATTGCTCGGCGGTCTTCTTGGTCAGCGGGAAGCCCTTCTGCCCGCCGGGCATGGCACGCACCACCATGTGGTGATAGCGGATGCCGTTGCCGCCCGGTGTAGCGCATTGCTCCTCGGCCAGGGCGAAGCGAAGGCTGATCTTCTCGCCGGGCATGTCGAGGTCGGTCACGGCGGCCTTCGCGGTGAAGCCGCCCTTCTCGCCCCTGGCGATCGTGAGGCCGAGCTTGACGCCTGGCGGCTTCTCCAGCGCCTCGTCGATCTGTTCCTTGAACGCGGCGAATTTTTTCCCCTGCGCGGTCCGGCGGGCCGCCGCCCGCCTGCCCGGGCTTGCCGGCGATGAAGACGGTCGGATCGCCGCGAATCTGGTCGCCGTAGTAATCCTCGGCCCGCTTCATGGTCTCGTCGTTGGAGAGAGGATCGGGGCCGGGAACGTGAATGTGATACTGGAGCAGCACCACGTCGGCGGGCTTGTATGCCTTCATGAGCCCGTCGATGCCAATCCACGGCGACGCACGGCGGGCATTCCTTGCCGGTGAAGACCTCGACCAGCACGACCCGATCCGACTTCCCCTTGCGGCCGGCGAACGGCTCGACCTTGAAGGGCAACGTCTTGGCGTAATCAGCGTAATCGCGGGCTTCGAGTTTGACGATCTGAGCGAGATACGGCTTGGACTCATCCGCTTTCCCGGCCTTCGCGAACGCCTTCACCACCGTCTCGAGAACCTTGATGCGAGCGGCCGCGTCGTCGTCGTCGGTCAGGAGCCGCTCGGCCCGCTTGGCCTGCGCGATGGCCCAGGCTCCCCGAGCTCCCTCTTGTCCGCTGAGTGCTTCGGCGCAACCGGAGCGTCACCTCGCGCTCCCAATACCGCGGGCCGTAATTCGCGGCCGTCTTGTTCACGCGATCGAGAATCTGCGCCGCGAATTTCGTCCGCGGGCAACTTCTTCGCACCGGCCTTGCCCACCACTTCGGCCGCCGCATCGAACATCGCCGGACCATTCACCTCTTGCGTATGCCTCGCGGGCCAGTTCAAACTGGTCGTCGAGTTTCTTGAGCTTCGTGGGATAGAGATCCACGAGCATGAGGTCGCTGTTGCCGAGCAGCGACAGCGAGCCGGAGAGTTTTTTCTTGTCCTTCGCGAGGACGCCGTCAAAGGAGACGAGTCGCGGCCCTTGAGTTCGAGCGAGAACTGAACGACATCGCCGTTCACCTTGATCGATCCGAACTTCGGCTCGGCAACCAGTTGCGCGGAAGAAGTGACGTAATCGCCAACCCATTTGCCGTCCTCTCACATCTTCCGGCCGCACCAGGCCGCGCAGCCGGATCAGCTGCGTCTGCTGGGAGAACGTCAACTGCCGCGTGGCTTGCACCACCAGCATCCCGTTGGGCAGCACGTCCACGACTTCGGCGCCGAATGCCGTCTCCAGGCTGGAGCTGGTCGTGCTCTGCCCCTGCGCGGTCAATCCCGATGCCGAGGTCTGATTCACCAGGTTCTGCAGCGCATTACTCGCTTTCAAAGCACCGAACAGCGACGTCAGACCCGAACTCGCGTTCGAGGCGCGCGCGTTCTTCACCTGTCCGTCGGTCGAGGCCGCCAGGCTCTCACTCACCACAACCTGCACCACGTCGTGCACGCGAAACGCCTTCACATCCGTGCCCAGACGCACCAGTTGCCCGTTGGGACTCCAGATCGAGCCCGGCGTACGCACCTCAGCCGCCTGCTGCGCCCGCACCTTCTCGATGTAGGTGCGCAGCGAAGCCTCTGGAGGCGTGCCCTTGGCCGTCTCCGGAGTTTTCGCATTTTTTCCCGCGCCGAAAACAAACAGCGACGCGAACAGCAGCATCAGCGTCGCTCCCAGCGCGCGTCTCTCCGCCATGGTCATGGCCTTTCTCCCGCGGGCTCGAGCGCCGCCCGGCCGATCCCGAGCGCGCGTGCCTTCACCACCCGCCCGCCAATCCGCAGACGCACCCGCAACATCCCTCCGGGAATTGCCGAACTCAGTGCCACCGCCTGCAAGCTCGCATCGACCACAGCCGAGTGTTCTTCCACCTGAACCGTATCGCCGGCGTGAATCACAGGATTCGTCTTAACCACCCCGGCTGCACTCTTCCCCGGTTTGGCTTTCGTTTCGTCTGATCGCAACGAGACCAGCCGCCCCGGACCGCCCGGATGCGCCGGATCCTCCACGAGCAACCAGCGCAACCCCGATCCCTGATCGTCGATCTCCTTGAATACCGATCCGGCGAACTCCGGTTGGGCAGTGGACACTGCCGTCAATGGCGCCGGACTCATCTTCTGCGCAGTTGCGGGGATCGCCAGTGCAATTGCTGCGATGCCGCCCGCCAATCTCGTCCAGTGCTTCTTCATCCGTGCCGCCTGCCGTCTTCTTGTTCCCTTGTTCCCTTGTTCCCTTGGCCCCTTGGTCCCTTTGTTCCCTTGGCCTCTCGGTCCCTGGCGGTATCACCGCGTCATATTGTTGACCTGCTGGTACATCTGATCCGCGGCCGTCACCACCTTCGAATTCGACTCGTAGGCCCGCTGCGCCATTACCATCTGCACGAACTCCGTGACCACGTCCACATTCGAGTTTTCCAGATAGCCCTGCTGCAGCGTGCCCAGGCCTTCGCTGCCGCCCGGGTTGCCCAGCACCGAATCACCCGAGCTCAGCGTGGCCGTCAGCAGGTTGCCGCCCATGTTCTCCAGACCCCCCGGGTTGGGAAAGGTGGCCAGCTGAATCTGTCCCAGCTGCGACGGATTCTGCTGCCCCGGCAAGGTGGCGTTGACCACGCCGTACTGCGTGATCGTGACCGCCGTGGCGTTGGGCGGGATGGTGATGGTCGGGATCAGCGGATCTCCGTCCGCCGTCACCATGGTGCCCTGGTTGTTCAGGTGGAATTGCCCCGCGCGGGTGTAGGCAATGGTCCCGTCCGGCCGCTGCACCTGGAAGAACCCGGAACCCTCGATGGCCACATCGAGCGGGTTGTCGGTCTCGTTCAGCGAGCCCTGGGTGTTGATCACCTCGGTGGCCGCCGAACGTGTGCCCAGCCCGATCTGCAAACCCGCTCCCACCGTCGACTGGCTCTGCGCCGCTCCCGGCGTGACCAGGTTCTGATACACCATGTCCTGGAACTGCAAGCGAAGCTGCCGGAAACCGGTGGTCGACGAGTTAGCCAGGTTGTTGGCGATCGTGTCCAGGTTCATTTGCTGCGCGCTCATGCCGCTGGCCGCCGTATACAACGCTCGAATCATTTCGCGTCGCTCCCGTTCTCAGTTCCTGGTTCACAGTTCACAGTTCGGAGCACCTCAGGGGCCCCTTTGACAGCCTGGAAATTCCGTCTCCAAGACGGCGCTGTGAACTGCGAACTGTGAGCTGTGAACTCATGGTTAGATTTTCGGCAGGTCCTCGGTGGCAAACTTATTGAACTCGGTGTGGAACACCGTCAGCGCCTTCTGCATCATCTCCGCCTGGCGCTGCATCACGATCAGGTCCAGCGTCCCCTGAACCGCATCCTGGTTGGCGGACTCAATCGCCCCCTGATGCACGGCGGCTTCCTTCGACAAGACGGGCGTCGCGCTCTGCGGGCGCAACGTAGCGATTGGCCCCTTCAGCGGTGAAGATTCGTACCCGGCGGAAAGGTGAAGACTCCCACCCTTGCCCCCGCGCCGCCATCCACCGACATGCGTCCCGTCCGCGCCTACGGAGACCTCGCCCGGCGGCACCGGCATCGGCTTGCCCTCCATCGGAGAGCACCGGCTCGTCCTCGGCCGTCACCAGCATCCCCATCCGCGAGCGATGAAAACTCCCGTCGCGGGTATAGCGCACCCCATTCTTGCGTCTGGATGGCAAAGAATCCCTGCCCCTCGATGGCCAGATCCAGCGGATTGCCGGTGGCCTGGAGCGGCCCCTGCCCCATGCTGAGCTGGTCGCCGCCGAGCAGGCCGTAGTTGTTCACCGTCTGCCCCAGTTGCGATCCCATCCCCGCTTCATCCAGCATCACGCCGCGGAAGTAATCCCGCTCGGCCCGGAAACCTGGCGTCTGGGCATTGGCCAGGTTTTCGGCCGCCGTGTCCAACGCCTGCATTCGCGCCAGCAGACCGGTCATCGCCGCGTAATAGCCGCTGTCCATGGCAGGTCCTCCCGCGCGGAAGACTCTTGCACGAACCGGACCAGTGCGGCGGGAACGAAGATTGGAGGGCTATCAGAATGCAGGCGCAAATCCGGACAGGGGGCCACATGGCAGCGAGGAAGCCGACGGCTCCGCGCCATGATGAACAACCGACCGGCGGCCCGGGAAGAACTAGACAATCCCGTCGCAGAGGATGGTCACTTCGAAGCGAACTCCATCGAACTCGTAGACGTGCCGCAGACGGAACTCCGGGGCCTGCACGTGCAGTTGGTAATCGTGCCCCGTGATCACCGCCGGCACCGATAGGCCGCAGTGCGCAGCCAGCTCCGGCACCTTCGACTTCCATGATCCGGCCAGCATGTTGCATACTTCGCCGATGCCGTCCTTCACCGTATCGTCGATGCCGGAAAACTCCATGCCCGTCATCCGGGCCGCCACCCGGCGCGCGGCTTCGCCGCCCGACCGGAACAAACAGGCTCCGCTCAGAACTCCGCCAAACCCGACCACCGCCGTCACCCAATCCGGTTCCGGCTCCAGCGTCCCATCCTGTCGCCGGCAGTTCGCGCCGAGCATGAGCTCGAATACCTCCTCCACGCTTGCATCCAGATTCTTCGGATTCGCAATCTCGCCGAGACTTTCCCGCAATGAAACCGGCATGCTCGTCTCTCCCCCCTTGGTATTGCCCGGTTCCTGGCCTTCGCCGGGCTCCCTGTTGGGCCCGCACGTCATCGCAAGCGCGCGCGCGCCATCCCATCGCACCCCGCTGAGCATCATGGCCCTTAAGCCGCTCCCAACAGCGATAAGACCCGTTCCTTCACCTGGTCGGCCGTGAACGGCTTGCGAATATAGCCTCGGGCGCCTGCCTGAATCGCCTGCTTCACGTGTTCCTCGCTCGATTCCGTGGTAATCATCACCACCGGAACTCCCGGGGCCAGATTCTGCGCCCGGATCTGGCGCAGAAACTCGAGCCCGTCCATCACCGGCATGTTGATGTCGGAAAGGATCAGGTTCACCGGTCCGCGTTTCAGCGCCTCCACTCCTTCGGCGCCGCTCGCGGCCTCCACCACCACCAGCGAATCCAGCCCCGCCTGGCGCAGCAACCGCTCCACGATCTTCCGCATCACCGACGAATCGTCCACAATCAACGCCCGCACCTCTTCCATCGATCCCCTCGCTCTTCTTCCCCTCTATCGGCAACCAACCCCGGATCGTGAACAGCTTTTCGTCATTTCCTCTCGGGCAAGGCCGATCCGGCAGCCTGTTGAGGCCGCACCATGTCCTGGGGACTCATCCCGTCAGCGTTGCAATCATGTCTACAACCGACGCAGCCTCCGCGATCGGCCCCGTCCGCGCCTTCGGCCACATGCGCAGCCAGAGGCAATCGTGCACCCGCACCAGCCTCGACTCGACCGGCCGCGTCCGCTCCACCGATCGTGCCAGCGCCCGCACCAGCGCCGGCTCGGAAGCCGCCTCCACCAGTTCTACGCCCGGAAACCGCGCCTCCAGCAGACGCTGATGGGCGGCGCGGAATCGCGACCCTTCCACCAAGCCGCTCTCCACCCGCAGGCCTGTCATCCGCTCCAGGGCCAGCGCCAGCACCGCGTCCGGCCGATCCTCGAATCCCAGATACAACAGACGCCCTGCGGCCACGCGCAGCGGCAGAGCGCCGAACGCATCCACAAAGAACCTCGGCAGAGCTGGCGCCATGCCCTCCGCGTCATGTGAATCCAGCGCCAACACCGGACAGCTCCACTGCAGCCCCAGAGCCCGCGTCACCAGGCTCTCGCTGACACCCTCCTTGGCCATCAGCCAATGGCCCAGGCGCCCGGCCCGGTGGGTTCGCTGGCCTTCGAGGGCGCTGCGCAATTGCACGCCCGATATCCATCCCTGTTCGAGCATCAGCAACCCCAGCGGCACGCGATGGCGGTGCCGCTCGAGGGGCGCACCCCGGCCCTCCAGTTCCCGCGCCACGGCTGACTCCAGGCGCCGAGCCGTGCATGCCGGCGAACAACTCCAGCCGCCCTCGAAGATGGGGGCAGAGCGGCTCCGCCAGATCTGCAGCCAGGCCGTGCTGCAGCCGGGATTGGCACAGGCGCCTAGAAATCCCCTTCGCGCCGGTAGCCCCGCCCACGCGGTTTCGCCAGCCGCCGCCGAATCCCACGACAGGAGCAGAGGATCTCGGCCGGAAGCGGATCGCTCCATCCGGCGGTGGTTCAGAAGAGGCACCGGATGCTCTCCAATCGCTTGCGCGGCGCCGCCACCTCGGTGACCCGCAGGCCGAAGTTGCCGTTCACCAGCACCACTTCTCCCCGTGCCACAATCTTGTCGCCCACAATCAGATCGGCGGGATCCGCAATATGACGGTCCAGGGTGACTACGTCGCCGGGCCCGAGTTCCAGAATCTCCTTGAGCGGCAATTCGCGGCAGCCGAAGCGGATGGTGGCATCGAGCTCCACGTCGAGCAGAAGCTCAAGACCCTGCGCTGTCGGGGCACCGTCCGCGGGCATTTCCGCAGCAGTTCGTTGTTCGCGCGCGGCCGGCGGCGGCTGCAGCAATACGTGGACATGTTGTTGCCTGCTCTTCGACTCATCGTATTGCTCTTCCGCCCGATGCCGGACATCTGCGGGACGACGTCCGCCGAAGCGTGGTGCTGATCCACTATAAGACGCGACGGCGCCGAACGGCGAACGGCGTTTAAACACAGAGACATAGAGAACGAACGTACAGAGACGCGGAGAACGGCATTTAACCACGAAGACACGAGTACGCGAAGAACGGAAGAAGGGTAAACGGCTGAGTCGTTAACCCGTTCTCCGCCGTCCTTTCCGTTCGTTCTCGACGTCTCTGTTTTTACTGTTTTTCGTGTCTTTGTGGTTTATTCATTCGGCGCCAGGCGCGTGAGCAGGCCGATCAGGAAGGACGCGTCGACGTCGCTGAGGTTCCACCACTTCGGGACCCGCGGCAAAATTGGCGCGGCGCTCGGCGTCGGAGAGATGAGATGACTTGAGTTCGGGCCATCGCCCACATCGCGGCGTCGACGAGGCC
>CAWBIG010000108.1:0-11719 GCA_963788435.1 uncultured Acidobacteriota bacterium | reverse complement strand
ATCCACCCAACCGCTAAGCTTTTCCGGGCTCCGCGAACCCACCTTCACCGCATGCCCATGTTTCAGAAACCCGCTCGCCAGCGTCTCTGCCACTGTGCCCGAACCCAGTACACCAACCTTCATCGCATACCTCCGTGGGTGCGAGTGTAGCGCAGTTCTGCTCCGCCGGTATCGGCCCGATCAAATCCAGCCGAACCTGCACGCTGACCCGCCGAAGTGCCCGCTCGCAGTATGGCGGTTCACGCTGTCTTACGCCACGAATCCCCACCTGCGCTATGCTCAGGTGAGGACTTTGCGGACCGCCGGGCCCCGCCTATCGATGAACCTTCACGACCCAAAACTCTGGGAGATTGCCGCCGGGGCTGCCGTTCTGGCCGGCGCCGCAGCCGTAGGCGCGTGGTTCATCTTCCGCAAGCGCCCGTCTCCTGAGGAGATAGAGCTTGCCCGCCGCCAGTTCCTCACTCTCTCCGGGCGCATTGTGGATGGCACCCTTACCGATTTAGCCGAGATTCCCGGGCCCGGCGGCAGCGCACTCTCCATGCTGCAATACGAGTACCGCATCGGCGGCGTGGATTACGAATGCTCCCAGGACATCTCGCTGCTCGGCGATATCGTCAGCCCCGCAGCCATTCGCATCGGCTTTCCCTGCTCGGTTCGTTACCAGCCCGGCAGCCCGCAAAACTCCATCGTCGTGGCGGAGAAATGGTCCGGACTTCGTAACTCGATCCCAGTGCTTCCCGCCTACGACGACCCCGAACCCCTGGACACTTCCCACCTGGGCAAGGCCAACCCCTGAAAGCCAATCCAGACACTCCGCCTTCACGATTCCAGAATCTTAAAAGGCGTAGCCGCAGCCTGCCGTGCCGCCTTCCGCCTGAAACCCCGCCGCAGCCGCTTCCATCCCTTCCCCACGCGGTCTGAGGCCATAAAGATCTGTCCCGCCGTAAGCTTGCGCACCACCCGGTAATGGCCCACGGCGGCCAATCCCATCGACGCGACGCAACCGCACTGCCCACAGTCGGGGTCGCCTCCATATTGGCACGGCGTAATCCTCGTCGTCAGGTCCGCTGAGATGATCTCCGTCGTGCGCGCAAAAATGCACTCCCGCGGATTTCGCGGCGGAGACTCGAATTCCCGAATTTGCGAATCCGGCATGTCCAGAACTGGATGCTTCCGGCGCAACTCCAGCAGCTCCGCCACTACGCTCGCCCTTTGCGCCGGGGTCAGGATCTCAACGTCCGTCGCCCCGCGCTGCGGCGTAAAGATGCTGAACCACACCTTCTCCACCGCGCTCCTGCTGCTCCAGTAGGTGAGGAACTCATCCAGGTACCCCGGTCGCTGCGCAATTTGCGAAGTAATCGTGCAATGGATCGTGACCTTGGCGCCGCTTATGTTCTTCTCAATGCGTTCGTAGGTAGCCGGTTTGCGCCGCGCGTCATGCTCCGCCTGCAGGCCATCGATGGAAACCACCACATTCAGCTTCTTATGGCGTTTCCACTCCGCGGGAACAGTCCGGAAAGCGCTCGTCACCACCTGCGTATGCACGCCGCGCCGCTCCATCTCCGGCAGCAGCAGCTCCAGCTCGCGGTAGCGAACCATCGGGTCCCCGCCCACCAGGGAAACGTGCAGCGGCTTGTACTCATCCACCAGCGCCAGAACCCGTCTCACCAGCTCGTCCCCTTTAAAATCAGAGAGCTCGCGGAGCTGCGTCGAGCCCCCCAGGTGCGCCGCGTCGAACGCGTAGCATCCCGGACACCGCAGCGGGCATTCCTTCGTAATTTCAATCGACAGGGAAGGTGCGCGTCCGGCCAGGATGCCGGCCCACGCTCGCAAAACTTCGGATTTCTTCACGGTGTCTCCGCGTCGCGCAGCTTCGGAAGCTGAGCCTAAGTCAACGGGCGCGAATCGCCCCTTGCCTGTCATTCGCAATGCGCCCAGAGTAGAAATCGATGGCTAAACTGCTTAATTTCAGCGCCGGACGCCGTAAAACGCCGAGCGGCGGTACCGGCCCGCACACAACCAGGCCCTTTCAGGCGCCGCACCAACAGAAAAACAAGGCGGTAGTTTCTTCGCCTCACTGCGATTAACATTTGTTCCAACATTTCCGGAGCCGGGCCACAGCAGTTTGAGACGCACTTAAGCCTCTGCGCGTCGCCTGCCGCCTGGGTTTTGGTCTCCGGAGGCTGTCAGATTTCAGTTCTCAGCCCTAGGTCCCTGCTTTTTTAGCTCCCTGCTTTTTTCCACGCTTGCCCCCGGCCTCTCGCCCTCGCTTTCCATACCCATCCCCGGTATACTAGGGCCATGCATCTCCACGCCGCGCCCGCCAAATCCAGAACGCCCGGCGCTGCACGAACCCAAAACGTCCTCCGCGTCTCCCTCATCGCCACTGCCCTTTACGTCGCCGTTACCTTCATTGCCGGCCTCCGCGCCCATTCCCTGGCCCTGCTGTCGGAGGCCGGTCACAACGCATCCGACTTCCTCGCCCTCCTGCTCTCCTTCGCCGCCGTTTACTTCCAATCCCGCCCCGCTGACACCGCCCGCACCTTCGGCTACCAGCGCGCCGGCGTCCTCGCCGCCTTCGTCAATGCCGTCACCCTCATCTTCATCTCCCTCTGGATCGCCTTCGAGGCCGTCCATCGCCTTTACTCTCCCGTGGCCGTCCACCCGCGCATCATGATCGTCACCGCCGCAGCCGGTGTCATCATGAATGGCGTCATCGCCGCACTCCTCTGGGGCGTCGCCCGCGACGTCAATCTCCGCTCCGCCTTCATCCACATGGCCGGCGACACCCTCTCCACCGCCGCAGTCATCGTTGGGGGCGCCGCCATCCTGTTCACCCGCCATTACTGGATCGATCCCGTCCTCTCCCTCATCATCGCCGCCCTCATCCTCTGGTCCTCCTGGGGCATTGTGCGGGAGACCCTCAACATCCTCCTTGAAGGCGCGCCCTCCGGCGTTTCCCTCGCCGCCATCCGCGCCGCCATGGAAAAGATCCCCGGCGTCCTCAACGTCCACGACCTGCACATCTGGTGCCTGGGCTCATCCTCCAGCGCCCTCGCCTGCCACGTCACCATCGCCGACATTCCGCCCTCGGAGTCTGCCTGCATCATGGTCGAGCTCAACCATCTGCTCCGCGAGCATCACAACATCTGCCACTCCACCATCCAGTTCGAACACGAAAACTGCCCCGAACAACACGGCTGCGTCGTCCCCATCGAGGAAATGACCACCGGGGCCCCCGACGCGCACCACCACCACGGCCACGCGCACTGAGCGAAGCAAGTCAGCCACACACACAAGAGCTGTCATCCTGAGGAGCGCAGCGACGAAGGACCCGCGGTTGCCTTCCCCGTTCGTCATTCGGACGGTGCTGTGCTTTCGGCGATGGGTCCCGTCCGCTGACTCGCTGACTTGCTGACTCGCTGAGCCAGTTTTTCCTTGACAATCGAGCGACAACTGCGCGTGAATCGCGCTACACTGCTTTTCCATAATGGCCCGGAAACCCGCGTTGCAGGCGGGCAGGCTTACTTCCACCCAAAGGGAGGCTCCCGATGAAGATCACCGACACGATCGAGATGCTGTTGAAACGCAAGGCGTTCAACAAGGTGCTGGCGCTGGAGCCGGAGCAGACCGTCTACGAGGCGCTGGAGATGATGGCCAGGTACGATGTAGGCGCCCTGATGGTATGCCAGGCAGGCAAGCTCGTGGGGATCCTCTCGGAGCGGGACTATGCCCGCAGGGGCGTGCTAAGGGGGCACGGTTCGAAGGACACCAAGGTGAAGGAAATGATGACGAGCCCGGTGCTGTTCGTCACCCCGGAGCACACCGTGGACGACTGCATGACGCTGATGACCGAGCGTCACTTCCGCCACTTGCCCGTACTCGAGGGCGACAAGGTTGTCGGCATGGTATCCATCGGAGACCTTGTGAAGTGGGTGATGAACGGGCAGCAACAGGCGATCGAGGCGCTCGAGGGATACATCACCGGCGGATATCCCGCGTAAAAGCAGGCAGCAGGAAGTAGACAGCACGGGCAGTACCCGCTAGCGGAACATGCGGGCGTCGAAGTGAAAAGCCTGCAGCGGCTCTATCACCAAACCCGCAATCGCCGGATGCAGCGGGTTGATCAAGACATTCCACTCCATGCGCAGCGCGGCCGACGGAACCTGGATGGCCAGAGAACTTTTCTCGTTGACCCATCGATCTCCAAGGGCGCGTAGAGACTCGAAGTCGTCAGACCACCATCGCGGCGGCAATTTCGCCAGGTCCAGCCGTTGCGCCGGCTCTTCCTTGGGCAGTGTTGCCGCAATCGCAACCAGATCGTCCGGCTGCTGCGCGGGTTCCAGGTGAACGAACAACTCGATGGCCGCCAAAGCCAGCGAGGAAGACGAATAGACCATGGGGACGCCGGGCGAGTTCCATCGGCCGCCGAAACGCCGCGCACCGGAGCCGGAAAATGCCTCGGCGGCAAAGCGCGCGCGGCAGATGCGCCAGACCCGCATCAGCTATAGACGCCGTAGGCAATGCGCCCCAGCAGATCCTCGACTTCGCGGACTCCGGGATCGGTGTCCAATTGATCCAGCGGACGGCCGCCGCGCAGGGCGCGATTGGGCGTCTTGAGCCACGCCGCCGCCTTGTCCCCGTCGCCCAGCGTCTCCGCAGCGTTGGCATAAACCTGCGCCAGCCGCACCGCGCGATCCGACTCCGCGGCCGTGAGCCGCGAGTGCTGTGTGAGCCGCCGCGTGAGCGTGCGCTGCGGGATGCCGATCTTCTCGGAGATTTCCGCCTGGCGCATGTCCAGCCGCTCGGCAAGCAGAAGCAGGGCCTTCACCGGCAGCCCCTCGCGCACCAGTTCGGCCAGCGCCCCGCTCTTCTTCACCGGCCGGCCAAGAACAGCTTCGCCGCCAAGCACGTCTGGAACGGAATGGGTGGCCATGGCACGCCTCCATTCCCAATATACGCCATTTGGCTAGCCAAAATACGCCATCTGTGTGCTCCGCAAATTTGGGCCTAAACTCCTTCGCCCACCGAGCCGATCAGAGCGATTTTGGCACGCTTACCTAAGCGCACTGCGAGGCGCGAAGGGAGCGTGGGCAAGGTAATGACACCGTCCGTAACGGTCTCGCCGTCGAGCTTGACCGCTCTTTCGCCAATTTTGCGGTTGGCCTCGGCGCCGCTGGCGGCCAGGCCCAGCTGCACCAGCAGCTTGGGCAAACGGATCTGGAGGCATGCGGCCTCAGTCGAAACTGTCACGTCGGCAAAAGCGACGTCGACCTCTTCCAGGTCCTCGCTCTCAGCCTTCTGCTGGAACATCCGCGCCCAGTTCGCCGCGGCGTGCTCGGCCGCGGCCTCGCCGTGGAATCCCGCAACAATGGTGCGGGCCAGGTTCTTCTTCGCCTGCATGGGATGCAGCGCGCCCGAGGCAATCTCCGCCATCATCGCGTCAATCTCTGACTGGCGCAGGTCCGTGAGAAACACCCAGTACTTGCGCATCAGCTCGTCGGAGATGCTCATCAGCTTCCCGTACATCTCCGCGGGCGGCTCGTTAATTCCAATCGCATTGTTCAGCGATTTCGACATCTTTTGCACGCCGTCCAGGCCTTCGAGGATCGGCGTCATCAGGATGATCTGCGGCTTCTGGCCGTAGTGGCGCTGCAATTCGCGCCCGGCGCCGAGATTGAAGCGCTGATCGGTGCCGCCCAGTTCCGCGTCGCACTCCAGAGCCACCGAGTCGTAGGCCTGCATCAGCGGATAGAGCATCTCGTGCAGGCTGATCGGCTGCTCGGCCTGGAAGCGCTTGTGAAACTCGTCGCGTTCCAGCATTTGCGAGACGGTGAAGTGGGACGCCAGGCGGATGGTGCCCTCGTAGCCGAGCTTGCCCAGCCACTCCGAGTTGTAGCGAACCTCGGTCAGCTTCTCGTCCAGAATCTTGAAGACCTGCTCCTTGTAGGTCTCGGCGTTGGCGTCGATTTGTTCCCTCGTCAGCGGCTTGCGCGTGACGTTGCGCCCGGTGGGGTCGCCGATCAGCGAGGTGAAATCGCCGACTAGAAAAATCACGGTGTGGCCGAGTTGCTGGAAGTGCCGCAGCTTGCGCATCAGCACCGTGTGTCCCAGGTGCAGGTCGGGCGCGGTGGGGTCAAAGCCGGCCTTCACGCGCAGCGGGCGGCCGCTCTTGCGGCTCTCTTCCAGGCGCTCGCGCAGGTCGCTCACGCGGATGATTTCCGCCGCGCCCTTTTCGAGAAGATCCAGTTGTTCGTCTACAGGTGGAAACGTGCTCATGCCGTCTCCCAGTATACGGTCGACACGGCGGTCCGCCGACGCGCCACGACCGTGCTACCCTGAGTGCGTTCTGCGTTCCGCCGCTTTATGACCAATCGCGCGCTCATTCCGACTCTAGCTTTTGCGGCAGCTCTGATTGTCCTGGCACTGCCCACGACCGCCGCAGCGCAGGCTGCTTCCTCCACGGACTTCCGCACCTCAGCGCGCTGCGCCGTATGCCACACCAACCTGAAAACCGCCAAGGGCGAGCCCGCATCCATTGTCGGCGATTGGCGCGGCAGCATCATGGCCAACGCCGCGCGCGACCCCTACTGGCAGGGCAGCGTGCGCCGCGAGACGCTGGACCATCCCCAGGCCAGCGCCGCCATCCAGACCGAGTGCGCCACCTGCCACATGCCGCTCCAGTTCCTTGCGGACAAAGCGCAGGGCCACGGAACCGAAGTCTTCAGCCGCCTGCCGCTTCACCCCGGCGACCCGGACGACGCCGCAGCCGACGGCGTGTCCTGCACGGTTTGCCACCAGATCCAACCCACCGGCCTCGGCACGTCCGCAACCTTTAATGGCAACTTCAACGTGGCCGCGCCGGGGACGCAGCCGCGCCCTCTCTTTGGTCCTTTCAATTCACCTGACAATATAGGCAAGATCCACGCGGTAGCTGCGGGCTACACCACGGTCGAATCCGCGCACATCCGCGATGCCGGCCTGTGCGGAAGCTGCCACACGCTTTACACCACCACGCTCGGAGCTGACGGCAAGCCGGCAGGCCGCTTCCCTGAGCAGATGCCGTATCTGGAGTGGCTGCACAGCGACTACCACGACAAGCAAACCTGCCAGGACTGCCACATGCCGGCGATGCAGCAGCCGACAACGATTGCGTCGCTCATGGCGCAGCCGCGCGACGGTGTCCGCCAGCATACATTTGTCGGCGCCAATTTCCTGATGGTGAACATGCTCAACACGCATCACGACGACTTGGCCGTCGCCGCCGATCCTGCAGCGTTGAGCGCCGCTGCCGCGCAGACAACCGCATTCCTCCAATCGCAGGCCGCGCAGATTGAGATTGCTCCGGCGCAACTCGAAAATGGCGATCTCGCATTCGCCGTGCGCGTCAAGAATCTTACTGGCCACAAGCTGCCCACAGCCTACCCGTCGCGCCGCGCGTGGCTCCACGTCACCGTGACCGCATCCGACGGCCACATCGTCTTCGAGTCAGGCAAGCTGAATCCAGACGGTTCCGTCGCCGGGAACGCCAACGACGCCGATCCCACGCGCTATTCACCGCACTACTCGCTCATTACCAAGGCGGACGAAGTCGAGATCTTCGAGCCCATCCTCGGCGATAGCCAGAATCACGTCACCACAGCCCTGCTCTCGGCCACGCATTACATCAAGGACAATCGCATTCTGCCCACGGGTTTCGACAAGCAGACTGCATCGGCCGACATCGCCGTGCAGGGCAAGGCAGCGGACGACGGCGACTTCACCGCCGGCTCGTGCACCACGCATTACAAAGTTGCCGCCAGAGGCGCCGGCCCCTTCCGCATCGCGGCCGAGCTGCTCTATCAGCCCATCGGCTTTCGCTGGGCGCACAATCTCGCTCCCTACCAGGCCAGCGAAACCCAGCGCTTCGCCCATTACTACGAAGACGCCGCCGCGCACTCGGCCGCAGTACTGGCTCACGCCGAATCAACAAGCGGCGGGCGTTGATTCAGCAGCCCGTGCCCGCATCGGCCAACGCTTTCTTCAGCCCCGCAAAGCTCACCCGCGTCGAAGCCTCCGGCGTTCCCGCACCCCGCCAGTGCGTCTCCAGGCTCACCGCGTAGTGGTAGCCGTTCCTCTTGAAAGCGCGCAATTGTCCGGTCCAGTCCACCACGCCCTGGCCCACCGGCGCCCACTCCCACTTGCCGCCCGGCTTGCGGATTACGCTCTTCGCGTGGCAGTGCCCGATGCGTTTCTTCGGCAGCAGATCGTAGCCCTTTGGATACGGCATCGTGTCCGGGAAGGTCGCCGCGTTCCCCGGGTCCCAGTTCAGCATAAAATTCGGCTCGCGAATCTCGCTCAGGGTGGCCGCCGCCTCCGCGCCCGTCGCCGTGTTGCAGTCCATCTCGTTTTCTAGAAGCAGGATCAAATTCTCTTTCGCGCATCGCAGCGCCGCCGCGCGCAGCTTGTCGTTCATCGCCGCACGATACGGTTTCACATCATCCAGCCGCCAGAAATCGAAGCAGCGGATGCGGTCCGTCCCAAACATCTTCGCCAGCTCAATGCAGTGCTCCAGCAGCGGTCCCTGCGCTTTGAAGTCCGCGTCCGCGTGGAATTGATCGCGGTGCTGGCTCTGCTTCGAGAACGGCGCGCCCGGCCAGTCCACTTTGAAGAGCGGGCTGGCAATGTCCGTCACTTTAAGGTTGTATTTGGCCAGGATGCGCTTCGACTCCGCCAGCTCGCTCGCGTCCAGCGTGGTCAGGTTCTTGTTCCACATCCCGCGCAGCTCAATCCACTCGAGCCCGAAGTCCTTCGCCGCCACCGAGCACGCATGATCGAAGTCCTGCGAGATCTCGTCATTGATCACCGCCACGCGAAACGGACATGAAGCCGCCATCGCCCGCACCACCCTCGGCGCCAATGCAATAGCAGCGCCAGCAACAGTTCCGCCCACAAACCTCCGCCGCGAACAACGCATCACAAGATCCTCGATTGGCTGACTTGCTTCTTCACTCCTTCACTCCTTCACTTCTTCACTTCTTCACATCTTCACTTCTTCACTCATTCACTTCTTCACTCCTTCGCTGTCGCGCATACTCCTTCGTCTGCCCCGTCCGCGAATTGGTCACGCTGAAGCTCCCATCCTTCTGCGCCACCACTTTGAAGTACTGCCCATCCGGCGCGCTAGATCCTTTCGGATTCGCAATTAAATCCTCCGCCGAATTGTGCGCCGCATCCGACCCCTCCGCCGTGTGCAGCATATACAAATCTTCGAGCCCCGGGCTCGTGTGCACCGTCTCCCAAGCCTCCGGGCTGCCGCCCTTGCGCGCGCCGTTGTTCATGATCGCAACGCGCGGCGCAATCGCCCCCACAAACGCCTTACTGCTTGAGAGGTTCATCCCGTGATGGTTCACTAGATAAAGATCCACGTGCCCAATCCGGTTGTCCGGGCACACCAGCGGAATCTCCTTTGCCTTGGTCAGGTCGCCGAGGTCCAGGAAACGGAACTTTCCATACCGCACCAGGATGCCCGCCGACCGCGGATTCTCCGTCTGGTCCAGTTCCCACTTCGGCTCGCTCGCGCAATACGGGTTCGGCTTCGGCGTCACGCCGGGCACCTTGTCAATGTGCTCGCCGTCCGCCGTCAGCACCACAATGCTCAACCCAGGAACGTCAATGACGTCTCCCGGATGCACCGTCCGCCGCGGCGTCGAACCAATCGCCTTCACGTACGCCGCGTAGTCGTGCCGCGTAATGTCGCTGTCTTCGCGGTTCGGCCCGTGATCCAGGAACTCGCCCACTTTCACCCGCTTTACCAGCTCCGGCACGCCGCCCACGTGATCCACGTGGTAATGCGTGATCAACACCTTGTCGATGTGGTCGATCCCCGCGTCCTTCATCGCCGCCTGGATGCGCTCGGCGTCACGTCCTGGCGGCCCACCAAACCCATCTCTCCATCCCGTATCCACCAGCAACGACGCGCCGGTGGGCGACACCAGCAGCGTCGACTGCCCGCCCTCGACGTCAATCGAGTAAATCAGCAGACCATGATGCGGCGGAGGCGGCTCCGCATTTCCCAGGCGCACGGCGCGGAAGAGCAGCAGCGCGCAAGAAGCGAGCAGCAGCAGCCAGATCAGAGAACCAAGTTCGCGGCGGAGAGGGGAATGGTTTCGCATGCGCCAGCCAGTGTAATGCAAGCCCCGCCGTCCCGCGAACACCGCCATCAAGCGCACTCCAACGTGTACCGCCGGTCTCCAGACCGGCTGTTGTGGGACCTCCTGGTCCGCACGGTCTCGGCACCGCCATTTCCGCCCACCTGTTAAACTAAACACTGCCGCACTGTGCGCCTGCGCCGTCCAGCGCCGCACACCAACGCCCCGCGCATTGAATCAATTGTCCGCGTGCAGCCCCCGAAGGCGCCGCGCGACCCCAGACACCCAGGATGAAGGACCCCTAGCTCCAGTGACCCAGACGATACGCAATATCGCCATCATCGCCCATGTTGACCACGGCAAGACCACACTCGTCGACGCCATGCTCCGCCAGTCCGGCACCTTCCGCGCCAATGAGCAGGTGGCCGAGCGCGTGATGGACTCGAACGAACTCGAGCGCGAGCGCGGCATCACCATCCTCGCCAAAAACACCGCCATCAACTACGCCGGCGGCAAAATCAACATTGTCGATACCCCCGGCCACGCCGACTTCGGCGGCGAAGTGGAGCGCGCCCTCAAGATGGTCGATGGCGTCATGCTCCTCGTCGACGCCGCCGAGGGCCCGCTGCCGCAAACCCGCTACGTCCTCTCGAAAGCCCTCGAAGCCAAGCTGCCGCCTATCGTGGTCATCAATAAAATCGACCGCCCCGACGCGCGCCCGCAGGAAGTATTGAACGAGATCTACGATCTCTTCATCGATCTCGACGCCGACGAGCACCAGCTCGAGTTCCCCGTCCTCTACGCCGTCTCCAAAGACGGCACCGCAACCACCGATCCCGCCAACCCCGGCACCGATCTGCAGCCGCTCTTTCAAGCCATCGTCAGCACCATCCCCGAGGCCACCGGCGACCCCGACGGCACGCTGCAGATCCTCGTCACCAACCTCGACTACTCCGACTACTTCGGCCGCATCGCCATCTGCCGCGTCTTCCAGGGCACGCTCCACGTCGGCGACGATGTTTCCATCTCCAAGCGCGACGGCTCGCTGCAGAAGACCCGCATCACCAAGCTCTTCACCTTCAGTGGCCTCAAGCGCATTGAGACCACCGAGACCACGATGGGCGATATCGTCGCCGTTGCAGGCGTGGAAGGCATCACCATCGGCGAGACCATCACCAGCGCCGAAAACCCCGCGCCGCTGCCCCTCATCATCATCGATGAGCCCACCATCGCTATCCAGTTCAGCGTCAACAACTCGCCCTTCGCCGGCCGCGAAGGCACCTACGTCACCAGCCGCAACCTGAGAGAGCGCCTGGAAAAGGAGCTGCTCACCAACGTCTCCATCCGCGTGGAAGAGACGGGCTCGCCCGATGCTTTCAAAGTCCTCGGCCGCGGCGAATTGCAGCTCGCCATTCTGATCGAGATGATGCGGCGCGAGGGCTACGAACTCATGGCCGGGCGACCGGAGATCGTCACCAAGGTCGTGGACGGCGTGCGCATGGAGCCGGTGGAACACCTGACCATCGACGTGCCCGAGCAGTTCACTGGCGTGGCCATTGAGAAGCTCGGCCCGCGCAAGGGCGAGATGA
>CAWBIG010000107.1:0-10412 GCA_963788435.1 uncultured Acidobacteriota bacterium | reverse complement strand
GATTCAGCACTTCAATCCCAACGAAATCGCCGAGCTGTCGTGCGAATGCCTGGACGCGCTGCTCAAGACGGGCAACGTCAGCTTCTATTTGCGTCCGCAGCAGGGTTTTCATGCTGCTGCCCGCAAATTGCGTCTTCAGCTCATCGATTGCCCCTGCCGGGTCCCGCAACAGGCGTGCAAGTGCCGCTCCGACGCCCGTCTTCGAACGTGCGCCTTCGAGGACGATGGAATAAAAGATTTCAACCTGGTATAGCTGGTCGCGTTTGGCCTCAAAGAACTGCCGCCGCTGGTCGATGGCGGCCTCTACCACGGGGTCGTCGTAGTGGGCGAAGGGGATCTCGGGCCGGTTTTGCTTGAAAAGATATTGATAGACGTGGAAGCCAGGGCCGAATGCTTTGAGCGCGGCCTCCAGCCGTTTTACTGCGTATTCCTGCTCGGCGTGGTCGAGACTCTCGTAGTCCACGCCGGACATGTGTAGCACCATCCCCACGTCCCCGCTTTTGGTCAGAAACGTCGTCTCGTCCCAGAATCCATACAGGTTGATGTGGTCGTTGAGAGCGGCAGCCTCTTTCCACGGCTTGATGACCTTGTCGAGTCGCAACATCAGACCACCTCCACGCGGGGAACGCTCTGTTTGGCGGCGTCGTAGCGCACCTTGTATCGCTCCGATTTCGCCAGAATCCGGAGAAATGCGGGATCGGTGTTGGTCACCCAATGGCCAAATGCAAAACCTCCGACGAAGACGGCAACTCCGGCGATCAGGCTGTTGAATAGGTTGAACGCGCCCACGGCCCCGACGCAGACGAAATAGAAGAGCGTGCGTTCGACACCGAGATATGTGAGGGGCTTGTGCAGGCTTTTGTAGACCCGATTCCTCCGATGGGTTGTAGCGTGTGTCTGCATCGTCGCCCCTCACCGCTTGGGAAATAATTGGGCTTTCGTTGTTTGGTTCGGCGTGAGGTTTTGCTTACACGCCCCAAAGCCAGGTCAGAACGTTGGTGGCGAGCACGGCAATGCCTGTGCCGGCTGCTACCCCAGCTAGCGTCTTTTTGGCACCCGGCTCTCCGTGTGCAAACTGGTATCCGCCCACCACAATGGCAATTAGGCTCGCGACCTTGGCAACCGTGCCCGTGAAGAGAGTTTGCATTGCGGTGAATCCTGTATCGAAAGGCGACTGAGCGAGGGCAATCGCCGGAGCGATCAGAACAAGCGCGAGGGTGATAGTTGGACGCGTCCATGTCCGGCGGGACCTGGGCGCGATGGGAAGGACAATTCGGAAATGAGGGAATCGTGGCATAAGCACCTCCGGCAGGAGCCATTAGGCAGCTGCATTGGCGCAAACGTATGCCCGATCAAGACTTCAAGTCCAATGATTTGTGGGAATGATGTTGTTCCTGGTGTGCATAAGAGCAGATTTCAAGCTGGGGTGGTGTCCTAGTTTGGGCAATGACCTCCTAGACTCAGCGGGGTATGCGACCCCGACGAGTCATGCCGGATTATCGGAAAGCAGCACCTTTATTTATGATACTGTTCAGCCGATAAAGTAGAGTGCGAACTTAGCCGGATAGAGCATCTTGCCAAGTCAATATATCTTGGCCGATGGAAAGATTGCCTAATGACGATATTTACCGCATATTTCGACGCCAGCGGTCACCCGGATGGGCTTGACGTTCTAGCTGTTGCTGGTTTCATCGCAGAGGTGAACCAGTGGATCGAATTTGAGCGCAACTGGAAAGAGATTCTCAATCGCCAGGACTTCAAAGTATCGAGTCTGCACATGAAGGACTTTTGCCATTCGACGGGGGAGTTTGCTTCTTGGAAGGGTGATGAGCAACGAAGGCGGAATTTCCTTTCAGCCCTAATCGGAACCATCAAAGTGCGCGCCCGGCATTCTTTCGCAAACTCAATCTATCTGCCAGATTATCGAGCATTAGACCAAAAATATGAGTTGAGCGACAATTACCCACCACTGGCATATAGCGGAGGAAACTGCATTGGTCATGTGCATCAGTGGGCACAGAAATGGGGAATTCCTCAGAGCGACATTGCCTATTGTTTTGAGGATGGAGATAAAGACCGGGGAAAGCTGGCATCTCAGGCCCAAAGCGTATATGGCATCAACGTAAACTTTCTAAAAAAGGCGCAGAATGTCGCATTTCAAGCAGCCGATTTATTGGCGTATGAGCATTTCAACGCGAACCGCCGCGTTATGCCAAACCCAGGTGTATTTGCTTTGAATGAACTCCGTAACCCGCTTCAAAAATTGAATGAGATACCGAACGGCGACAACGGCGAGGATTGGAGTGTCACGGAAAGACCGCAACTTGAGCGGTTTTGCTTAGAGCAGAAAATACCCTTACGTTAGCGCCGTCCAAAAAGTCCAAAGGAGCGTCTTCAAGTCAGGTTGCATTGGTAAAATCCTTTCAGTTCGACTCGGAGGTGCTTATTGGTTCACATTGGTCGGGATGCGGTTTGCTGCCCAAAGTGCCGAGTGCCCATTGTTCTCCCGCATCAAAGCCCGCTAGGAATATTTCAAAGATTTGGTGAGCGGCCCAAGGTTGGATGGCCAGCAGATTTTCTATGCCCCGCTTGCGGGCTAGTGTTCTCTTGTTCCTCTGCCGCGACTGACGATCAAGTCCAAACGCCAGACCAAGACTCACTGATGCCCGATCTTTTGCAAGTTGTGTGCGCAGACTCCCAAGAAATCACCAAGATTCGGAGAGTAGCGTATACGTCTTGTGCCAAAGGCGCTGACCTCCAAGGCGAAATGCCGCGAATACAAGCCAATCTCTCAGGGAAGACGATTTTTACGGTTGAGCGTTTCCCTTATCGGTTGTGACTTTCGGTTGCTGAGTGAAGCATGTCATTACCCAAATTAGGACGCTACCCAAGCTGGGGTAGTGTCCTAATTTGGATGCTGCTAGTCGTGGTCGTGTGGCTAGGTTGCTCGATTGTACAGTCGCAATCTCTTCCCGGTAGGCATATTGAAGCCTTCCGTGGTCGCGCTATATGGGTCGGCGACATCATAGATGAAGATGAAATGCGTAGATCGGACGGTGTGACGAGGTGCAGCGCTGATTTCATACTCAACGTACCCGTAGAGATAAAAGTCGAGGCCGGTGAAAATCCAACCGATTTCCTCTGCGCCTATGTCAATACTCAATGGCGATCTTCCCACTTTCGGGACCATGAGAATTTCCCCCTCAAAGAAAGCGCTACCCTCCGCATCCAAACTGTAAGAGGGATGCTCTGGCAATTCCTTCCCGAGTTCGCAGAGATGCGCCCTCAAGTACATTTTCGTCAAACGGCTTGGAGTCCGTCCTTGATTTATGACCGTCGGGACCAAGGCGATTCTCTGCTTATGCGGATCGAGCCCTTCCGCAGACAGGATAGCGGTCCCCATAGTGACCTCCAGCCATGCCCGCTCCACGTTGATGAATGCTTCTCCGCTCTCCTTGGCACCCTCAGCGGCAGTTCCCGCCGCTTTCGCAGCCTTCCACGTTCCCCACGATTGCCAGACGATAGCCCCCAACGTGCCCAATATCAGCCAAGCAGTTATTCCCTCGGGCCATGCTATGAGTATGTTCCACCATTGAAGTGCGGGCTTGCCCTGCTCTGTCTCATTAATGGACTCTATCTTGCATACGAGGCTAGCCGTAGTCGAGGATGGGAGGCTTTCCTGCTCACACTTGAGGCGATAGTCCTTTCCTATTGCGTTGTGTTGCTGGTAGTAAACGGCCATGAAAATAGCTGCCACACTCAGAACAACTCCAGCGATAATCGCCATTCTTTTCAGCATAATTCTGCCATTGTACCCCAAAAATATCTTGACTTGATATGATTATTGGGGTACATTAAATACATCAGGAGAGAGCAATGGCAAACGTCCTCAATACCGATAAGCAAATCGCAATCATCGCAGCCTTGGCAGAGGGTTCTAGCATCCGCTCAATCGAGCGCATGACTGGCGTTCACCGGGATACGATCATGCGGCTTGGGGTTAAGGTCGGACAGGGATGCAAGGCTCTCATGGACTTCAAGATGGTCGATCTTTCCTGCAATCGTCTGGAGATGGATGAGATTTGGGGATTTGTCGGAAAGAAGGACCGCAATGTGAAGGAAGGTGAAGACAGCGTTGGCAGCGTTTGGACGTTCTGCGCAATCGACGCCGAAACGAAGTTGGTCCCGACCTTCAAGGTTGGCAAGCGCGATGCAGCCACGGCAAACGCCTTTGTAGCCGATGTAGCCTCTCGGATGCGTACACGGGTCCAGATTTCCACGGACGGCCTGAGAGCCTATGTGGACGCGATTGAGCAGTCCTTTGGCGCGGATGTGGACTATGCGCAGATCATCAAGAATTACGGATTCGAGGAAACGACCAACAATCGCCGGTACAGCGCTCCCGAGTTTGTATCCTCTGAAAAGAACGTGATTGCCGGGAATCCCAACTACGACCTGATTTCGACCAGCTACATCGAGCGGCTGAATGCAACGACTCGCCTTCACATGCGCCGTTTGACCCGCCTCACTCTGGCATTCTCAAAGAAGATGGAAAACTTCGAGGCTGCGGTCGGTTTGCACTTTGCCTATTACAACTTTGTGAAGCGTCACAATACGCTCCGCTGCACCCCGGCAATGGCCGCTGGCGTCACTGGAACGTTCTGGAGCGTAGGGGATTTGGTGGAGGCTACCGCATGGCCCGCATAGAAGAACAGGAGGCATCCGCATGACATTTGAGCACCGGCTGTTAGTCGGATTCGAGGAAATCAAGGCGGTCGTTTTCGAGTGCAATACCTGCAAAACTCGGACATCTATTCCCCTTGCGGAATTCAATAGGGCTCCGTATGTGTGCCCCAAACAACATGCATGGAACATCAGCGAGCTTACGGTTGAAACATCGCCCATGTTCCATGCTCTCGCTTTGCTTCTGAGCAGGTTAGCAACAGACGACTTCCAGAAACAGGCAGGCTTTAAGGTCTACTTGGAATTTGTTGCAAGGAAACTGGACTGAGATGACAACCAATCACATTCCAGAACTGCGCACGGTCATCCACAAGTTGCATGGCGGCAAAGCCAAGCATATCGAAAGTGTGCCTGTCACCGAATCTTTTCAAGGGCAGGTTGTCTGGGATGGCGTGGTCGAAGTATTCAAGCTGAAAGGGCATCCAAAGGCCGATAAGGTCTATGCCTGGTCGCACACTACGGACGATCCAGCCCACCCTAAGCATCATGTGACCGTCTTGCACATCCCCCCGGCAATCTCACCCCAGACCGCTGTAAGGGCGGCAATCGTACAGGAGTTCAGAAGCATTGAGCCCAAAAAAGCAAACTAAGAAGGCCGGACGGCCCCGACTCCCCAAGGGAAGTGCCAAAGGCGAAATGCTGCGAATCCGTGTGACTGCGGAAGAGCTGCGGACGATTGAGGCAGCGGCAAAGGCCAGCGGCCAAACCAGATCGGAGTTCATTCGCGGCAAGTTGCTTGCCACTCAGGAGGTGTGAGGCTGTGGATTTCAAATTAGGACACTACCCAAGCTGGCGCTTTCTTGCCGGACTGGTCGCCTGAGTGCTAACTTTAGGGGTAGTTCTGATTCTCCACTTCGGGCAATAGACGCCACAGAAACTCCCGATTCTCCTGGCGGATAATGCTACATTCTCAGCCCACCAAATTCTGAAAGTTTCTTGGTGTCCATGGTGTCCCGAATGTACCGAAATTAGTCCCAAACCGTGGAGCAAATAAATTTAATGGAAATTGTGGACACCAAGGAAAGTTTTTCGCATCAATTAGTTAGCGCAAGTCTCAGCGGATCAACCATTTGCGACGAATCGTCAATTCGAATCCCTCCCTCTCCGCCATAGACCTTTCCAGCCGCGTCCAGCCGTTTCCGTATAGGCTAAGATTGCGAGAGAAACGACGATCTGACTGGCCCGGTGTGCGAAATGTGCGCCGAGAACCTGAAAGCCGCTCGGCGATCCGCCCCCGGCCTCCGCGCGCAGTCGGCGCCGCTTCCGCCCGGCCGCTTTCTTCACCGGGCTCGCCTTCGGCCCGGGAGCCGCGACTCCGGACAAACCCTTCGCGCCTGTTCGAATTCCTTGATTCATCGGTCCGGGCGATGGAAGCGCGACTCAACATTTCTCCGATCCCGCCGAGTATCGATCCGCCGTGACGAACGAAGACCGTGAGGACACTTGAATCAGACGCACACCGTGGACGAACTCGTGCCGCACGCACCGCAGAACTATGCTCTGCACCGCAACGCCCTGGGACCGGTGGAGACCCTGGCGCAATCCATCTCAGCCATTGCGCCGTCCACTTCTGCATCGCTCACTATCCCGCTGGTCTTTGCCCTGGCCGGCAACGGAGCGTGGCTGGTGTACCTGTTGGCAACGGGCGTCATTTTGCTGGTGGGCATCTGCATCGGCCGCTTCGCGCGCGCCACTGCTTCTCCCGGCTCGCTCTATAGCTACGCCGCGCAGGTTCTGCCGCCTCCAGTTTCGGCGATATCCGCATGGGGGCTGCTGATTGCGTACGTTGCCACCGCCGCCTCCGTGGCCGGAGGCGCACTTTATTATGTGGTGCTGCTTGCACGGCAAGCACTTCTCTGGACGCCAAATCCCATCCTGACCCTGGCAGTTGTTTGCGCCGGCGCCGCATGGATCGCCTATCGCGATGTCAAGCTTTCTGCCGAGGTCATGCTGTGGATCGAGATCGTTTCGATGGCGATGGTCCTGATTGTTCTGGCTGTGCTGGTGATGCGCTATGGAGTACGCATCGATGCCGATCAGCTCACATTGCGCGATGTCCATTTTTCCGCCTTTGGTCCGGCGCTAGTGCTCTCGATCTTCAGCTTTGTCGGATTCGAGAGCGCCACGGCCCTGGGTGCTGAGGCACGCGATCCGCTCCGTTCGATTCCACGCGCCGTACTCCAATCCGCGCTGATCGCCGGCGTGTTCTTCATGCTCTGCTGCTACTCCGAGGTGCTGGGATTCCGCGGCATGTCAACGAACCTGAGCCAGGCGACCAGCCCGTTGCACCTTCTGGCAGACAGGGCCGGCGTGTCTGTGCTGGGCATTGCAATCGACGCTGGCGCGCTGATCAGCATGTTCGCATGCGTGCTAGCGTGCACAACGGCGGCCGCCCGCGTTTTGCTGCGCATGTCTCACGACGGCATGGCGCCACGCATCCTACGGCGCACGAGCCGCGTGCACGGGACCCCTGGTCCGGCCATCGTCGTAGTCTCCGCGCTCATCCTCTGCGCAACTGCAGGCATGGCTGTGAAGGGATGGGCCGGATTTGAGATCTACGATCTTGCCGGATCGCTGTCGGTTTTCGGATTTCTGACCGCCTATGCCCTGGTTGCAGTCGCGGTTCTGGTTGTCGACCGAGGATCTCAGAGTCCACGCGCGTGGGTATTGATCACGAGCGCCGCGACAGTCGGCGTAATTGTGCTCATTGCCATTTTCGATTTGCGGTCCGCATCCGATCCGGCGCACGCCCGGATTCCGTGGATTTACCTGGCGTGCCTGGGAGCCGGCTTCTTGCTCGCGCTCACTTACGCACGGCGGCCAAACCTGGCTCGCCATCTTTAGACCAACCTCACCGCCGCAAGAAACGGCATCCGGCTCCAAAGCGGCTGCTGTGACATTGCCCGCCACGCTGGTCTCGCCCATCGTTCCGATTCTCAAAATATCCACGTGATTTGCACAGGAAATCATCGGGATTCGCCAGATTCCTTATACGAAACCAATGGAGTTCCATCGCCGAGTCAATACTTTGTAATTATTCTCTGTATATACCTCCGCTTCAGGACGCTCCACCCACAGAACCAGACATCAAGGGTCTTAATCAGTTCTTCGGATCGTCAAGAATCCATTCTTCAGAGGCCAGTCCATTGAAAATATCCGCACGCAGCTTTTTTTCTTCACTTCCCGGTCTGCTCCTCGCCGCCGCAGTTGTTCTGTGGGTATGCTCCGCGAAGAGCCCAGCTCAACAGACTTTCGGCGGTATCACGGGAGAGGTGACCGATTCGTCCGGAAGCGTCATCCCCAATGCAGTGGTGACGGTGGTTGAGGAACAGACCTCTCTCACACGCACGGTGAGGAGCAATGGGGGGGGAGTATACAGTTTTGTAAATCTGCCCATTGGCATGTACACGCTCACGTACATGGCGGATGGCTTTGAAGTGCAGAAGACGCAGCATATCGGCGTGCAGGCCGACCGGACTGCGACCGTCAACGCCGCACTGAAGGTGGGCCAAACCACCACGACCATCGAGGTAGACGCGGAACCACTGATGAACGCGGTTGATACCACCGTGGGTTACACGATGGACAATGCGCAGATTGATGCGGTGCCGCTGCCCACGGGGAGCTTTACCGGGGTGGCCATTCTTTCTCCGGGAGTGAACGCGGAGCTCTCCGGCGGGACCGGGGCCAACAGTGGGCTGGGCAATGCGCCCATCTGGGCCAACGGGCAGCGCGACACGAGCAACAGTTTTTCGCTGAACGGGGTGGACACAACTAATCTTTTCAACGGCAAGAGCACCAGCCAGATGCCTTCCGCGCGCGTGATCAACAGCACTGGCGTGTCTTCCAGCACTGGGGCCGGCGGAATCATTCCATCGGTGGCGTCGGTTTATCTTTCCATCGGCGATGCGATCCCTTCGCCGGCTCCTGAAACTCTTCAGCAAGTGCAGGTGAATTCCTCAATGTATGACGCCCAGCAGGGTTCCACTTCCGGCGCGCACATTGACATGGACACTGCGGCGGGCACCAATGTTTTGCATGGCACGACCTATGTGAACCGCGGCACGAGCTGGCTGAACGCCGCGCCGTTCTTCTTCAAGCAGGATCCTGACATCCCCAGCTACGACAAGGTGCCTCAGCTCCATCGATACACGCTGGGCGGAGCATTGGGCGGCGCAATCGTCAAGGACAAACTCTTCGGGTTCATTGCTTATCAGCACATTCGCGCGTCCGATCAGGAACTCGGAGACACGGCACTCGACGTTCCGGTTGGTCTGTCCGACGACCGATCGGCTTCGGCCATTGCCGCGATCACCAATGCTTCGTTCGGCACCAGCCTGAACGGAGGGCAGATTGACCGTACCGCATTGGCTCTGCTGAACTCGCCGGCTCTGCCCGGCGAGCCAGGCAAGTGGCTTATTCCCAATGACGCACTGCACGGCGCCGCTCCCACCGCTGCGCACATCGACAACGCGTTCTTGCCGGGCACCGCACTGTTTCAGGCCGACATGGCTGTCGCCGATCTTGATTACAATCCCAGCACCAGAGACGCTGTCGCGGCCAAATACTATTATCAGCACGATCCCACGATATCGCCTTACTCCTATTCCAGCGTTCCCGGCTTCACGCAGCATTTGGATGCAGGGGCGCAGGTTTTCTCCATCATCAATAGCCTTACGCTCAAAACGAATCTCAGCACCACTCAGACGATTGGTTTCCTGCGCGAAAAGATCTACGGAACCAATGAGCAAGCCTTCGGGCCAAACTCGATTCCGGGCGGATCGGTGGTGGTTTCAGATTTGTACCTGTTGACCGTTGCTCGCCTCTGTCGTCGCTATTCTCCTGCTTGTTCAGACCATGGTGCACCACCGTTTCTTTCGTGGCGGCAGCATTGACCGGTACGGTCACCTAAGGTAGAACTAGTTGACGGAAAGACTCTCGATCACGCTCCACATGGAGGCAATTCCCCAGCAAACGGAGCAAGCAACAGGAGAACAACCATAAATGGGAAGCGACACCCGATAAGGCCAAGCCCAAGGACGACAAGAATTCCCTGAAAACTCTCGCCATGCCTGAGCTGATGAAAAAGCTGGACGCATCGGCTGACGAGTGCTCCGAAAGGTTTCCGGTGTTTTTTCATCAGACGGCTCTAGCATCTTAGCAGTTGGCATGCTTCTGTGGATTGGGGAAGGTATCGAGATTGTCCCGGTCGGTTCCGTCGAGGCAGGCAAAGTCTTTTTCGACGATCACGGCCAGCCTGGAAGCTCCAATACCGACGTCGCCATAGATTCCCACCTGATTCCCATCGGCCCAATCGCGGGCTTCACTGGCCGGAATCAACACAGTGACAAATCTGTGGTTGGTAGCGGATAAGAATGGTGCGAAGAGTGTCAGATTTTTCCAGACCAAAGGAGAACTTTGCGGCTGCGTCTGCAGTGAAGCGGATTGTCTCTTCGATTCGGCCAGACTGCATGAATCGGGCCAGGTCGGATTTGGAGATGCGGAGACGCAGTGAATTTGAGGTGATTCGCAGTTTCATAGTGTTTTCTGGCACGGGTCGCCGGACAATCGGACGGAAGTGACGTGCTGAAGACCATCTGACGACCCCGGCAGCCAAGGGGATTGCAATGAGGCAGAGAGCAATACGTCGGCGCCAGATGGAGAAGAAG
>CAWBIG010000106.1:0-14545 GCA_963788435.1 uncultured Acidobacteriota bacterium | reverse complement strand
GCAAAACGGCCGTGAAGGCGACGAGCAATTTGACTGCCCCGCGGCGGCGGGGAGTGCGACCACCTTCAACTTTGCCGCCGGTTGCCAGCGCTGAGGGGCTGAAGGGGAGCCTGGCTACGCGCGCTCAGTTCTCTGAGGTCGGCGACATTGGCAAGATCTTCAAGTGTGTGCACGTGCGCTTGTTCAAGCTGCTCCGCAAGCTCGGGGTCGACGCCGAACTGTTGCGAGAGCTTCACGATTGCGTTTCCCTCGCCGCCCGTTCCAAGCCGCTGCGGAGCTGATTGAATTGGCACCAGCTTAAAAGGTCGGAAAGGGCGGTGTACTAGGCCCTGTACTTGAGGGCCGCGCCCTTGTTGTTCGGATCCGTATGCGAGTCCGCGTCGGTGGGCAAGCTCTCGATCCACTTGCTCACGACGTCAAACTTTTTATCTGAAACCCGCCCCACGGCCCTCTCATCGGCCAGGACATAGCGAGCTCCCTGCTGAATGGCGGCCCAACTGTAGCGGTCGCAAGCCGGCCATACCCAAGCCTGGATTCGCTTCAGAATGCGATCGTAGATGGAGTCCTCAAGCCAACCGAGGACCGGGTTGGAATTCGATCCGCCATCGACGTCGCCCCCCGGGCTTTGACCCGTGGGGCGCGCCTGCGGCTTGAGACCGATGGCCGCAAGAGTCAACGTCAAAAGGGGTCCAGCAAGGTCGGCGATCCAGGGGGCGGAGGGTTTCTTACGAAGCCTTTGCGGCCAGTAGCTCCGGACCCCAGGAGTCGGCAACCATTCGCGTGTATGAGAGGTTGCGTGGAAGTCTTGGTGAGTTTGCCGGAGTTACAGGCTTTCATTCGCTCGCTTCTCGCGCCCTGGCGCTGGCCCGGACAGAAGTTCCCGTCCTTAGCGGGGTGCGGGTTTCCGCGGACGGTGGATTACAGGGCTTCGGCGAGATTGAACATCGATGGGACGTCGACAAGGTTCAGGCCGGCGAGTTCCCGGCGAGTGAAGCGGGAATCGTTCTTATTGCCGGAATCATCGATCTGCTTCATGTTTTGCTAGGTGAAGCCTCAACGTTCAGCCTGCTGCGGATTACCTGGCCAGATGCAGATTTCGACGATTGCGGTTTCGAGAACGGGAGAAAAGGATGAGCACCCAAGACAAAGTGAAGATCAACAAACTACCCACCGGAGTTCCGGGCCTGGACGAAATCATGGGCGGCGGTCTCCCCGAATTCTCGTTCAACATCATCGCGGGCGCGCCCGGAAGCGGCAAGACGACGCTGGCTCACCAGTTTGTGTTTGCCAATGCCACCCCGGAGCGTCCGGCTATCTACTTTACAGTTCTGGGCGAATCCGCCATAAAAATGTTGCGATACCAGCAGCAGTACACATTCTTCGACCCCGCCAAGCTGCCAGACTCCATCCGCTTCGTGAACCTGAGCAAGGTGGTTCTGGAGGCTGACCTGGCTGCGGTGCTGGAAGAAATCACCAGGGAAGTTGAAAAGGCCAACCCCTCCGTGTTGGTTGTGGACTCATTTCGGACCATGGTGCTGAACCCGCAAAGCGACATGGACCTGCAATCGTTCATTCAGCGTTTAGCCCTGTCTCTAGCCAGTTGGCAGGCTACGACCTTCCTGATTGGCGAATACGCGGAGGAAGAGATGCGCGACAACCCCATTTTTACTGTGGCCGACGGGCTGTTCTGGCTGCGGCAGACGGCGGAGCGAAATTCCGTTGTGCGGAAGTTGCAGATCATAAAATTGCGCGGCCAGGATTCCGTGCCTGGGCTGCACACATTCCGCATAACGGATGCCGGATTGCAAGCCTTTTCGCGAACGTTTGGGTTGACGGCGCGCAAGAGGAACCCGCCCGGCAATCGGCGTCTTTCTTTTGGCGTTCCGGAGTTGGACAAGATGCTGGATGGGGGAGTGCGCGAAGGCGACAGCGTGCTGATAGCCGGCTCCTCGGGAACGGGAAAATCCGTACTTGCGACCCAATTCATTGCAGAGGGCGTAACGCGGGGAGAACCGGGAATCGTGGCTGTTTTCGAGGAGCGCCCGGAAGCCTATGCGGAGCGGGCCGCCAGCCTGGGTCTGGATTTGGAAACGCCGCAGAAGGACGGAAAACTCTCCATACTCTATCTCCGTCCCCTCGACCTGTCGGTGGATGAAACGATGCAATCGATTCTGGACGCGGTGGAGAAGATAGGCGCCAAGCGCCTGGTGATCGATTCTCTGGCCGGCTTTGAGATGGCTCTGTCGCCGGGCTTCCGCGCCGACTTTCGCGAATCGCTTTACCGGATGATCTTCGCTTTGACAGGAATCGGGGTAACGATTTTGAGCACGGTTGAGGTGGATGAGTCTTTCACCGAATTCCCGTTCAGCACCTACTCGATCTCGTTCCTTTGCGATGACATTGTCCGGCTGCGGTATGTCTCCATCGATGGCCAGCTTCGCAAGATCATGGTGGTGATCAAGATGCGGGGTGGCAATCATGCCAAGGATATTCGCGAATATGAAATCACGTCCAAAGGCGTGGTGATTCTGGGCAAACGCCTCACGGAATTTCAGAGCCTCATCAGCGGAATTCCCGTGCACTCGGACCGATCCGGTGCGAAGAGATAGCCCTGTCTGGACACCGGATTTACGCCAGCACGTGCACGTCCGTCGTACGGCTTTGGGCCTTCACGGACCGGCCTTCGCATAATCCCAAAGGCGCACTGGAGATCTCCCGGTTCTCGTCTATGTTGATTTCTCAGCGTGCACGGGCTCTAACGAACACGCAGGACCGGACAACTGCTCGCGTGTAACGCAGCTACCGTATTGCCTTCCACCTACTCGACAGGGAGTAGGCATCCTGATCTAGCGGTTTTTCGAAGCTCAATCACCCGGCCCACCGATGCCTCGATCTACGATTCGCCACACACCTCGCGGTGTGTAACGCAAGACTAGAGGTCAAGATGGATTCGCTATTTCCTTTCCTGCAGGGACTTGCACTCCTACAACACTTCGGTTTATCCCGGCGCACGTCGCATTACCGCGTATTCGTCAATGACCCAACTTCAGTGCGGAACGGGTTGGGGAAGGATCGCCCACGACTCGCTCTGTATGCACTGAAGGTCCATAGTAGAGGGTTTCGTTCTTCGACCCAAGCGAGCATCACAGTATCTCGATCACGCGAGCAATACTGAGGCAGGCTTGAGGTTTGGGGAGAGAAATAGGCCGTCAAAGTGGTGAGGATCGAAGAGATCGTTTCAAGGCTCCAAGCAATGGAAGGCATTCATTAAACTCTCCACAATGGTTGAGCCGCAGATTCTCGGGTGCGTACGCGAACCGTTGATTAGACCCTAATTGGTAGACGCCGCGGTCATTATTGACCAGCAACCTGGAGAAGCTTCGACCACAATGGTAATTGAAATGACACTCCACGGATCCCAGGAGGCCGGATTCTCCGGCGTGCGATCACTAGTGATGCCGACAGCATAAAGAGGCCGCATAATAACAGCCGTGGCAGTGAATCGGTGAGAACTGCGGAGAAACATGACTTTGTTCAAAGGATTAGCAACAGGAATGTGCGTTGCCTTGCTCTGTTTAGTCGCTGCGCCGAAAGCCACGGCGGACGAGCGTGACCATAAGACGATCATCACCTTCAGCGGGCCCGTCGAAGTCCCCGGCGTCGGCCAGCACATTCTGCCGGCGGGAACCTACATCTTCCAGCTTATGGATTCACACTCGGACCGCCACATCGTTCAAATCCTAAGCGAGGACGGAACCCACGTGTTCACCACCATCCTCGCAATCCCCAACCTTCGGTTGAAGACCACTGAAAAAACAGTTATGACTTTCCGTGAACGGCCGGCTGGAGATCCTGAGGCCCTGAAGGCGTGGTTTTATCCGGGCCATGAATGGGGAGAGCAATTCGTTTATGAAAGGCCCAGAGCCATCGCACTGGCAAAGGTAAATAACGAGGTGGTTCTTTCCACACCGGTCGCGCTGGCATCATCCACCGTTGAGGAATTGACGGCTGCGCCCGTGGAGGCAATCACCCCGGCCGGCGAACCGGTAGAAACTGCGACTGTTGTGGAGGCTCCTCCGGCGCCTGCCCTGGCGCCTCAGCCGGAAGTCGCCGCCACCGTCGCCACGCTGCCTAAGACCGCCAGTAATTTGCCCCTTATCGGGCTGGTTGGCCTGCTGACTCTCGGCGGCGGCTTTGTTCTCTCAGGCTTTCTGAAGCACAACGTCTAGCGCGCTTGCAGAGGATGAACCGGCACCTCAAGTCGGGCCAGCACCGAGAAGTAGGAGGGAGGCGGTACGCCAGTATCGCCTCCCCGGTGGACCCGGCCGGAGCGACCGGGGCAATTGCTTCACCGGGCACAGAATGAAATGGGAAGCGATGACCGAGGCGACAGCAAGCGCGACACAGAATCAAAGAAAGGCGACCGGTAAGTCTACCGGAACCCTCATTGCCCGCATTCCTATCCGCACGAACAATACAGTAGCGCGATGGTGCCTCAGTGCATTCATTGGGCTTTTTGTAACGCCCTTTGTTTGCGGAGCACAAGTGCCACAGCGGTCGCAGAGCGACTCAGGCGACGAGTACACCCTCAAGCTCAATGCAAATCTGGTGATCCTCAGCGCAACGGTCCTCGATCGCCACGATGCGCTTGTCTCCGGCCTCGGCAAAGACGATTTTCAGGTTTATGAGGACGGGGCACTCCAACAGATCAGGAATTTCAGCCACGAAGATATCCCGGTTGCAGTTGGCATCCTGGTGGATAACAGCGGGAGCATGGGACCGAAGCGAAGTGATGTAATTGCCGCCGCACTGGCATTCGCCCGCTCCAGCAATCCTCAGGACCAGATGTTTGTGGTCAACTTCAATGACAGCGTCTCTCTTGGCCTTCCGCCGGACATGCCGTTTACCGATCAGCAGGCGCAACTGCAACTGGCTCTCTCCGGCATTAGGGCGATTGGCCAAACCTCGCTATACGACGGAATTGCCGCCGCTCTCAATCATCTCAAGCAGGCCAACCACGACAAGAGAGTGCTGATCCTGATCAGCGATGGGGGCGACAATGCCAGCAAGCTCACCTTGGCGCAGGTGCTCGAGATGGCCAGGCGGTCTCCCGCAATCATCTACGCGATCGGCATCTTCGACGAACAGGACGGCGATCAAAACCCTGGTGTGCTGAAACGGTTTGCGAGCGAGACAGGTGGGGAAGCATTCTTTCCCGCCACTTCCAAAGACATTACCGCTATTTGCGAAGGAATCGCTCACGATATCCGCAATCAATACACCCTGACCTATGTCCCTGCGATTGCATCGCACGATGGGAAATATCGAGCCATCGTGGTAAAGGCGAGAGCGGGTAACCGTGGGCGCTTGTCAGTGCGCACACGGGCCGGGTACTCCGTGCCACCAGGCGCTCCCGAGAACAGAAGCAACGGCGCTCAGCCATGATCACCGCACCTGAAGAACAGGAATTCACAATGCGAGGCTGCTCCTTTCTTCGCTGGACGCGGAGTTTTCTTTTCATCACCGGCGCCCTTGCACTCTCCTATGTTGCGCTGACCGCGTTCCACGCAAAGCTATACCAGGAGGCCGCAAACACCGCTTTGGTAGCACAGATTCAGTCGGAGGGGCAACACAACGTGGGCCTGCCCACGGCGTCGGCCAAGGAGGGCGATGTCCTGGGCCGCATTGAGATTCCAAGGCTGGGGATGATGGTGGGAATCATCGAGGGCACTACCTCGAAGACCCTGGAACTCGGCGTTGGACACATTGAAGGTACTGCCCTTCCCGGAGAGTCGGGGAACATCGGAATTGCTGGACATCGAGACACATTTTTCCGCAGCCTGAAGGACATTCGAGTCCGAGACCAGATCCAGATTCGGACCGCGACAGGCCTCTCACGCTACGAGGTGGATTGGGTGCAAGTTGTCGCTCCTGGCGATATCGGAGTCCTGGCGCCCTCTGCTAAATCCGCTATAACTCTCGTAACCTGCTATCCCTTCCATTTTATTGGCGCAGCTCCGAAACGATTTATCGTGCATGCGCAAAGTATTGAGCAGTCGAAGTAGCTTACGAAATCGGAAGAATGGCTGGCTTCCGCGCGTTGTGGTCAGGCAATTGATCGAGCAGGACCACATTCAGCAGCAACTTGTGTACCTGGATGCGGCCGTTATAGCTTATGAAACCGGGCTAGCGAAAGCGATTCATCAAAAAACTGACGCGGGATAGGGTGGTGCCGATCATGTCCGCCAATATTCCCTGAGTGACCGGAGGAATGAAGGTCTCCGGTTCGCCCTGTTTGCCGAAGTCCGGCATCAACAGGAGAATCCGCGCCAGGCGCTTTTCGCAGGAGTTGAAAAGCTGATCGACAAGATCGGCCTGGGTTCGCATGCTTCGAGCAAGCAGGAATCTGCGGAATAGGTCGGCGAATGCAGGCTCGTCGGGCATCACCCGAATCATCTCGCTTCTGTCGATCTTGAGCGCTGTGCAAGCGCCCACGGCAGTAGCGGTCGCCAGGCGCCGGCCGACGATCGATGCGAGAGACTCCTCTCCAACAAAATCGGAAGGGAACAAAAGCGTGACTGGTCAATCTTGCTCAACTTTGAAGAGATTCTCTTGAAGGCCTTGTGAAATGGACTCAGCGAAACCTGTAGGCACTGGGCTTGACTGGCAGGTGTAGTCGAATTCAACAGACGCCATGCCCGGTAAAGACAGCCGTTTTCCGGCAACCCCGCGATGATCGCGGCCCCGTGATAATCCCGCGCGGCCTTTATTTGAGACGGACTGGCGTCTCATCTCGATTCCGAGCAAATGTGACCATCCTCTCAGGTTTCCACTCTGGCAAGATGCTCATGGCGCAGCCATACGGCGTACGTCTCGGCTCCCTCAGATCGGGCAATGCGCATGGCGTTGCGCTGCGGGAAGAGGAGCGGAAAATGCTCGGCATTGTGTTAGTCCTGATTCTGGTCTTGGCGCTCTGCGGCGCAGTGCTCAAGTGGCGGCATAGCAGGAATTGGGGATACTATCCATCCGGCGGATTGGGGTTGGCGCTGCTGATTGTCGTCGTACTAATGTTTCTGGGCCGCATCTGATGATTGAAGTTGCCATGTGGATATCGTGTAGTTGGAGAACCACGTGGCTGTGAGATCGTTTGCACGACCTGCAGTTCCACACTCCGTGGCCGGCCCACATCAGCCGCTGATGCCGCATTGGCTTACACACCTCGGAGTTGTGGGGCCTTTTTTCGTTGCGATCGTCGATTCGTCGGTGATCCCTTTGCCCCTCCCAGGCAGCACTGACTTGTTGTTATTGTGGCTGGTGGCGCACAGTGGAGATCCGTGGTTACTGGCTGCCTCTGCCATCGCGGGCAGCATCGTTGGCGGATACACCACCTGGAATGTCGGCAGAAGAGGCGGAGAAGCGGCACTGCGCCGCTACGTGCCTGCGCGTCTCCTGGGGCGGATCGTCGGCTGGGTCAAGCGCCATCGCATTCTCGCCGTCTTTCTTCCGGCGTTGCTTCCACCGCCTATTCCGTTGTTGCCCTTTATCCTCGCCGCCGGTGCGCTGGGCGTTTCACGCAGACGCTTCGTGGCCGTGTACGGCGCCTCGCGCACCCTGCGCTATGCGCTACTCGTTCATCGCATGGCTTGGCGTTGAGTACGGGCGCAGGATCGTTCGCCTCTGGTCGGGAAGTCTCCATAAATGGTCGACTCCGCTGCTCTACGGGATCGTGTGCGTCATGGTTGCCGGCGTCTGTTACGGAATATGGAAGATTCGCGTCTGCGCAGGATCGATTCAGACAAGAGGCTCATAGCGCGTCACGAGGCAATTCGGACCGGCTAGGGATCCCCAGGCCGCTCCAGCCTGCGTGGTCAACGGTATGCGTTTGCGACAGTCAGGAATTACATAGCCCGATGAATCTTAATCAAAAGCGATGGCCGGGCAGAATATGCCCGGCCGAAAACAGAGTTCCCTCACATTCGGTTTCTTATCTCGGACGGCTCTGCGGTCTCGCTTGAGGCTGGCGAGCTTGCAGTTCCTGCTGCTGTACGGCGTGCCTCTGCGCCAACTGCTGAGTCTGCTGCTGGTGCTTCTGCTCCAGCTTCGGTGAGGCATTCGGCTTCTGCCGGTGTTCGGCATCTTGCTTTTGCTGGAGGTTTTGCCGCTCCTGGGTTTGTTTGGCGATCAGCTTATCCTGCTGCTTTTCGTAACGCCTGTCTGCCTTTGCATTTCCAGAATTGACCGGCGCGGGCCGAGCGATCGGGGGAAGATCATTGGGATGGACAGGTGCACGTCCAACATTGGCACCCCCTCCGCTTCCCGTCCTTGATGCCTCGACCGGTTGCTTGGCAGGCGCCGCGCGTTCGCCGAGCTCTCCCGGCCGTGAAGTCGCTGTGATTGCCGGATTCCCGTGATTCACCGAGGCCCGTAGATCGGGATTGGCCCGCGCAGCCTGCGCATGCTCGGTTTGATCGGCTACAGGAGCGATGTGCCTTTCCCCTCCCGCGGCCTCTTGTTGCTGGGTCGGACGCGCGACGATGCCGCCATTTCCGCCGTTGTAGCTGACGCGACTTCCGTTGCCGTGCTCAACCCGCTCGTCGTAGACGTTGTGAATCATCGCTTCGTCCACGTGGCTCTCGGATCGGTTGTAGAAGAAGTGTCCGCGGTCCCAGCGGCCTCCGCCATAGCCCTCGCCGTAGTAGCCGTAGCCGTAGCTCACGCCGCCATAGAACCCTACGGTCTCACCCCAATAACCTTCATTGAAGAAATAGCCGCCTTCGCCCCAACCCCAATACCCAGGGGTCCAGAGGTAGCCGACTTCCGGCGCCTGCACCCAGGTTCCGGGAATCCAGTAGTAATCCGAGATGCTGTCGTCGTAGGCCCAATAGCCGGGAGTCCAAATGTACCCATCGCCGGGACAGACCGGCTGCTCGTACACCGGAAGTGCAGGCGGACCGATCGACACCCTGATTCCAATCTGTCCGAATAGTGCGGCCGGAATTGCCAGTATCAGAAACACCATCAAAGTCCGAATGGTCCGCATGGAAAGCCTCTTGCCAGCCGTCCTTCGATTGCCTGTATCTGATAGGTTGGTCCAGGCTGCGAGGACTGAATGGCGATGCGCAGGACGCGCCCGGTTCAAGGGTTCCACGCGTACCTTGCCAAGTCTGTGCAGAATCGCTCACTCTTTTGCGAATGTTGCCAAACGGAATCGGCTGGGCTGGTTGGCTCAGAAGCACTTTGCTGCCACGCTCAATTACCGTCTCGACTTCGGCTGTGCCCCGGCTTTCGCGATGGCGTCATTGGTTTGATCCTTGATTTTGCCCAAAGCGCTCTCAAGATTCCCCTTCGCCTGTTGGGCAATGCCCTCCACCTGGAGCCGCGCATTGCCGGTCAACTTGCCCGCTTTTCGCTTCGCGCTTCCAACTACTTCATCCAGCGTTCCGTTCAGTCGATCTTTGTTCATTTGCCCACCTCTTTGGACTCAACCGTTGCAGCATCGAAGAATTCGTTGAAATTCATTACCAGCGACCCGATCGATTCAAGCTCCCTATGTTGCGTGGGATGCGCTGTTGCCGTTAAGAACAATCCGGCAACGTCAGCCACCATAAGGACGTCGAAACCTTTGATGGTGCCCTCTCACAATGTCGCAGGGCGTGTATAGCTATCCTTACGCTCTCCACTGTATTTGCTTCGTATTATCCATGTCTGAGCTATAAGGACCACGTCATTGAGCTAACCAATCATTTACGGCTCAACCAGCTCGGATCCGCTCTTTATACTCCTGTTTCTTGAACCGGAACGGGGAAACTCAGTGTGCAAACGGGACGGGATTGTCATTGAGCGGCGTAATTGGCGCCTCCTTCAATTGGTTAGGATCGGCCAGAACAGCGTGCCAGTGTGCCGGGCTTTCCTGGTCTCAATAGGCAGCGAAAGATCGGAATAGAACGCGAGAATATTAGCGCGCAATTGAGGCGTGGTCCCGTCGAACTTCTGCGCCGTCAGCCTGACCAAAAGCTTCGCGTAGGCGGAAGCGAGCCGGTTCGCACACATCTCTTTGGCCTCGCAAGGTGTTAAACTGGCCATCTTCCATCTTGAGCTCTGCGTTCGCGAGCCGCCCTTCGATGCAAGCAGCCTTGCCCCTACACATGGCAATGCGCGCCTTCGCCACCCCGATTGTCCGCCACGGAGTCATCGGCCGGCAACGCTGGAGTTGTTGAGAATTCTTGTTGACTGTGGTCCACAGGATTCCGGCATTGCGTTGGCGCGGCCATGACCCTCGCTGTGATGGGTTATCCCTTTCAGCTAATGACGCAAAACCTGTCAAAGACTCTGCAGGTTTTCAACTTGGCCTCAATTCGTGCCGTATCGCTTCGGCGCTGGAATTGCGCGAATAGACCCGATAGTCATTGGTCTGGGTATGCAACCGGTGCCGAGTTGCTCTTCAAGACCATCAGCCAGCGTTACGAGCGCTCCTCAACGATGATCACCTACAACCTCCCCTTCGGCGAATGATTGACTTGCTCTTTCCTAGATCCATTGCATCCTCAGCAGCCAAACCTTTACGCCTTGCGTAAGGCCTGTGTAGGCAAGGAGCGTCATCAGGAGGATCGGCCAATACATCGCCGGCAGGTGCGTGAGGCCGAGCGAAGAGGCCACCGGAGAATACGGCAGCCACGCTCCGAAGAGCATGATGGTCAATGTCGTAATCAATAGTGGCCAGCTTGCACGGCTCTGGAAGAAGGGGATCTTATTCGTGCGAATGATATGGATGACGAGCGTCTGGGTCATGATGGACTCAACGAACCAGCCCGTCTGAAACAGAGAGGCGCGAGATGGATCCCAGCACTTGAATAGATAGAGCATGACGAAGAAAGTCGTGTAGTCGAAGATCGAGCTGATGGGTCCGATGCAGAGGATGAACCGCTTGATCTCTCCAATATTCCAGGGCCGTGGCCGCGCGACCAGTTCGTCGTCCACCACATCATTGGGGATTGGAACCTGCGAGAAATCGTAGAGCATGTTGTTGGTCAGAATCTGAATCGGGGCCATGGGAAGGAATGGCAGAAAGGCGCTCGCCCCCAGCACACTGAACATGTTCCCGAAGTTGGAGCTGGCTCCCATGCGAATGTATTTGATGATGTTGGCGAAGACTTTCCGGCCCTCGATGACACCGCCCTGTAGCACCATCAGGTCCTTCTGCAAAAGAATCAGATCGGCTGACTCCTTCGCGATATCGGCCGCGGTGTCGACCGAAATGCCAATGTCCGCGGCTCGCAAGGCGGGTGCATCATTGATTCCGTCGCCCATGAATCCCACGACATGACCCTTGGTCCGGAGAACACGAACAATTCGCTGCTTGTGCGCGGGAGAGAGGCGGGCGAATAGTGTCGTCTTCTCCGCAGCCTCAGCTAGTTCGGTGTCCGACATCTTCTCGACTTCATCACCCAATAGCATTGGGTCGGCAAGAAGTCCGACGTCTCGGCACACTTTGCGGCTAATCAGGTCGTTGTCGCCGGTAAGGATCTTCACGACCACGCCATGTTTGTGCAACGCTTCGACCGCGGTTGCAGCAGTGGGCTTGGGCGGGTCGAGGAATGCGACATATCCCTTCAGCACAAGATCGTGTTCATCCTCTTTTGCGCAGGACGTCTTTCCGGCCAACTCCTTTACCGCAACCGCCAAGACCCGGAATCCATCGTTGCTCAGACTTGCATACTGGTCCTTCAATCCCTTCATCAGTGCGGGGTCCATGGGTGACAACTTCCCGTCGAGTTCGAATTGCGAGCATTGATGGAAGATCTCTTCTGGAGCGCCCTTGGTCAGGAGGATTGCCTTGCCTTCTGGATTCTCGACAAGCACGGACATCATGCGTCGGGTGAAGTCGAATGGAATTTCGTCAAGTTTCTTGTACTTCTCAATCAGGGCCTGTTCGTGGAAATCGGAGCTATTCAGTATTGCGGTATCAAGCAGGTTCTTCAGGCCTGTCTGAAAATGGCTAATAAGGTAGCCATCGCGAAGCACCTCATCGGTCTCTCGGCCGGCAACATTACAGTGCCGCTGCAGGACGACTCGATCTTCAGTGAGGGTGCCGGTCTTATCGGTGCAGAGCACGTCCATTCCGCCAAAGTTCTGAATGGCGTTGAGACGTTTCACGATTACCTTCTTGCGGCTCATGGCGAGCGCGCCTTTGGCCAGGCAGACGGAGACAATCATAGGAAGCATCTCCGGAGTAAGACCAACGGCTACGGCCATCGCGAAGAAGAATGCTCCTTTCCAATCGTGTTTTGTAAACCCGTTGATGAAGAAGACCAGCGGCACCATGACCGCCATGAGCTGAATCATGAGCCATGTGAAGCGGCTCAGGCCCTGGTCAAAGCTTGTTGGCGTTCCTTCCTGCGTGATGGAACTCGCCATTGTGCCGAGATAAGTACGAACTCCTGTAACGACAACCACCGCAGTCGCTGTGCCGCTTTGAACACTGGTGCCCATGAAGCATGTGTTCTTGAGCTCGACCGGAGAGTTTGCGGCATGCGGGTCGGCATCGTGAAACTTCTCGACAGGTAGCGACTCTCCGGTGAGCGTTCCCTGGCTCACGAAAAGATCCTTCGCGGACAATATCCGCACATCACCTGGGATCATGTCTCCTGCGGATAGATTGATGATGTCTCCGGGAACGAGGTCGCGTAGGGGGATCTCCTGCGGCTTGCCATCTCGGACCACTGTCGCGGTTACGTGGATCATTGCCTTGAGCTTCGCCGCTGCGGCGCCGGCACGAGCCTCCTGCAGAAATCGGAGCGTGACGCTCAGCACGATCATGCCTGCCATGACGCACCCAGCGCGCGAATCGCCCGTGGCAAAGGAGATCGACGATAGAACCGCCAACAAAATGACCAGAGGGTTTCGAAGGATGATCAGCAGACTGAGGAACCAGCCGCGCTGCCGCTCTTGCGCAACTTCATTCAACCCGGCTACGCGCGCTCTCGAGTCGGCCTCGCTTTGGGTGAGGCCAGTAGAAGCTGTGCGCAGGGATTGGAGCAGGTCATCCCCGTCTTTCCCCGCCGCTTCGAGGACAGCAGGAGAGACGCGAATGTTATGTTGCTTCGCCTTTGCGGGGATTTGAGACTCGTCAGGAGACGGAAGTGTATCTTGAGCAATAAGCGCGCCCGGGTTTACCCTTGCGGAAGCATCCCCGACGGCATGACTCGAATCCGGTGTTTCCATCTTCTGAGTTCCATTCCCGGACCAGGCTCCAAACTCGAAGCCGGGATACAAAGCCGGTGCCGACCAAAACTACCGGGAGGTCGTCGACAGGATTACCCCATAGACCAACTCAGGCTTTCGGATGCTCTTCCAGGTTATTCGCACCGTTGCTCTGGCTTTCTCCGTTTCATCATCCAGCCGATCGCTGTTCCGGTCGCAATGCCAGCCGCAAATGTGATTGCGGCGCTTTCAAAGGGGTGCCGTTCGAATCGCCTCTTTGTGTTGTAAAGAAGCTCCGGAGCGGCGTCGGCGCCGTCTCTTGCCACGCGCCGAGCTGCTATGACACTGTCTTCCAGCGCATCCGCAACAGCCGATGCCGCCCGTGCAGCCTTGTGCGTTGTGTCGTCAATTTGTTGTCCCACGTGTTCGAATACTGATTGCTCCATTGGATATTAGCCTCTCTTGTCCTTGAATTTGATAACGATTTGTCGATTCTTCGAAGGCTCTGTCAATTTTGCCAACCAACTCTTGAATCTCTCAGGTAGTCTCCTTGAGTTCCGGAATCTTCTGAAATGGGAGACGACAGAGCTTGCTCTACACGACGCACGCATCCGATAGCCAGCACGGGGCATCGCGCGTAACAGCCGCCTTTTTGCAGCCTCGGCGGATTACCGGTTGAGATTGGAGCGGTGATGATGGTGCACTACTACCTCAACCTGTCCCTGTGCCGCATAGGGTATTGCGAAGCAAATGAGGAGAAATAAATCGATCCAGAGCGTGTTCATACCCTATTGTGACCCGGAGCTTCGCGGTATGTTGAGCAACTTTGATCTATACGCAAGTTGCGGCTCTATAGAAACAACGCTCTCTTCCTTTCGCGTCTTCCGCTTGCCTAAGTCATGAATCGTTCCCCTTCAACAATCTCATATATGGCAACAGAGCGATTATCGGTTGTAAACGACCAGCATTGAAATTCAAGCACTGGCATAGTCTCGGCAAATGTCGATGTGTTTTCCGACCTGGAATCGCTCAGGCGTTAACAACGCGATTTTCGGCCCTACTTGCGCCGGCCTGGACGGCGCATCTCACGTAAACCGGCTCCGCGCAATGGGAGCGCGCCCGCAGGAAAGCCTCCATATAGGACTGCGCCACCCGCTTCCACACCATTGGCCGAGCATAAAGGTAGGCACGTTCGCGCATCGCCTGGCGAGCCTCATCGTTGGCCAGAAGCGCGATTGTCGCTGTTGCAATGGCGCCCGGGTTCTCAAACGGCACCAGCATTCCGCGTCCATGGTCCAGCAGTTCCGCGGCGTGCCAGTATGGAGACGAAATGAGCAATTGGTTA
>CAWBIG010000105.1:0-32499 GCA_963788435.1 uncultured Acidobacteriota bacterium | reverse complement strand
TCATTGCTGTTTCACTAGCGTGCGTCAACTCCGCGAGGCCATGGATGCGTTTATCGCTGTCTTCAATCCGCAGGCCCATCTTTTGAGTGGATTAAGCGGGAGGTGCGGTCGTTGAGCCTGAGTATAAATACGCTTATTAATCAACTAGGAACTTGTGAAAGCGCTCATGCGGTCGATTTTTGTCCCGTGGGATGGCCAGCGTCATTGCGATAGAACCGGATAAGATTGAACACCCCGTCAAACTGGAGGTTGAGGTCGTCACTGAGTTCCGACGGGAGTTTCGGTTTAGCGAGTGAATCGAAGTGTTTCCTGAAGACCTCATACTTCCGGTAGACTGATTGCTCCTTCTCGATCTTGGTCTCCACGCTGGATGCCTCGGAAACCCCGCCGGCTTTAAGGGCCGCGACGAAGCGACAAAATAGTTCGATTACTATCCCTTCCGAAGCAGCTCCGAGCATCACAACAGTGGCTAGATAGCAACCACCCCGGAGGCACTGCAAAGCCTCTGCAGCGTACATTCGACAATGCGATGATAATGTGGGCGCTTGGGCGGACAGCTCCTTGAGATAGCCATCAGGGTCGTAGGGAGACCACCTCTGCTCCTTTACTACTTCCGCTCCAAAGTCGGTTAACCTTAGAATTGCATTGTTGCCGTGAGTGGGTGTGAGAATCCTTTGAACAATGCAGTCCCATATGATCTCAAAGACCAACGCTGACCCGTTTGGGCCGAGGCAAGTTCTCGAGTCGCGGCTGGGCCCTGGACTAGTCTGACCCTGTTCAAGGCCATAATACGCCCCCACGCTGCTTTCAATAGCAACCAGATCCTTGGTGGCTCCCGGATTCATGGAGGCTAAGACCTTCAGAACAAGCCTGCGGGCCGTGGGAAGATCAAAGGTCAATCGGCCCTCGCTAGTGCAACAACCTTTTCCGCCGCCTCTTTCATATCGTTGGCCACCTCGAAGTTCAGGCCCGATTCCTTCAAGATTTTCTGGCCGAGTTCGACGTTGGTCCCTTTCAGCCGCACGACGATGGGCACTTTGATACCGAGCGTTTTCGCCGCGGCGACCACGCCGTTGGCGACGATATCGCAGCGCATGATGCCGCCGAAAATATTGATGAGCACGGCGCGCACATTGGCGTCGCTCAGGATGATCTCGAATCCGTGGCGCACCTGCTCTTCGTTGGCGCCGCCGCCCACATCCAGAAAATTCGCCGGGCGGCTGCCCGCGTATTGGATGATATCCATGGTGGCCATGGCCAGGCCCGCGCCGTTCACCATGCAGCCCACGTTGCCATCCAGGCGAATGTAATTGAGGCCGTAATTTGAAGCCTTCACTTCCAGCGGGTCTTCTTCGTCCAGGTCGCGCAGTTCGAAGAAGACGACGCTGAACGAACTGGAACACGCAAAAAAATCGTCGCATCGTCTTCTTGCCAATTGCGCGCCCTCCGGTGCGCGCCCAGGAATTCTGTGCTTTTCTCTTGACTTTGACTTACATGGACGTGGGCAACTCGGAAGAAATGTAATGCCGGTGCGCAGATCCTAAAAGCAACCCCGGATCCTTCGTCGCTGCGCTCCTCAGGATGACAGCGCATTGGATTGGGTGATCTGTGCCGAACACGCCACCTTGGGCGGACTGTGGTCTCTCTGGCCGGCTGGTCGCCAATCCTCACTTTTGTTCGCCAGCCGTTGGATAACTCCTGCCTCCAGAGCCACATTCCGACTCCCGGATTCGCGTGACGGCTGTCACTGCGCACCCTTCCATCGAAGGCCGACCATACGGCGGGCTCAGAGGGAAGCTGCGGTAAGCGCGGCTGCTCTCCATACTTTGAAATCGGCATGCCGGCGGCAAGTTGGCTGCCGGCATTTTGGCGCGGAGAAGCCGCAACGGCTTTCTCCGCGTTCGCGCGAGAGAGCCCTTTAGAGAGGTGCGAAACATGCAACTGGAAGCGGATCCCAACCTGATTGTCTACTTCAACGGCCAGTACATCCCGATGGCCGAGGCGCGCGTCGGCATCCTCACCCACGCGCTGCACTACGGCACAGGCGTTTTCGAAGGCATCCGCGCGCATTGGAATGAGTCCCAGCAGGAGTTGTTTGTGCTCCGCCCGCTGGAGCACTACGAGCGCTGGGTGCGCAACTGCGGCATCCTGCACATCGCCGTCCCGCTCAATCCCCGCCAGTTGACCGACATCACCCTGGAGCTGATGCGCCGCAACAATCTGCGCACCAATGTTTATGTCCGCCCGCTGGCCTACAAGTGCGCGGAGCGCATAGGCGTGCTGCCCAACGATCAGGACGCTTTCGCCATCGTGGTGCTGCCCTTCGGCGAGTACCTGCACGCGGAAAACGGCATCCATGCCGGGGTGAGCGCATGGCGGCGCATTGAGGATCACTCCATCCCCGCGCGCGGCAAAATCTGCGGGGCCTATGTGAATAGCGTGCTGGCCACCGAGGACGCCCGCCGCGCCGGCTTCGACGAGGCCATCCTGCTCAACCAGGACGGCCACGTGGCCGAGGGCGCCACCTGCAACCTGTTCCTGGTGCGCCAGGGCAAGCTGCTCACGCCGCCCGTCTACGACAACGTGCTGGAAGGCATCACCCGCGACTGCGTCATGCAGCTCGCCCGCCGGGAGATGCGCCTCGATGTCATCGAGCGTTCCATCGACCTCAGTGAGTTGCTGGTCGCCGACGAAGTCTTCTTTACCGGAACCGCGGTGGGCATCGCGCCCATCGTCCGCATCAACCACCACCCGGTGCGGGACGGCGCCATCGGCCCCTTGGCCCGGGGAATCCAGCAGCTTTACAACGATGCCGTGCAGGGCCGGCTGCGGGAATACCGCAACTGGCTCGTCCCGGCCTGTCAATTGCCGGTTCCGGCGGAGAAGGAGTATGCTTCGCTCGCCGGTACGAGGGCATGAATGAAAACGCCGCTGCCCGGCAGAAATCCGGGCGCTTAAGTATCGAGGAGGAATGAAAAACATGCTGACGACCACGGTGACTGAAAACGCCTATGAGCTCGCAATGGAGAACTTTGACTCCGCAGCCAACGCTCTGGGCCTCGACAACGACACCCGGGAGATGATCAAGTATCCCGAGCGCATTCTATCGGTGAGCGTACCGGTGCGCATGGATAACGGCCACATTCACCGCTTCCAGGCCTATCGCGTGCAGCATTCCACCGCGCGCGGCCCCGCCAAGGGCGGCATCCGCTTTCACCCCCAGGTCACGATCGACGAGGTCAAGGCGCTGGCCACCTGGATGACCTGGAAATGCGCCGTGGTAAACATCCCCTTCGGCGGCGGCAAGGGCGGCATTACCTGCGACCCCAAGCACATGTCGCAGGGCGAGCTGGAGCGCATGACCCGCCGCTATACCAGCGCCATCCTGCCCCTCATCGGGCCCGACAAGGACATTCCCGCGCCCGACGTCTACACCAACTCGCAAACCATGGCCTGGATCATGGACACCTACTCCATGATCAAGGGCTACGCCGTTCCCGGCGTAGTCACCGGAAAGCCTCTCAGCCTGGGCGGCTCCCTGGGCCGCAATGAAGCCACCGGCCGCGGCGTCTTTTACACCATCCAGAGCGCCTGCCAGCACCTGCACATTCCGCTGAAGAACGCCAGCGTCGTGGTGCAGGGCTTCGGCAATGCCGGCTCCATCGCCGCCGAGCTCCTCCATGCGGCCGGCGCGCGCGTCATCGCCGTCTCGGACTCCAACGGCTGCATCTACAACCCCAAGGGACTCAACATCCCCGAAGTCATTCACCTCAAAGCCCTCACCGGCAAAGTGGAAGGCTTCCCGGAAAGCGAGCCCATTTCGCCGGAAAACCTGCTGGCGCTGGAATGCGATGTGCTCGTCCCCGCCGCACTTGAAAACGCCGTTCGCGCCGACAACGCACCCACTGTTCATGCGCGCATCGTGGCCGAAGCCGCCAACGGCCCGCTCACACCCGCCGCCGACCGTATCCTGGAGAGCGCCGGCACCTTCATCATCCCTGACATCCTCTGCAACGCCGGCGGTGTCACCGTCTCCTACTTCGAGTGGGTTCAGGACGAACAGCACCTCTTCTGGGAGGCGCAGGACGTCTACAACCGCCTGGAGCGGGTGATGACAACCGCGTTCAACGACGTGCTTAAAATCCACACCGAACACAAGGAGTCCATGCGCATCGCCGCCAACATGCTGGGCATCGGCCGCGTTGCGGAAGCAGTGAAGATCCGCGGAATATATCCATAAAGCAGGGAGTAGGGAGTAGAAAACAAAGCGGGATGCGGAACCGAGGCTCCGCATCCCGCTTCTGTGCCCGCGAGGGCGCCCTTCCGTGTTCCCTGTTCCCTGTCTTTAGAAATGCCTCAACTCCCCAGTCCCTCCCGGCGGCTGTGTTGGCGCTGTTCCCGGTTTTTCCCCCGAGCGCTCAAACTGGTTCTCCAGCGACCGGCTAACCATGTCCCGCGAACCCAGCCCCACCGCCAGCGACAGGGTGAGCACGATCCCGCCGAAAAGAATGCCGAACGCCAGTTCCACAACTCCTCCGCCAATCTCCAGGTGATCCAGCGCCATGGCCGCGGTCAGCACCAGCACCAGCCACTTTACGCCGAGGGAAAGAATGCGGGCATACTGGAGCTGCGCGTTCACGGCGCTGATCAGCACCGAGCGCGCCAGGAAGCGGGCGACAATCGTCCCTGCCACGAGCAGCGCGATGGCGCCCACCCCACGCGCAACGTAGGGCAGCAGGAAATTCGGCACATTGCTGGCCGAGGCGTAGGACGCTTCGAACGCGGACACGCCGATGATGAGCCCCAGTATCTCGCAGGCCCAGAACGATCCGCGGGCCGCCAGTTCGGTGGGCGAGCTGGCCGGCGTCCACTCCGTCCGGTTCCGCGCCAGCCGTTCGTCAAAACGTATCCACTTCAGGCCGCGCCGCAGCAGCGCGGATATGCCCATGCCCAGAAGCGTGAACAGGAATACAGCCACAAAAAACGCAAGGATGCCCGGCAGCACCGCCATCAGCACCCCCAGCACGCGATACACCGAGTCATGCAGCGCCGTGGACATGTGCCGCCACACCGTGGTGTTGTCGGCATAAGGCGGCGTCGCCAGGCTCTCCTTGGCCGCCTGCCATAAGACCAGATGAAAATGCGCCGGAGTGTGCATCGTTCCTCCTTCCCTGTGCCCCGTTCATCGTTCGCCGCGGCGAACGATGAGCGGGCGTGCAAAACCCAAAATCAAAAGGCCGTCATCCCCTGCAAAAACCCAAACTAAAAAGGCCGTCATCCTGAGCGAAGCGGCGCGCCTTTTGCGCCGCGCAGTCGAAGGACCTGCTTTTGCCTTTGCAGTTGCATTTGCATTTGCCTTTGCTTTTGCCTTTGCATTTGCCTCCGCCTTTGCCGTTGCCTTTCTTTCTGTCATTCTCCGCAGGGAATCTGCTTTTTCTCTTTTCTTGGTCCCTGGTTCCGCTGGCTCCTTGTTCCCTGTTCTAAGGATTAAACCGATCCGGCCATCTCCACCGCGACACCAGATACGGCTTATCCGCATCGAACGCGGCCGCCACCGCTTCCACATGCCGCTCCGGATCCGTCCCCGCGTTGGTCAAATTAATGTGCCCGGCCACCCACGCCAGATAAAGCGGAATCAGCGCTCCCAGCAGGTGCCCACGATTGATGGTGCGCATGCGAAATGCAATCAGAAAATCGTAGACAATCCGAGCCCAAAGGTTTTCCGGCATGCGAAACGCGTGCGGCTCCATCGCCGTCAGGCGCTTCAGCCCCAGCAGCGAAGCCGGCGGCAGCACCAGGCTCCAGATCTCCTGCAGGTTGGTGTAGGCCAGCCGGAAGCCGTCCACCATGGAGGCAACCTCGGAGCTGCGGTCCACCACCGGCTTCTGCTGCGGCGGCGGAATTGGCCGCGGAGGCGGCAGACGCCGCGGCCTCTGCCAGAACGCCGCCTTCGACTCCACATCGGCAAAAAGCGAGCCGGTCACCTGCGCCAGGATGGTGCGAATATCGGGGTCGGGCGGCTGCGGCAGCACTCGCGGCCCCACGTCATATTCGCCCACCCGGCATCCGGCCACCACCGCTTCGGGCGTGGGCCACAGGATGGCGTCATCCTGCCCTTGCGCGCGTAGCCGTTGTGCCGCCGCGCCCAGCCGTTCCGCCATCTTCGGCGAGAGTCCCAGGTCGATGGAAAGCGGAAAACGGCATCGCGTGGCAAACAGCGCCCGCGTAACCGGGTAAAGGATGGCGGAATTCATCAGGCCCGCGCTAGCCGGCACGTCGTAATACGGCAGTGCCAGATCCACGCTGCCGCTCGCCACCGGCGACGCCAGCTCGCGCAGCGCGTCCGCGCTCAGCCCTCCTCCGTCCGGTCCCACCAGCAGCACGCTCCGTGCTTCATACTTGCGCTGGAGTTCTGCTGCATTGGCAAAGTCCATCGCCGTCAGCGTCCACCCCACTCGCGTGGGCGGAATCTCCACCAGGTGCAAGGGCGCAAACGCATCCTTCTGAACACCGTTCTGCGTGGCCACCACAACCTCTTCCGCGGGAAATATCGAGGTCAGCCGGCCGATGGCGCCCTCAAGCTGCTCATCGGCGAGCGGCGGAAGCACCACCAGCATGGCGTACCCGGTTCGCCCCGGAGCAGCCCCACCAACATCGGAAATGGAATCAGCCGTCGCCATCTGCGCTAGTTCTTGTTCTCGCTTTTGCTTTTGCTCGTGCCTTTGCTCTTGCCTTTGCTCTTGCCTTTGTCTTTGCCTTTGCCCTTGCCTTTGTCTTTGCCTTTGCCCTTGCCTTTCTTTCTGTCATTCCCGAAGGGAATCTGCTTCTCTCGTCTTCGCCGTCCCCTCCAGCACAGCGTTCAGGCTCGGCATCTCTCCCGCCAACTCCACCAAATTCGGATACAAATCCTCCCAGGTCGGATTCACCCGTTCGATCAACTCAATTCTCTGCTCTCGAGTCCAATGTTTCAGTTCCTTCTCGCGCCGGATCGCGCTCAGCACATACTGAAAGTATTCGAAATACACAAGGCGATGAACGGAGTATCGCGCCGTGAAAGTCCCCGGCACCCCATCCAGGTGTGTCGCAGTCCGCCGCACAAGCGAGTTGGTCATGCCCACTTAGAGGGTCCGCGAGCGGCTAGCCGGAATATAGACCCAAAAGTGATACTCCCGGCGTGTCAAGTTCTTGCCTTTCTGTCCGTCGCATTCCCGCAGAGAATCTGCTTCTTGCCCCAGGCTTTGCTTTGCTTTTGCTTTTGCCTTTGCCCTCGCTTTTCTTTCTGTCATTCCCACAGGAAATCTGCTTTTGCCTTTCGCAATCGCCACAAGCTTCCGCCCTCTACAACCCCAAAATCCCGGCCAGCGGTATCCTAACCCACCGTGGCCGGTTGTTGAGCTCGTAAAGCAGCTCATACAACGCCTTCTCCAACACGTAAGCCGACAACAAAACCTCCGCCTGCTCGCGCGGGGGAAGCAACTCGCCGTGCGCTGCCATCGCCTCCCAATACGCGCCCAGAAACGCTTCTCTTGCCGCGTTCTCCCACGCGCGCGCACCACTCAGAAGTGTCTCCTCGCTCTCATCCCTGTGCAGCACGCGATAACGATCCATGCCGAACCACGCGGCATATGAAAAGGATCGGATCATGCCGGCAACGTCCTTCAGCGGCGACTGCTTGCGCCGGCGCTCGGCCAGCGCAAGCGCGGGCTCGCCTTCGAAATCCAGAATCACGAAATCGCCGCCACTCTCCGACGCAACCCGCAGGGTCTGCCCCAGATGGTAGTCGCCGTGGATGCGGATGCGCAGGCCCGCCGGCTCGCTCCCGCCAATGCTCCGCGCCCGCGCCAGCAATTCCCTGCGCCGCGCCAGCACCGCGGCCGCATCGTCCGCCGTATCTTCCGGCAGTAAGGCCAGCCGCGCCCGCAACGCGCCGAAGGCCGAGGCGGCCTGCTCCTCGATGCGTAAAATGTCCCGCGTCAGGTCCTCGCCGGTGAACGGCTCCGCGCGGAAAGCGGGATCGGAAGTGGGCGTGGCCAGCGCCAGGTGCATCTCGGCCGTCCTCCGCCCCAGCAGCCCCGCCGCCTCAATCGATTCGTCGTTGTTCTTGCTTTTCCTTCTGTCATTCCCCGCCGCGGCGGGGAATCTGCTTTGCTCTTCGTGCTGACTCGCTGACTCGCCGACTCGCTGACTCGCTAAATCGTTCCATTGGTCCCTTGGTCCCTCTTCAAACCAAGCCTCCAGCTCCCCCAGAAACCACTCCCACCCATCCCCTTCGTTCTTCACCAGCCCCTGCAGCATGGCCACGGTTGTCCTTTCGCCACTCGATGGGGTGATGGAGATTTCGCCGAGGAAGGCCGCAATGTGCTTGAATCCAGCCACCTCGGTCAGGAACCGCCCGATCTCCACATCCGGGTTTTCGCCCGTCTGGAGCCGCCGGAACAGCTTCAGGATCAGCGCGTCGCCATACAGGATGGACGAGTTGGACTGTTCCGCAGAGCCGGTCCGCGCGCGCAGCCAGTGCGTTCCCCGCGCCGCGGCAAACGCCGTGGAAGCGCGCGCCTCCAGCACTCCCATCCTCGGCTCTGGATTGCCCGCCGAAGGCGATTCCCGCGGCTGGAGCCGGTGCCCGCCAGCGGCCTGCGCGGCCGGCGACTCCTCGCGCGGCCCCGCTGCGGCCTCGCCGGGCTGCGCCGTCAGCGGCAGCGGTTCCACCGGATGCGCCGCAAGAGGATGCGATGCGGACTCATATTCCTCCGCCTGTGACGGCGCAGCATGCCCCGCCGGTCCGTCGTTTTTCGGAAACACCTCGTGCGGACGCAAATGCACTTCGCCCGGCCCCACCGCCGCATGAGTAGCCCTTTCCGGATGTTCCAGCAACGTCGCCGCTTCTCCCCGCTCTCTCATCTCCCGCGCCGGCATGCCCGTTGCCGCTGAAGCCAGCGACGCCGCTACCTCCTCTGCCGCGGTTCGCGCGGTGCCCAGTTCCAGCACCGCTTTGCGCTCTATCAGCCGCAACAGCGCCTGCCGCGCATCCTCGCGCGCCGTCGCATCGTGCAGCACCCCGAACCCCGAAGGAAAGCGCAGCCGCGCCAGCACCCTCACCGGCCAGTCCGCTTCAATCTGACCGGCTTTCGCTCCCGTGGTATACGCCAGCGGAACCTGGTAGACATCGCACTGGCTGTCGCCGTAGTCCACTTCGAAATAAAACAGAGCGGGCGGTATGGAGCTGTCCTCGGCCAGGTCGGCGGCGTCCAGAATCTCCGCGTTGGCCGCCACTGCCGCGGGGAGCTCCACCCAATCCAGCAGCTTGGTCTTGAGGATCGTGCGGGTCTTGGCGCCAAACCAGCGCTGCCGCTGAAGCCACTCCGGCAGCACCCGTTCCAGCAGCTCCAGCCCATGCCCCGCCAGGAAACCCGCCCATCCTTTGGTCAGAAGGTCCAGAACTGCCGGCTCGTCCCTCTCCGCCGGTGTCTCCATCTCGGCAGGCTCGGTCAACGTCTCCGGCCGGGGAGCGGGCTGTTGAAGCTCCAGCCATAAAAACGAGTACGGAGCAACCGACAGCGAGTACGGCCCCGTCCCGATCGGCGGGAACGGCACGTAGCCCAGCATCTCCACCGGCTCCATCCCCGCGTAGTTTGACAGGTCGAGTTCCACCGGCTGCGCAAACCGGCTCAGGTTGGCCACGCACAGAACCGTCTCGTGGGTCCCGTCGCCCAAGTCCAGGTCTCTCAGGTACGCCAGAATTTTCCTGTTCGATGGGTTCAGGAACGTCAAACTGCCCCGCCCGAACACCTGGAACAGCTTCCGCAGCGCGATCATGTTTCGCGTCCAGTGCAACAGGCTCGATTGATCGCTTAGCTGCGCCTCGACGTTCACCACCTGGTACCCGTAAATCGGGTCCATGATCACCGGAAAATAGAGCCGCGCCGGATCGCATTTTGAGAATCCCGCGTTGCGGTCGCTGGTCCACTGCATCGGCGTCCGCACCCCGTTGCGGTCGCCCAGGTAGATGTTGTCCCCCATCCCGATCTCGTCGCCGTAATAGATGATCGGCGTCCCCGGAAAACTGAACAGAATGGAATTCAGCAGCTCAATCCGCCGTCGATTGTTGTCCACAAGCGGCGCCAGCCGCCGCCGTATCCCCACGTTCACCCGCATGCGCGGATCGCTGGAGTACGCCAAATACATGTAATCTCGTTCGTCGTCGGTGACCATTTCCAGCGTCAGTTCGTCGTGGTTGCGCAGGAAGAGGCCCCACTGGCAGTTGTCGGGGATGGACGGCGTCTGGGCCATGATGTCGGTGATGGGCAGCCGATCTTCCTGGCGCAACGCCATGTAAATACGGGGCATGAGGGGGAAGTGAAAGGCCATGTGGCACTCGTCGCCGTCGCCGAAATAGGGACGGACGTCGGCCGGCCACTGGTTGGCCTCGGCCAGGATGAGCCGATTGGAGTAGCTTTCGTCGATGGCGGCGCGCAGCTTTTTAACCGCGGCGTGGGTTTCGGGCAGGTTTTCGCAGTTGGTGCCTTCGCGCTCCACCAGGTAGGGAATGGCGTCCAGGCGGAGGCCGTCCACGCCCATATCGAGCCAGAAGCGCATGGCTTTCAGCACCTCTTCCATCACCAGGGGGCTGTCATAGTTCAGGTCGGGCTGGTGGGAGAAGAAGCGGTGCCAGTAGAAGGCTTTTGCCGAATCGTCCCAGGTCCAGTTGGATTTTTCCGTGTCGGTGAAGATGATGCGGGCGTCGCGGAATTTCTGGTCGGTGTCGGACCAGACGTACATGTCGCGCGCGGGCGAGCCGGCCGGGGCCAGGCGAGCTGCCTTGAACCACGGGTGCTGGTCGCTGGTGTGGTTGATAACCAGCTCGATCATGACCTGGAGGTCGCGTTTGTGGGCGGCGTCCAGGAAGGCACGAAAGTCCGAAAGCGTTCCGTAGGAAGGGTTTACGTCGTCGTAACTGGCGATGTCGTAGCCGTCGTCGCGCAGGGGCGAAGGGAAGAACGGGAGCAGCCACAGGCAGGTGACGCCGAGGTCCTGGAGGTAGTCGAGGCGCGACATGAGTCCGGCGAAGTCGCCGATGCCGTCGTTGTTCGAGTCGGCGAAGGCGCGCACGTGCAACTCATAGATAATGGCGTCCTTGTACCACAGGGGATCGGTGGCGCTGGCAGGCTTCTTCAAGTGGCCATTCTCCACAGTGTTCAGGGTACGACTATTGGGTAAAAATGTCGCTGCATGGGGATTGGATGCCTGGAAGGCAGTGGTCAGTGATCAGTGATCAGGGGTCGAAGGGAGCAAGGAAATGGGCGCAGAAAACGTGCAAAGCACAATATCTAGGGTTTTTGTGGCATGGTTTCGGCTTCTGAGCGCAATATGTTGTGGTTTGTGAGGTCGCGGTGCAGCGAAAAGGGTGCAGTGCGGCCGGGAGGCGAGTTGGCCACGGGTTTGTTGTTGGTACAAGTATCAATTATTTGTTTGCACGAATATTCGCCCAGGAAATGCGAAAGCGGGGGAAGGGCTCGGCTCATTCGAAGGGCTGGTTTCATGTTCCTGGCTTCCGGCCGGTTTGCCATCACAAATCCGCATCTCGAAGAGCGCCGGTTATGGCGATGATGCGTGAATGCAGGAGGATTCCTGGCGGCATCGGCGTTTTGGAGGACTCATCCTCGAAACGCGATTCAACACACGGTCAATGGCCGATCCATCGGAGATTTGGGCCGGCCCGGGCGAACGCCCGCTCATCGCGGTGAGGCTGCGATGAACGGGGCACAGCCCTGGGTGCATGAGTGCCGACTTTGGAATCGATGAGTGGGCCACCTGCCCAATCTTCGCGCCGTATCAAGAACATTACTATGGGTATAAATTGCGGATCACACGGCCACAGTGAATTGCGTCCCTGGGAGGAGATGGAGATGTTCTATAGAGTGGACTTCGTTTTGGCAGTGATATTCACCGGATTCATTGTCGGTGCTCTATTGGGCGGATCGACCGCAAATGTGCCTGCGTCTCGGCTGGCGCGCGGATACTACGTAGTGGTGGTTGGCCTCACGGTATTACGGATAGGCGCCTTTGCTGCCAATATGCTCATGAGTGATGCAAACTTTTGGGGCACCGCCAGTGGCTTTACAGGCGATCTTCTCGGCTTCATGTTCGGCGCTTTATTCGGAGTGGCAGCCCGGCGCAAGGATGCTCGCGAAGTTCTGACAAGCTCGCCTGTTTTCGGGGCATTGTGCGTCACACTCCAATCTGGTTATTCGGTAGCCTTCCTCAAATTCATCGTAATCGCCGAGATTCTCGGGGGAATGGGATTGCTTCTTCCATGGGCAGTCCTCCCGGCACTCACTGCGCTCACTGTAGACATGTTTGGGGCTGTGCTGACGCACATTCACAATGGAGACCCGCTCAACGACAGCACAGGTGCGATTGGGATGCTACTTCGCCTCATAGTTGTCGGGGTTCTCTTGGCCTTGCGTCAACGGAATGGCGCGAGGCTGCCTACAGTTCGCATCTCAATACTGCGTATTACTGCGGCAACGATAATCCGCCTCCTCATCGCAGTTGGAGGCAGCGTCGCTGTACGGCATCTCAGTCCGCCAGATTCCGGCATCGCGACGCCCATCACAAAATAATGGCCTCGGTTCCAGGAAGAGAGAAAGTCGCGCCGGTCGTCAAGAGCCAACGTCGTGGTCGAGCAAGGCTACCAGATGCCTCCGCTATTAGTCCCGATAGACGCTGTTCGCCGCCGAATTGGGAATCTTGATTACATTGGGAGTTAGGCTGGAAGGCGCGAACGCTGACTGCCGAGCGCGCCCTTGCGGGGCGCGTCCCTGTCTTTCTTTTTTGGGGGGATTATCCCAGGAGTGCGCCTTCATTCGCACGCCACGGCGAGCGAACGAAGGTTGCTCCTCGGCTATTCTCGCGCGGTCCCTGCGGGACGCTTTTTGCCGGCGTAGGTTCGGCGGAGCTGGGGGCGCGGGTCGGGAGACCCGCGCTACAGCCGACCGGGAGGCCGGCGCTACATTCCGGTTGGGGCGCGCCCTGGTTCGTGGCGGCGCGAGATGCAGGTCCTTCGACTGCGCGGCGCAAAAAGCGCGCCGCTTCGCTCCGGATGACGGCGGTGTTATTGGCGGGGGTTTAGCGAAAAGCGGATTCCCCGCGGAAATGACAGAAAGAAAAACAAGAGCTACGGCAAAAACAGAGGCGTGGTGAACCGTCGGGGCGGTATCCCTTCCCACCCTAAGCGCAAAAAGCGCGCTTAGGATGGGGCACCCTGATTTGTGGATGTGCGGGCGGCGCGAAATGCGGGTCCTTCGACTCGTCCTTCGGACTCGCTCAGGATGACGGCTTATTTCCCTCGCGTGCCATCTATTGCTTCGCTTGCGCGGGCTCGAGTTCGGACCGGACTTCGGTTACGTTTTTCTGGGCACGGGACATGGCGTCCAGACGGCTCTGCTTCTCCTTCTCCATTTCCTCTTCGGGGATTCCGTTGATGCGGCGTTTGGCCATGGCGTCCACCCTGTCTGTGAAGGTTTTGGCGATGTCGTCCAGAGCGGACTGGGCCTGGGGCAGGACCTGGCGCAGATGGGCTAGTTCCTCCTGGGCGCGCTCGGGGTGGTAGCCGAGACGGTCGCCGGTCTGCATGGCGTCAATCAGCGGATCGGGCGGCTGCGATACGGGGTTGGTGGCGTTCATGGCGTCATAAGCGGCGCGCAGGCGGGTCATTGCGCCGGCAAAGCCGTCCAACTGGCCGCGTTTGTCGGCCATGCCCGGAGCACGATGCACCTCGATGACGACGCGCGTTTCGGTGGGCGACGCAGGAACGGGAATCACTGTGGTGAGGGTGTTGCCTTCGAAATACCAGCCGCCTTTGCCCGTTGGATCGGCGCGATGAATGGCCACGCCGTTGGCGGTGATGCGATCGGGGGGCCAATCCGCGGGCAGGCGCAGCTCATAGCAGCGCGACTTGAGCATGCCGGAATAGCCGCCTTCGACGGGACCGATTTCGACGCGCAGTGTATCTCCGGTCTGCGTGGCTTTGATGGGCGTGCGGGCATCGACGCCGCGCTGATACTCGACGGCTGCGCCCGAGTCGTCATAGAGCCAGTAGGTGTTGCTTGTGCCGGGCGCTAGCGGCCACACGTTGACGATGAGCGGGTCTACCGCTCTCTGGCCGGTGTAGAGCATGGGCGGCTGCATGGGCACGATGGCGCCGGCCTTGAGGTAGACGGGGGTTTCGGCGATGGTGAAGCTCCGCTCGTAGGTTTTGTTGCTGCCGCCTTCCAGATGCTTGCCCGTGGGCCACTCGATCCACTGGCCCGGCGGCAGCCACACGTCTTCAGTGGCCAGGCCGGTCACCTTGTCCACGGGCGCGACTACCGGCGCGGCCAGCATCTGGTCGCCGAAAACGTACTCGTCCTTGCTGGTGTAAGCCGCGGGCTGCTCCGGCCAGTCGTAATAGAGCGGGTGCAGGAAGGCTACGCCGGTGTCGTAAGTTTTGCGCGCCTCAGTGTAGACGTAGGGCTGGATGGCGTAACGCAACTGGAAGGCGGAACGGAGGATGCCGGAGTAGGGCTCGGGATAGGCCCAGATGCGGCGCTCGGAGTCAGGATTCTTGGTGGTGTGGGTGCGCAGGATGGGGCTGAATGCGCCGAACTGGACCCAGCGGGTGAACAGCTCGGGATCGACTGCGCCCGGCATGTGACCGCCGATGTCGTGGCTCCAGTAAGCGTAGCCCACGTTGGCCGCAGTGGAGGTGAACCAGGGCTGGAAGGCGAGCGAGGGCCAGACGGAGACGGTGTCGCCGGAGAAGCCGATCTGATAACGGTGATTGCCGAGGCCGCCCCAGCGATGGAAGAGCAGCGGCCGCTTGCCTTCGCGCTGCTGGTCAGTGAAGTGGATGTAGTTGAGCCACCAGGTTTGGCTGAGGCCGGGGATGGGGGTCATGAACGGTTCCTGCTGCCAGTCGAGCCACCAGAAGTCGATGCCTTGTTTTTCCAAGGGGTGCAGGACGGTGTCGAAGTAGGCTGTGGCCCACTTCTTGTTGGTCGGATCGAACGGAATGTATTTTTTCGTTGCCGGATCGACTCCCATGGCGCGGGCCATCGCGGGGTACGCGGCTTCCCACGGCTGAATGCCCGAGGCGGGATGCAGGTTGAGGCTGGTCTTCAGGTGCTCGCCGTGAAGCCAGTCGAGGAACTGAGTGGGATCGGGGAAGAGCAGAGGATTCCATGTGTAGCCGGTCCAGCCGAGGCTGTTGCCGGACTGATCTTTTTCGTCGCGGGCTTGAAGCTGCTCGCGGTTGAGGTGCCAGTCCATGTCGATAACGAAGACGTCGAGCGGGGTGTCGTTCTCATGGAAGCCCTTGACGATCTGCTGGATCTCCTGATCGGAGTAAGCCCAGTAGCGCGACCACCAAGTGCCGAAGGCGAAGCGCGGCGGCAGGGGAATGCGGCCGGCGACGCGGACAAAATCGCCCAGCGCTTTTTTGTAATCGTGGCCATAGCCGAAGAAGTACCAGTCCTGCTGCCGGCCTGCGGGGCGCGCGACGACCCAGGGCCAGGGGCTGCGTTCGCCTTCTTTGAAGCTAAAGTCGTCGGAGTCGAACAAGGGGCGGGTGGAGTCGTCTACCAGCGCCCAGCCGGAGCGCGAGACGAGGCCCGGCTCAATGGGGGAACGGGTTTTGTCGCCGAGCGCGCCGTCGAGGGTGCGGGTGGTTCCCATCAGGTTCTGGCTGTCGGTTTCGCCGGGACGCCATACGGAGAGGTCGTCGCCGGAGCCGAGGTTGATGGAGAGGTTATCGGGCGTGAATTGTCCGTCGCCGCTGCCGGGTTTGTACGCCAGCGTCAGCGCGCTGGTCTTGATGGTGAGGCTCTGCTGGTCGCCGGAAATGGTCTTTTGAAACCGCGGCACAGGAAGCCGGCGGTTGAGGAACACGATGCTCGCGCGATCTTCAAAATGATTATCCGGGGACCACTCCATGCGAATCAGTTGCGGGGTGAGGACGGTGAAGCGCGCGTGCTCGAAGGTGACCACGGCTTTCGGATCGGCCACGGGATCGTTGGGGGTATCGGGCGCGTTCAGCTCCGGAGGGTCGCCGCCGGGAGTGGCCTGGGATTTGGCGGGGGCCGGTTGCGCCGCGGCAATTGCGGGCGACTGGCCGGTGCGGAGCGCGGTGTGGTGAGGCGCGGCCTGGGCCTGGGACAAGGCTCCGCCGAGCAGGACGACTGCGGCAAAGTGAAACAGTGGAATACGCAAGGCTGTTATCTCCTGGTTCTTTACTACGAACGAAAGCCTATCACTTGACGCCGCCGCTCAAGTGCGCGGATGTTAGAATCGCCCCGACTGGGTGAGCTTTGCGGAGGATGGAATGAGAGCGGATCGATGGCTGCTTCTGGCCGTGCTTGTCCTTGGATGCGGATTGTGGATTCTGTTCGCTTACTGCCACGGGACGGGGGGCCTGGCGTTTGCGCTGCCGGTCTCGGGATCGAGCGTGAGCCTTGATTTGAAGACCACGGGCGCGGCGGTGCTGATCGGGATTCCGCTGACGGCGATTGGCGCCGTCTTGCTGCTGGTGGCGATTGTGTCGGCGTTGCTGGCGCAGTTTCGCCGGCCGTATCGAGCGGCGAAAGTTGAAGAGCACGTGAGCGTGCCGCCGGTTGAGCCGCGGGCGTAGAGCAGCGGCGCGAGAAGCAGATTCCCTGCGGGGAATGACAGAAAGAAGAACAAGGGCAAGAGCAGGGACTGCTGCGGACTTAAGTTAATCCGAGGCCGCGCGCGATCTTGAGAGCTGCGCGGGCCGGAATTGCAGCGCTTGTATCCACACGGACTTTCGGCTCCGGCATCTTCAGCGCATCAAGGCTGCCCGCTGCCTTGAGCTCGTCAAAGAGCGCGTGGGAGGTGAGCTTGCCGAACTTTTTGCGCGCGGGATGATCGAGGCGGCGCTTGATTTCGTTCACGGGGCAGACCAGCTCGACAAAATCCACCGTGCCGCCGGATTTTGCGACCGTCTCCACCGCCGCGGGGATGAATTCAGGCCGCACCGTGGCTTCCGGAGCGAAGGTGAAGATGAGGCCGGGCAATCCGGCGCGCGCCGCCTGCTCGAAAACCGAGAGCCACATCTGCTCGCGTAGCGCGACAAACGGTTCGCTGCCGAACTCGAACAGCGAAGTAAGCAGGTCCACGACAAGGTGGTTGTGGAACACAGGGAAGCCCGTGATGACCTTGAGCTCCTGCGCCACCGTGAGCTTGCCGCTGGCGGGCGGTCCATAGATGAAGATCAAACGCATGGCGCTCCCCGTGCCGCTTCGCTGACTTGCTGACTCGCTGACTTGCTACTTCTCTGCCGTCGGCGCCGGTTTCTCCGCAGGCTTTTCCGCAGGCCGCGTGGTTCCCGTCCACTTATCCCACCAGCTCAGCCAGCGCTCGTAGCGGTCCTTGATGTAACTGGGCTTGGTGAAGCCGTGGAACTGCCCCGGGTACACGACTAACTCCGTTGGCACGCCGAGCGACTTGAGCGCTTGGTACATCTGCTCGCCGCCCACCAGCGGCACATTCATGTCGTTAGTGCCGCCCATAAACATTGTCGGCGTGTGAATGAGCTTGTCGGCGTGCAGAAACGGATAACTGATCTTGATGTAAGTATCGAGATCCTTCCACGGCGGGCCAATCTCGTTGTCGTATTGCTGAATGTACTGGTCGACGCCGTAGAACGAAACTGTGAACGCCGTGCCCGCGCCGCTGATGGCGCACTTGAAGCGCTGGTCGCTGGCGATCATGTAATCGGTGAGGATGCCGCCGTAACTCCAGCCAGTCACGCACATTTTGTTGGCATCGGCGACGCCCATCGCGATGGCTTTGTCCACGCCGGCCTTGAGATCGACGACTTCGTAGTGGCCCCAGTCGGCGGCAATCACCTTGGCGTAATCCTGGCCGCGGCCGCCGCCGCCGCGATAGTTAATGTTCAGCTCGGCGTAGCCCTTGGTCGCCAGCCACTGGCGAAGGAAATCGAAGGAGTGAGCGTCCTGGCCGTTGGGACCGCCGTGGATGAACAGGATCATGGGCACCGGCGAGCCCTGCTTGAAGTCCGCCGGCTTGGTGAGCAGGCCGTGCACGTTCGTTCCGTCGGGGCTTTTGTATTCGATGCCCTCGGTCGGGACGAGATCCAGCTCGGCCATCAGCGGGTCGTTGTGATGCGTCAGCTTGCGCAGATGGCCGTTCTCCAGCGCGTAAAGCTCGCCAGGATGGCTATCATCCGTGAACTGCACCACCGTATGGCCAGCCTCCGACTCCCAAGTCTGCACCACGCCCTGCTGATCTTCAAGGCGCTTGATACCGTTGCTCGTCAGCTCAACTTCCGCGGGATATTCATTGCGGTCGTCTTCCACCAGGTAGTCGAGTTTTCCGTCCGGCGTGAAAATGGGCTGGCTCACAGCGCGGTCGAATTCAGCCGCTGGATAGCTCACCTTCCCGTCCAGCGTGACCACAGCCGGCTTGCTTTGCGAGTAGGCGGAAAGCTTGATTTCTAGCCCCTGCGTGTAGGAGATGGACTTTGAATCGGGCGACCATGCCAGCCGCCCGCCGTCGGGGCCGGTCCACGTGGTCAGCTTTTTCGCGGTTGAGCCTGGCTTGGCCGCCACCACGAACACGTCGGAGTTATCGGTGCGGTCGGGATCGGGATCGTGATTGCTCTCGAACGCGATCCACTGCCCGTCCGGCGACCACACCGCCTGCTGCTCATTCACGTTTTTATCCGTGGTCAGCTTTTCCGCTTTCTTGGTCGCAATGTCATAGAGAGAGAGCGAGACGTAATCGTTGTCGCGGATGTAGCCGTGGACGTCCTGTGCGAAGTGGTAGCGGTCAATCACAATCGGCTTCGCCGCTTCCGGCTTTTTGCCCTCTTCCGGCTCCGGCTCGTCCTTGGGATGCAACGTGAGCAGCAGCGTTTTGGAATCCGGCGACCACTTGTAGCCTTCGATGTTCTGGTCGGTGATGGCGGTGAACTGCTGGGCTTCGCCACCGCGCCGGTCCATCACCCACACCTGGTCGCCCTTGGCCGGGCCGGGCCGCGACGACGTGAAGCTGATCCACTTGCCGTCGGGCGAAAACTGCGGCGACCCTGCGCCACCTTCCTTGCCCCAGGTGAGTTCGATGTCCTGGGAGCCGTCCCACTTCACCATCCACAGGTGCGACTCGGACTTGTCTTCCTTGGCGTCGACCTGGCTGACGGAGTAGAGGATCCACTCGCCGTCCTTGGAGATGGAGGGCCCGCCGACGCGCTGCAACCTGGCCAGATCGTCCAGGGTGATGGCGCGTTTTTTGGGCGCGTCGGCGGCTTGGGCCAGAGTGGAGGCGGCAAAAGCAAGAAGGAGGCAGGGGAAGCACTTCCGCAGCATGTTCGGCATGGAGGGAAGCTTAACATTTGGCCCAGAGCAAAATGAATAAGGATCATCGAGATATAAATGACCATAGTCAAATGACCATGGTCATGATAGAATTGACGTTGAGGAGATTCCTAATGCGCACCATGGGCGCCGGAGAATTCAAAGCCAAGTGTCTGGCGGTACTGGACGATGTCATGCGCACTGGCGAGCCCCTAACCGTCACGAAGCGTGGCAAACCTGTGGCAAAGGTCAGCCTTCCTGACGAGATCGGACCCCAGAAAGAGTCCCCCGACGCCATCTTCGGGTGCCTGCGAGGTATGGCCCGCATTGTCGATGACGCAGATCTGGTCACTTCCGAATTCACCGATGAGGAGTGGGACCGTATGGCTGAAGAGAAATGGAACCGAATCGAGCGGGAAAACGCACGATGATTGTCCTCGATACCCACGCAGTCATCTGGGTCACGCTCAATCCGGAGAAATTGTCTTCAAGAGCGTCGGCGGTGATTCTAAATGCGAGGTCAAGCAAGGAAGTGCTGGCAATTTCGGCCGTCTCGATATTCGAAATCGCCAGTGAAATCCGCAAAGGAAGAATCGCGACCGGAGGTCCTGCCCGGGACTTTTTTGCGCAACTGCGTAAATGGATAACGACCCTGCCAGTGACCGACTCCATTGCTCTGTTCGCCGGACAACTGCCGCGCCAGTTTCCGGGCGATCCAATCGACCGCCTGATCGCGGCGACAGCGGTGGTAGAGGGCGCCACACTTGTCACCGCCGACTCCGCCATCCGGGAGTCCGGGGTGTGCCCCACCGTCTGGTAGCCCCCTACCGCATCCGCGCCCGCACCTCTGGCCGGACGAGATAGAGAAAGAACACCAGATTGAGGATGCCCTGCACCGCCATGGCCGCGGCATGCTGCGCCGCGAAGATCCAGAAGTCATAAGACATGAGCAGGAACACGGCCGAAAGCGCCAGCACCCACGCCCACCGGAATCCCGCGATGAGCCCGGCGCTGGCGCTGACAAAAACAACGGCAAACAGCAGGTAAAGCACACCGTAATGGCGGCCGACCACCCCGGCCACAATGGTGGCTGAAAGCAGCATCAGGTAGAACGCAATTGCGAGTACTCCCGGCAGCGGCATGGGGCCGCGCAGAGGTTTTTTGGCGTCGTCTTCCTGGCTCATAGCGTGTGCAGGTAGGCCAGCAGATCGCGGAGCTGCTGATCGTCGAGCGGCGTGGCCGGCATCATGCCGCGTCCGTGCAGGATGACCTCGGTGAGCCGCTCGTCAGTGGGCGGGGCACCGGACGGCATGGACTTGAGCTTGGTAAGGGCCTGGAGACCCGGCCCGTTTTTGCCCCTGGTGCTGGTTGGGTAATGGCAGCGCTCGCAGTGCTGGCGATAAACGGCCTGCCCGCTCGCTTCCTGCGGCGTGAACTCCGATTCCGGCTTGGAAGGAGGCAAATTGCGGCATCCCGCCGCAGCGAAGAGGACCGCTGCAGCCGCAGCCAGCAGAGTTTTAGCAAGAGCGCGGGTGAGCATTTGCTTTGATGATACAAGCTCAGTCGGCCGCGGCAATCGCTTCGGCGATCCGGTCCATCGCCTTCAGCTCCGCATCGCTGCCTGGCCGGTGCCCGTTCACCATGATGGAAATTGTGAGGGTATTTCCGGTCGCCGTGGTCAGGTAGCCTGACAGCGCGCTGCTCTCGTTCAGCGTTCCGGTCTTGGCCTCGAGATTTCCTTTCAGGGGCGAGTTGCGGAAGCGCCCGGCCAGGGTCCCGTCAACACCTGCCACCGGCAGAGTTGCGCGCCAGGCTTCGCCCCATGGCTGCTCTGGCGGCAAAGTCCAGCAGTTTGGTGAGCGCGCGCGGCGCAACCCGGTCGTCCATGCTCATGCCCGAACCGTCGTAAAAGAAAAAATCGTTATCGTCCACGCCGGCATTCACCATGAATTGCCGCACCACGCGCGTCCCTTCCTCAAAGCTGCCGTCCTTTCCCTCCGTTTTGCCCAGCAGCCGCAACAGGAGCTCGGCATGCAGATTTTCGCTCACCTTGTTGGTCCACATAATGTCTTCCGCTACCGGCACGCTTACGCGCCGCGCCAGCACGCGCCTGCCCTCTAAATCCGCTTCCACCCGGTCCAGCAACATCGGCCGCAGAGGAATAATCGGCATGGCGCGCTCGGCGGCAAACTGGCCGGAGTCAATCGACTCGCGATGCGCCGAAGTCGCCGTCCCGGTCACGGTTATGCCGCGCGCCGCCAGCGCGTCCTTGAAGATTGTCGCGGTAAACTCCGCCGGGTCTTCCACGGCCAGACCCGCATGCAGCCCTTGCGGCGGAGCGGTGCCGAAGGCGCGCACCATGCGGTCTCCGGGCCGGCGTTCCAGGCCCGGTTGCGCCAGCGCGCCGGGCGCCGCCGGGGTCATGCGGTCATCCAGGGTGTAGTAATCCGTTGCCGGCGACCACTCCCCCGCCATCTGCCCTGGCGTGGCCGGTTGCGGATCCGGCTTCACCGTGAGATCCACCGTGTTGTCGTTAAAGGTCAGGGCTGAAACCGGCGCGCCGTAGGCCCATTGCAGGTCGTCCCACGCCCACGAGATCCCGTAGCGCTCGTCGAGAAAATAGCTGTCGTCCCCAATCACGCTTCCGTCCACCGCGCGCACGCCAGCCTGCACCACCTGCTCGGCCAGCAGGTCGAGCACGCTGGCGGGGTTCGGTTTCTCCGGCGCTGTTGCCTCCTGGTTCGCACCCGGCGCGGGAGCAGCCGGCGGCGCCGGGGGCGTCGGTGTGTAGGGATACTTGCGCAGGCTCAGCGTCGGGTCGCCCGATCCCAGGATGACCAGGTCTCCGTGCAGCGTTCCTGCCGAATCCACTTCGCCTGCCGCCACCACAACCGTCGACCACTTCAGTGTCTCCACCGGCAGCAGCGCGTAGGCCGCCGCCGTGGTCAGCAACTTGGCGTTGGAGGCGGGCACAAACAGCCGGCCATCGTTGAGCCCGTACAACTGCTGGCCGTCCAGCGTGGTCACGCTGATGCCGAACTCCGCATGGCTCAGCGCCGGATCGGCCAGGATGGCATTGATGCGCTCAACAAGCGCGCCGCCATGCTGCGCCGGATGCGCTGCTGTGGCGTGCCGTGACTGTGCCGCAACTCCCGCACAAAACACCAGTGCCAGCGCAGCCCGTCCGCCCCATCGCAACATTCTTTTCATGCCCGGAGTTTAGCAGCCGGCATGCCCGCGCAGTATCCGCGCTACCATCGAACGAGTGGCTCTCGTCCGCCAACCCGCAACCTGGCGTCTGCGCACTCGTACCCTCGAGCTGGGCGCGCGCACGCTGGTTATGGGCGTGGTCAACGTCACACCCGACTCCTTCTCCGACGGCGGCAAATTCTTCGATCCTGAAGCCGCCATCGCCCACGGGCTTGCGATGCTGGACGAAGGCGCCGACATCCTTGACCTGGGCGCGGAAAGCACGCGGCCCGGCTCCCGCGGCGGCCACGCCGACGCTGCCGTCTCCTCTGAAGAAGAACAGGCTCGGCTGCTGCCCGTCCTTGAAGGCATCCTGCGCACGCGGCCCGGCGTCATCGTCTCTGTAGACACTTACAAGGCGCCCACCGCACGCGCCGCCCTCCGCGCCGGCGCGGAAATCATCAACGACGTCAGCGGATTTTCCTGGGACGCGAGCATGGCCCTCGTCTGCAGCCAGGCCCGCGCCGGCCTGGTGCTGATGCACACCCGCGGCCGACCTGAAGAGTGGCGCTCGCAGGACCGCCTCGACGCCGAAGCTGTGCTCGACTCTGTCCGCAGCGGCCTCAAGGAGAGCCTCCAGACCGCGCGCGCCGCCGGCGTCAGCCCTGAAGCCATCGTGCTCGATCCCGGTTACGGGTTCGGCAAACGATTGCAGGAGAACTACGCGCTGCTGGGCCGCCAGGCGCAATTGCTTGCCCTCGGCCGGCCGCTGCTCGCTGGCCTTTCGCGCAAGTCTTTCCTCGGCCACACCCTGGCGCCGCTCCACGCCGGCGAGCCCGCGCCGCCTAATCAGCGCGAAACCGCCTCCAACGCCGCCCTTACCGCCGCCGTCCTCCACGGCGCTTCCATCGTTCGCGTCCACTCCGTCCGCCCCGCCGTCGAGGCCGCGCTCATCGCCGACGCCATCCTGGCCGCCACGCCTGCCTGATTCTGCGTGCGCGAATGCACAGCCCGGCACCCCCCGCAATGCGCTAGAATCATGCTTTCGGTTAGCTGACCTGTCTCCAATCCAAGCGCAGAAAGCCCTTATCGTGCCCGACCCGCCTAATCCCAAACCGATCACTTACTCCGAGGCCGGCGTGGACATCTCTGCCGGCGACCGGGCCAAGGACCGCATCCGCTTCCTGGCGCAGAAAACCTACAATCGCAATGTGTTAGGCGCAATTGGCGGCTTCGGCGCGCTGTTCCGCCTCGACCTCCAGAAATTCAAAAGCCCAATACTCGTCTCCTCGGCTGACGGAGTAGGCACCAAGCTCAAAGTAGCCTTCCAGCTTGGACTTCATCACACTGTGGGGCAGGACCTGGTCAACCACTGCGTGAACGACATCGCCGTGCAAGGCGCCACGCCGCTCTTCTTCCTCGATTACCTCGCCACCGGCAAGCTGGACGCCGACGTGGCCGAGGACGTGGTCACCGGCCTGGCCGATGCCTGCCGCGCCAACGGCTGCGCTCTTATCGGCGGCGAGACCGCGCAGATGCCCGGCTTCTACGCCGACGGCGAATACGATCTGGCCGGCTTCATCGTCGGCGCCGTCGATCGCGAAAAGCTGGTCACCGGCGCTGGCATCAAGCCCGGCGACGTCCTCATCGGCTTGCCCTCAACCGGCCTGCACACCAACGGCTACTCGCTCGCCCGCAAGCTCTTCTTTGAGGTCGCCGGCTACAAGCCGTCGCAGTACGTCACTCCCATCCGCGAGAAAGCCGGCGCCGCGCTGATGAAGATCCACCACAGCTATCTCCACGTGATTCAGAAACTCGTCGCCGCCGAACTTACTACCGGGATGGCCCACATCACCGGCGGCGGCATGACCGAAAACCTGCCCCGCATCCTGCCCAAGGGCACGGCCGCGCAAATCGAAATCGGTTCCTGGCCGGTGCTGCCCATCTTCGAGCATCTGCGCGAACTCGGCCAGGTCCCGCAGGAAGAGATGATGCGCACTTTCAACATGGGCATCGGCCTCATCGCCGCCATTCCCGCGGCCAAATTCACCCGCGCCCGCGCCCTGCTGGACCGCGCCGAAGAGAAGTTTTACGTAATCGGCCGCATCGTCAAAGGCGAACGACGGCGCGTGCAGTACACCTGACGCCCGCACCGCCTCAATCGCTTATCGCTTTTTTCAATGCGAAAACGCGCCCGCGCGCTTGGGGTCGAAGTCCACCTTCACCAACCCGTCGAGGTAGTCGATGTGAATCGTCACTCCGCGTAGCGTCGCATCGCCAATCAATCCCGATATCTCCATCCCGGCGTCCTTTGAAAACATCGACGTATCGAAGCTGCGAATTTGGCTTACGTTCTGATTCACACCCGCAAACGAGAGCTTGACGTCGCCCGCAGAAAAGGTGGTGTCGACGTTGAAGCTCGTGTCCCGGACCTCATATTTGCTGCTCCTGTGCCCCTCGGCCACTTCGTGCGCCGCTTCCGGAGAAAGCATGCTGTAACCGACGGCAGTGTCCAGGAGAAACAGCATTGGGGACTTGCCATTGACCGAGACTGGGAGAAACAAATCGCTCCCCGCACGGTAAATGGCGGTATAGTCCTTCATCTCCGGCGCAATGTATCGATCGGCTGGGCCGTTCGCGGCAGCGCTTCCAGGCCGCGCCGGTAGCGGCCCGAGGATGAATTTGTGTGAGGGATAGTCAAGCGTTACAAGAAAATCCGAAAACAGGCTCATGGAGATCGAGCCGTCGGCATCATTCCAGTACTCGCCATCCATCACCTGCACCGCGCAGTCGTGGAATTCAACGCCGCCGATTGAAATGGAATCGGCGTATGCAACGTAGCCCGATCTTCCTCCCTGCGCATGGGAACCGACTGCCAGCTTGACCCGACCATTGAATGAGGCCACGCCGCTGACACGTCCTCCGGTACCGGGGACTACATTCTGGAACAGCGGCTTCAGTCCCATATGGTCTGCCGCCGATCGCAGAATCAGCAGCCCGCTCACCCCTTCAATCGGCAGCCGCACGTTGTAGCTCGTGTCGACCGAGAGCCTGGCGCGATGACCGTTCACCATCACATCCAGAGCGTTGTAAGAGGAGTAGCCTCCATTACTTCTTATCTCAGACAGCGGAATCTGGGCCCCGACCGTCTGCGAAGCCAGAGTACATGGCTTGCGGGGCTCCTCAGCCCACTTCTTCAATTGTTCCAGATCCATTTTCAACTCACTAACCGCCTCCTCGCTGTCTCCGCGAGGGCTTGCAAGATAAGCCTCTGTCTCCGGGATCCTTTGCGTGGCAGGAAGGGAAGTCATCCATGCAGCCCGAATCTCCGCGTCCTCGGGATCCAACTGGTGTGCGGCCGCCAGCAGCTTGCCTGCCGTCGCAAATCGCGAAGTCAACCCGGCGATCCTCGCAATCAGGAACAACGTCCTTGGGTTGCAAGGGTCCAGCTTGGCTGAGGCGCCGGCCGTCTCTGCCGCTGTCCACGGCTCGCCCTGGCTGAGTTCCACTTCGCCGCGCAGCGTCAACAATCCGGCCGGCGAAGGCTTGTCGCCAATCAGCCCATGAACCGCATCCGCGGCATCCTCCACCTTCTGTTGCCGCAGCAGCGAGTGAACCAGCCCGTTGGCCAGATCCGTATCGCCTGGGCTTTTCGCCAGAGCGGCCTGGTACAAATCCGCGGCCTTTGCAAAATCGCCGGCCAGGAACGCGGTGTCCGCCTCGGTCGGGGCGGAATGGTGCACCACCGTGCAGTTCACCGCCAATAACGGGCATGCACAAACCCAAATCAACCCCGGCACGAGGACATTACACATTCTGGTCCACGCAGAGCTCCGCCTGTTTGAACGAATTCGCATCATGATAACCCTCAAGGTAATCTGCGCAAGATGATAACGCCGGCCCGGCTTTAGTGGTCGAAGATTCGCCGGTGAAATCGACCCGCCCCATTTCACTTTGACCCGTTAGGTCTCGACGTCCAGCAAATCCTCAGCCGCCAGTCGATTAACCTGATAGGGAAGCCTGCGATCTCTTATGAAGGAATCTTCGCTGAGAGCTGGACGCCAAGACCCGCGCGAGCCCGCAAACCAAAGCGCGCACACGACAGCCGCTCCTGTCCCTGCCCGCCCCTTCCGCCTCGGCATCCTCCTCTCCGGCCGCGGCTCCAACTTCCTCGCCATCGCGAAGAACATCCGCTCCGGCCAACTCCCCGGCGTCGAAATCGCCCTCGTCCTCTCCAACGTCGCCGACGCTCCCGGCATCCAGGCCGCGCGCGACCTCGCCCTGCCAACTGCCGTCTGCGTCTCCAAAGGCCGCCCGCGCGCCGAGCATGACCGCGACATGCTCGCCCAACTGAGCTCCGCCAGCGTCGATCTCGTAATCCTCGCCGGCTACATGCGCCTGCTCTCACTGGAGTTTATCCAGGCCTTTCCCAACCGCATCCTCAACATTCATCCATCGCTCTTGCCCGCCTTCACTGGCCTCGACGCCCAGCAGCAGGCCTTTGACTACGGTGTCCAAGTCGCCGGCTGCACCGTTCATTTCGTCGACGAGCACCTTGACCACGGTGTCATCGTCCTGCAGCGCGCCATCCCCGTCCTGCCCGAGGACGACGCCCACTCCCTTGGCCGAAGCATCCTCGCCGAGGAGCACATCGCCTACTCTGATGCAATTGCCCGGGTCGCCAGCGGCGAGTACGAGATCCAGGGCCGCCGCTACGTTCTTCGCGCCGATGCCGATTCTGCCGCGAGCCGAGCAGTGGAATCGATCCTGGAAATCCGCAAACGAACCAAGGGAATGACAACCCAGGAAATTCTGGATGCAAGGGACGAAGGGCGCCGCTTCTAGCCATCCGGGCCGAGTCCTCGCATCCCAGCGGAGGCCGCCATGCGCTTCCAAAACCGCACCCACGCCGGTAAGCTTCTGGCTGAGCGCCTCGCGTCCTATACCGGCCAACTCGATTTGCTCGTCCTCGCACTGCCGCGCGGCGGCGTTCCCGTGGCCTATGAAATCGCCAGCGCGCTGAACGCGCCGCTCGATGTATGGGTGGTCCGCAAGCTGGGCGCGCCCCAGCAACCTGAGCTTGCCATCGGGGCCGTCGCCCCCGGCGGCGTCGAAATCCTCGACACCAGCCTCATTGCCAGGCTCGGCATCCTCTCAGAGGAACTCGAGCACATCGTAGCCCGCGAGCGCGCCGAGCTCGATCGCCGCCTCGCCGCCTACCGCGGCAACCGCACGCCCATCGATGTCCGCGGCAAGACCATCCTCCTGGTCGACGACGGCCTCGCCACCGGCGCGTCCATGCACGCCGCCATCGCATCCCTGCTTCCACTGGAGCCGGCCCGCATCGTGGTTGCCGTCCCGGTCTCTGATCCCGGTGTCTGCCAGCGCCTGGCCAGCCTCGCCGACGAGGTCGTCTGCCTCCATACCCCGCCTCGCCTGGACGCCGTCGGCCAGTGGTACGAGGATTTTTCCCAGACCACCGACGAGGAGGTCCACGACCTGCTCGCGGGCGCAAGTGGTCAGTAATCAGTGTTCAGTGATCAGAAGCCCCATGAAGCTTCGACCCGCGCACCAACAATCGATTACGGTGCGCTGACCACTGATCACTGATCACTGTCTCTTCTCCACTCCTTCACCCGCTCGTCGGTTGCCAGCACAGCGGCCGGTGCCAGGTGGGTTGCGGCTTCGTCGCGCCGTTCCTCCATTTGCTCCTGCGCGCCCGCGTCCGGTTCGCTGCGCACGGCCAGGGCCAGCCAGAAATAAGCCTGCGCGTAGCTCTGCTCTACGCCTTCGCCCGACTCGTACAGCAACCCAAGCTGATACTGCGCCGGAGAAGTGCCCTGCTCGGCCGCCTTTTGGAACCACGCTGCCGCCTCGGCCGCATTCGGCTTGAGTCCTGTTCCCACCAGGTACCCAGTAGCCATCCGGTATTCCGCCACAACATTGCCCTGTGCCGCCGCTTTTCCATACCAGCGCATCGCCTCGACGTCGTCTTTGCCCACGCCTTCCGCGTTGGTGTACATCTCGCCCAGAAAAACTTCCGTCAGCGCATTTGCCGTACGCTCCTCCGCCTTCCGGAACCAGTACGCAGCCTTGCTCAAGTCCTGCTTTATCCCGCGTCCGGTCGCGTAGGCCACGCCCAGGGCAAACCGAGCCTCGGGATGTCCCGGTTCAGCCGCCCGCCGGTACCATTTCACCGCCACGGCATCATCCCGCTTCACTCCCAGGCCGTTGCGGTAGGCCACGCCCAGGTTGTACATCGCATCCACGTTGCCGCCGGACGCCGCCCTCCGGTACCACCCCAGGGCCTGGGTCATGTCCGCGGGTCCGTTTCGCCCGGCCGCAAACTCCACTCCCAGCCGGAATTCCGCATCGGCGTCGCCATGTTCCGCGCGGCTCTCCAAGTCCACCGGACTCTGCGCCAGGAGCCTGGCTTGGCCTAACCCAAGCCCCATCAGCGCGGCCCAAAACAAGCACCTGCGGCTCGCCCGCATAGCCCACCCCCAATGCCTTTCTGGATCGGTGGGCCATCCTACCGCAGATTTACCTCCGAAGTAAAACCAAACCTTGGGAACCTCCCCGATGGTTACCAAGCGCCCACCCTGATTCCCCATTCCCGGGATTCCCAACGCCCCACTGTTGATCAATGATGTACCTGCATACAACGTATTGGGCATGGCGAGCTGGATCGGCGGACAAGGAATGCCGCCAGGGCTATTCTCCAGCCGGAGTTTTCCCGCAAGTCAGTCGAGAGGTTGTAAGACATGAGCCGGTTCCACCAATTGCTTCCATCCGCAAATGCCTCCCGATCTGAAACTCGCCGTCTCCGGGGTATCGTCCGCGGGCGGCAAGGTTCAGCCATCGTCGAATTGGCCTTCGGGCTTCCTATTCTGTTCATGATTCTCACGGGAATATTCTGGTTCTCCATCGCCCTTTACCAGAAGCTGCAGCTGTCTGAAGCCATCAGCGTAGGTGGCCGCTATATTGCTGTGGATCGAGGCGATACCGACCCCTGCGCGACCACAGCTTCCAAAATCTATGCTGCGGCTCCGGGGCTGGCACAGTCCAACCTCACCCTCAGCTTCACCATCAATGGCGTTCCTAGCGGGCCCTCCTGTCCCGGTTCCAGCGGCGCCGCCAATGCCAACATGGTTTCCGGCGCCAACGCTCAAATCAGCGCTACCTATCCCTGCACGTTGGTGTTCTTCAAAGCCTACGGAACCTCACCGTCCACCGTGTGCGACCTCAAGGCAGCCGTCGTGGAGGTTGTGCAATGAAAGTTCTCCACGCGCGCTTGCTCGCGGGGGAGGACGGCCAGTTGTTCCCGGTCCTGGCCCTGATTTCCGCACTCCTGCTCACCCTGGGCGGCATCTGCGTCGATCTCGGCCATGCTTTTGTTTGCAAGCGCGAGTTGCAGGCCTCAGCGGATGCAGCCGCCCTGGCCGGCGCTTTCGCCCTCAGCGGCTCCAACGCCACCGTCGTCTCCGTTCAGATCGAAGCCTCCAAGTTCAGTTCCGCTTCGGGCAGCAACAACGCCAATCCTGCCTTCACCAGCGTCAGCATCACCACCACGCCGAAATGCCTCGGTACCGTCTCCAATTGGGGCGTGCTCTGCTCCAGTTCCACAATTGGAGACAACGCCGTCCAGGTGTTCGAAACCGGAACCATAGACACCTGGTTCATCCGCCTCGCCGCCATCTTCGGCGTCAATTCCGCTCAGACCATGACCATCGAGGCCGAGTCCACCGCCGCCATGCGCGGCGCCAGCAACGCCCAGTACAACGTCGCCATCCTCGTTGACACCACCGCGTCCATGGGGGATTCGGACACCGACGCCAACTGTGGCAATACCCGCATTTACTGCGCCCTTCAGGGCGTGCAGACCCTCCTTCAGGCACTCTCGCCCTGCGCTCCGTCCAGCACCTCAACCAACTGCGTCGGCTTCGACCGGGTCAGCCTCTTCACCTTCCCCAATATCCAAGCCAACGACGCCGCCAACGACACCACCTGCCCCACCAGCAATCCAGCCATTCCGGCCTACAGCACCCCCGCCGCCGGCACCGCCTGGTCGGCGCCCACCGGCTCCTCAGCCACCTACCAGGTCACCGATTTCCTGTCCAATTACAGCAGCACCGGCAAGCCAAATGGCGGACTGAATCCCGCCTCGGCCCTGGCCATCGCCACCGGCGCTTCCGGCAAGTCGCACTGCTCCGGCATGCAGACGCCGGGCGGCGACGGAACCTACTACGCGGGCGCCATTTACGCCGCCCAGTCTGCCCTGATTTCTGCCCAGGCTTCCAATCCCGGATCCAAAAATGCCATCGTCATCCTGACTGACGGCGCCGCCAACACCAGCAAAATGACTAGCGGCAAGCACAACGGCAACACCTACCCCTCGCTCGACGATCAGTGCTCGCAAGGCATAGCGGCCGCCCAATACGCGTCCGCCCAGGGCACTACCGTCTATACCGTGGCCTACGGCGCTTCTAACGCGGCCAACGGCTCCCAATGCACCACAGATCCCGCGCTCTCTCCGTGCTCGGCACTCGATCAGATGGCCACCACCGCCGGCGATTTCTACTCCGATGCCACCGCTTCCCAGAACAAGGGCCAGTGCATCTCCGCGGCCAACCCCAACCTCGACCTCACCCAGATCTTCAGCCAGGTGGCCAGCCAGTTCACGGTTGCCCGCCTCATTCCCAACAACACCCAGTAAACGCAACGACTACCCTCCAGCGGCCCATTTTCACTGAATGGGCCGCTCTTTTTCTCTGTTCCCTGGTTCTTGTTCCCTGATCCCTGATCCCTGTTCCCTGGTTCTACAATGTCCCCATCCCCCTCTTCGGAGCCTCGCATGTCCGATCCCGCTCTCGACCTGGCCGCTCCTTCCGCCGCCGTCGCTCCTCCCGCCGATCTTCGCCGCATCCCTCACCTCGGCCACGCCCTCCTGCTCATCGCGCTCTTCCTCGTCGGCCTGTTCACCTCTGTCGTCCTAATCCTCGTGGCGCTCCACTTCAAATGGTTCGGCGTGGCCCGCGTGCAGGACGCCATGCTCAGCCTGCCCTACGCGCTCGGCACCATGGTTGTCCTCTATCTGGCCGCGTTTGTGCCCGGCGCCCTTGTCTTTCCCGTGCTCTGGCGCCGCCCGCTGCTCCAGGGCCTGGAGTGGAACGCCTCCGCCGTCCGCCGCTTCTGGTGGATATTCATGGGCCTGGGCGTAGCCTGCTTCCTCATCGCCCTCGCCTTCCAAAAGCTGCTGCATTTCCCCGCCAAAACCCCCATGAGCGAGCTGCTTTCCACTCCAGCGGCGGTTTGGACCCTTTGGGCCTTCGCCGTCACCCTGGCCCCTCTGTGCGAGGAGATCGTTTTCCGCGGCTTCCTGCTTCCCGCCTTCGCCACCGCATGGGATTGGATGGGGGAAAGACTCACTCACAGCAATCCGCAGCCTCTGCTCCCCGGCGGCCGCCCGCAGTGGTCTCTTCCCGCCATGATCGTCGCCGCCATCCCCACCAGCCTGCTCTTCGCCGCCCTTCACTCCAGCCAGAACGCCAACGCCTGGGGGCCGTTCGTCCTGCTCTGTTCCGTCAGCCTTGTGCTTTGCGCCGTGCGCCTGGCCGCGCGCTCCGTCGCCGCCTCAACCCTCACCCACGCCACCTATAACTGCACCCTGTTCGTGGTAATGTTCATCCACACCCACGGCTTCCAGAACCAGCATCGGTAGCTCCAGCGGCTTGCACTGCCGGTTATGCTTCCGCCGAACCCAAGCCCGCTTCCGCGGGCGGCAGAGGGTAGCCCCAGGGCGCGAGCCTGGGGGCAGCTAAAGCCCTGCGGCAAAGCCCCGCAGGGGCGTAACCTCTTGACAACTGGCTCGGATTCCGATATATCGATATCCGAGCATGAAAGACAACCTCGCCCCTTACCTCCCTCTCTCCAGCGC
>CAWBIG010000104.1:0-4099 GCA_963788435.1 uncultured Acidobacteriota bacterium | reverse complement strand
ATGTGTCACGTCTACCTTGGTTCGGTTGGGTCTTGCTGGTATTCCGCCACAGATTGTGGTGTCGTACTACGCCGGGGTATCGAGATGGTTCAACTTCTTCTAACCCGGGAGCGGAAGCCCGCCGGCGCACTGCTCGCGCTGGCCTGCATGGCGTTGGTGTGCGCGAATGCAGCCTGGGCTGCGCCCAGGGCGAAGGCGAACACGGCTGCCCCGGAGTTCTGGAAGATGACGCTGGACGGAGGCCGCAGCCTGACCTGGGAGCGCAACCTGAGCTCCGAAGCCGAGGTCAGACCGAACCGGGGCTTCTGGAGGAAGGCGTGGGACGTGATTGCCGGAGCGCCGGATTTCCGCTCTCTGGTGCGGCCGTACGCGGTGGCCATCGATTCCCGCGGCCGTGTGATCGTGACCGATCCGGGTGCATCCGGAGTGCACATCTTCGATCTGGCTCAGCAGAAGTACAAATTCATCCAGCGGACGGGCAAGAGCAGGGACTCGATGATCCGGCCGCAGTGCGTAGCAGTGGATGCGGCCGACAACATTTACGTTACCGACTCAGAGGCAGGAATAATCTTCGTCTTCGATTCGAACGGAAAGTTTGTTCACGCGCTGGGCAGCCTTAAAGGCGGCGAGGGCTACTTCAAGCGGCCCACCGGAATCGCAGTGGACTCCGCGGCACAGAGAATCTACGTGACCGACACGCTGCGCGACAAGGTCTTCGTTCTGGGCATGGACGGCAGCATTCTGCAGACGATTGGCGACTCCGGCACAGGCGAAGGCGAATTCAACCTTCCCACCGATCTGCGCCTGGTGGGGGCCAACCTGCTGGTGGCGGACGCGGTGAATTTCCGGGTGCAGGCTTTTGACCGGAGTGGCAATTTTCAATTCGCGATCGGGCAAGGCCATCGGAGGCGCGGCGACATTCCGGCCAAAGTCAGTGAGCATGGACTCGGAAGGCAACCTGTATATTGTGGACGGCCTGCGCGGATTGGTGCAGGTTGTCAATCGCGCGGGGCAGCTTCTCTACTACTTCGGTGCGAAAGGAACGCACGCCGGCGAGTTCCAGGAGCCGGCAGGTTTGTTCATTGGCAAAGACGACCGTGTTTACGTAGTGGACTCCTTCAACCGGCGCGTGCAGATCTTCCAATACGCAGGGCAGAGCCTCGCGGGGGAGGAGGCGGCAAAGTGAGGATCCGTCTCCATTTCGCCGCCGTATTGGTACTGCTCGCCGCCTCTGGCCTGCGCGCCCAGATTGCCGGCGACGTCCTGGGTGTCCATAACCTTGGGCCCGGAAGCACGTCTCCCATCACCGGCGCACGTCCCGATGCCTGTGCCTACTGCCATGCGGCTCACTCCGGCTTGAATATCGGCCTGTGGAACCAGAAACTGACCACGCAGATCTACACAGCGTACACCAGTACCACGGAAAAGAACGTGGCCACGCAACCGACCCTCGGTTTCTCCACGAATCAATGCCTGAGCTGCCACGACGGAACCGTTGCGGTGGGAACCACGGTGGCCTACGGCCAAGTGACCACGCATGGGTCTATGTACTCCACCGACACTCTCGGCAGCAACATGCAAACGTCGCATCCGTTCAGCATGACGCTGCCTTTGAAGGACAACATCGATCTTGCCGCATCGCTGGTTGCGAGCGGAAAGACCGCCGACCCCACCGGAGCGGTCAAAATGATCGGAGGCAACGTCGAGTGCCTCTCCTGCCACAACCCGCACATCCAGGCCCGCGATACGATCTCACTGAACTTTCTCCAGCGCGACAGCTCCAGCGGCCAAATGTGCCTGGCCTGCCACGATCCCACGCGCCAGATCAGCGCACAGGTGAATCCGATGGCGGACTGGGCGGTAAGCGCGCACGCCCTTTCCACCGCCAAAGTGACGCCCTCGGCCGGCGTCGGCAGCTATTCCACGGTCGCGGGCAATGCCTGCATCTCCTGCCACGCGCCGCATAACGCGAATGGCGCGCGGCTGCTGCGCGGCCCGAATGAGCAGGCCTGCATTGCATGCCACAACGGCGCCAATGTTTCGCCCATGCCCACGTGGGAGAATGTCTTCGCGGAGTACGCATCGCCAAAAATCGGACACCCATTCCCGAGTTCCACCAACCCGCACGATGCCGCGGAAGGCTTGCTGCTGAATAACAATCGCCACGCCACCTGCGTGGATTGCCACAGCAGCCACGGCTCTCAGGCCGTCAGCGTCTTCCCGCCGGCGCCCCAAATCCGCGTCTCGCAAAAAGATGTGGCCGGCATCAGCGCCATCGACGGCGTGACCGCCCTTACGCCGGCAGTGAACCAATACGAAAACTGCCTTCGCTGCCACGGAACCAGCTCTGGCAAGCAGATACTGCCGATCTACGGGTATTTCCCCGTGCGCGCGGTTTCGGCCGGCGATCCGTTGAACCTGATTCCTCAATTCGCGGTTAGTTCCACCTCCAGTCATCCGGTAATGCACGCAAGCAGCAGCGCGCTTCCGCAGCCAAGCCTTCTGGGAAACATGCTGAACCTGGATGGGACCACCCAGGGACGCAGCATGGGCACCCAGATTCTGTGCACGGACTGCCACAACAGCGACGACAACCGCGAGTTCGGCGGCACAGGCGCCAATGGGCCGCACGGCTCGCGCTGGACGCACATTCTGGAGCGGCGGTACGAATTCAGCCAGGCTCCTACGCCGGGAGCGCTGATCACTAACCTGTTTCCCAATCCCGACCTCAGCGTGAACGGGCCTTACGCGCTGTGCGGTAAATGCCACAATTTGACAACGGTGCTGAGCAGCACCAGCTGGGCATACCATGCCGATCACATCAATACGGGCGTGAGCTGCTCCACATGCCACACGGCGCACGGCATGGGCTCGGCCAGCGCGACGATCAGCGGGGAGCGGCTCATCAACTTCGACGTCAACGTGGTGGGTTCCAATGGCGGGACTCCGGTGTCTTATAACCGAGCCGCCAACACCTGTACGCTGACCTGCCACCAGGTGACGCACAACGCGGATGGAACGGTGGCGCAGGCAAGTTTGCGCCGCGGTCCGGTGAGGCGAGCGGGTGCAGTGCGATAGCCCGTCAAGCAGGCTGCTGGAGAAAACTCCTCCGCAAGGCGAATCCCGGTCAGAAGCAGGCGTCCAGAGCACACAGCCCGGTCGTCTCTCAATTCAAGTGCGGATTCAGGAACGCGACGGTCGGCTCTACGCGGGTTTTTTCTTCCAGGCGCCCAAAATCGCGCCCATCAGGCACAGTCCCACCAGAGCGTAAAACTCGTTAATCGCAAATAGTTGCATGGACCGCATTTCGTACATGTAGGTCGTATAAACAATCGGGCCTACAATTCCCAGCCACAAGATGGCGCCGACCGCGGCGCCGCGCAGGGCGGTGTTCGCGTTGCGCCAGATGCAGACCTGCGCGAGGACAAACGCGATCAAGAGATTCAACAGAAATGTGAGGATGAACGGCCATATCCAGACCGGATTCGCGGAATTCGCCTGGGCCGCGCTCATGTGTTCCAGCGCCATCCACTGCTTGCTGAACAACAGGTCGTACTAGAGTCCTCCGAGCAGCCAGTAGACAATCGCGCAAACAACCACCGCCGGGTAGTTGGTTCTCATCCCTGCATCCTCCTCATTGGACTAGTTGGCTAGTTCCGATTCTGCACCAAGACGGGTGGTGACCGGATGCGAGGGCATTCGGCCGGAACCCTATTCCTGCAATAGTTTACTTGGAACGGAAACGGCATCACCGTTTATGACAGGACATGCTCACAAGTCCGGGGTGCTACTTAGGCAACCTGCAATCATCCCAGCCGTCATGTGTAAAAAAGGAAGCGACTGTAAATTCACCGAGGCGCATCGTCGCTGAGATGGATGGTCAATTTGACAGTGAACTTGTGGTAGTTCCGGAAGTCAATTTGATTGACATAGAGGCTGGAGTGATCCCGTATGCGCACTTCAGCATGAAACGGCAGGCTGTAGAGCTGGTCCGCGATAGTGGTCTGCCTATAATCCACTTTGACCGCGCAGGTTTCCATGCGAAAGCCGGGGGGAATCTCCAATGTGGAATCGAGCTGCAGCACATCCAGAGTGTTAG
>CAWBIG010000103.1:0-3128 GCA_963788435.1 uncultured Acidobacteriota bacterium | reverse complement strand
CTTGTTTTGCACGTTACTTCGTTCAGTTGGTGCCTTGCTGTTCCAGTCTAGTGCAAGCGAAAGCGCCCACCAGCGGGCAGATCAAAGCAACAACCAGCGAAACTGCGTCGCGGCCTGAGACTGGGCGTTTGCCCGATGGTTCGTTGCGAGCCGATGGTTCGTTGCGAGTCTATGAGAACGGCAAAGAGATCTTCCGTATGCCGCCTTCTGCGACGGATGCCACGGGAGCGCCGTCGGCAGAAAAGAATGCGGGCTCAGCACTGCAGCCCGCAAGCATCGTTGAATTGTCTCCCGACGCGGCGGAGGGCAGCTTAGTGCGGCGCGTGGAGCCCGAGTATCCCGAGCAAGCCCTGGCGCAGCACATTCAAGGGCCAGTGCTGCTTGACCTACACATCGGACAGGACGGAAGCGTACAGCAGATCAAAGTGGTGAGTGGAGACGCCGAATTAGCAGCTGCCGCCGCTACAGCCGTGCGCCAATGGAAATTCAAGCCGCAGCTCGTGCATGGCCGCCCAGTTGAGATGGAGACCCAGATCACGCTGAAATTCACTCTTCCCTCGAGTTAACCCACCGGGACTGAACTTTATCGATCATTCAGGGAAAAACAATCCCACCCTTGTCTGGGAGCAGCTTGCGGATCGCGGCAAGGTGTTGCATGCCCTGAATACTCCAAAATTGGGCGACAGTCTGCTCCGTCCGGACGGAACCCCCTGGATGCTTGCACTGGCGCACCAGGCGCCGAAGATCAACTGGGACGATCTGACGCAGATTCCGGCGCTGCCGCTGGGAAGCTGGCTGAAAACGGATCCGTGGGATGATCGCGTTCACCAGATCAACGCCAAGTTGTACGCACCGATGAATCCACGCGACAAGATGCCGTTGGAAGTCACCCCGTTGTACTTCAAGCTGCAGCGGTACGATGCCAAGGACGCGCAGCCAGCCCCCCCGGGCCAGCAGCCGGCAGCGCCTGCGGCCGACCCGAACAATCCTCCGGCGAACGGCAACCAGCAGGCTCCGGCTGCTGTCGCTCCCCAGGGTACTCCGGGCCAGCCGTCGCCGCAGACAAGTACCCAGCCGATCAACCAGGATACTTCAGCCCAGCAGCAGACTCCCGCTGCACCGCAATTGAGATGAATCCGGGGGTTTCAAATGGATGGCCGAGGAGTTTCCCCGGCCATCTTTGTATGCGCGAATGGTCGTCGTAAAAAATGACGCCACCATCATTCGATCGAAGGTAGGCAAATAGACAATGAGACAATCTGCATTTATTTTGTGTTCAGCTTCCGTGCTCCTGCTAATGGGTGCGCAATTCGCTCGGGCGCAGGCAGTTTCAGACGCCAGCGGACCGCGCACGTCCATCACTGCCGGAGGATTCGCTTCGGGATTCGAATCCGACGATAACAACGATAAGCTTGTTGGCGCGGGCGCGTTTGTGGACGTGCGCTTCCGGCACTGGGTTCAAGTGGAGGGGGAAGGCCGCTGGCTCTACTGGAACCAGACTGACGGGGAGAAGGAAAGCAATTACCTGGTCGGGCCGCGCGTGCCTGTGGTGCAATTGGGCAAAAAGACCGAAGTCTTTGGCAAGGCGCTCATCGGCGTGGGAAAGATGACGTTTCCGTATGGCTACGGATATGGCAACTTTACCGCACTGGCATTCGGAGGCACAGTGGATTACCACCTGAACCGCAGGCTGATCATCCGCGGTGATTTCGAATACCAGGACTGGCCGAAATGGTTGAACAGCACTGCTCTCCTTCCATATGGGGTCAGCGCCGGCGTCGGCTACCGCATTTTCTGAGTCTCGGTGGCGCCAGCGGAATCGAGGCGCGGGCGGCTAACACCGCAAAGGGAATGCGCATCCAAGGCAGTGGGCGTTTCCGCATAAAGTCATATTAAGCCAAATTGCGGCCGCAGAACCGCATGCGGGACATTTCCGGAGCGCCGAAAGTTCCCAGGGGAGCTGAAGCGCAGATGGAGAAGGATACTCGTCTGTCCACCGGCATTGACGGCCTGGATGACATCCTGGACGGCGGACTGGCCAGAGGTTTTCTTTACCTTATCGAGGGCAGCCCCGGCGCGGGGAAGACCACTCTGGCCCTTCAATTCCTTATCGAAGGCGCACGCCACGGCGAAAAGGGCTTGTACCTGTCGCTGGCGGAGAGCGAAGCCGAGCTTCGCATCGTGGTGGATTCCCACGGATTCGACCTCCAAAATGTGACGATCTGCAAGATTTCGCCGCCGGAGATTGCGGCGCAGACCAGCCAGCACTACACGGTTTTCCAGCCGGCCGAAGTGGAGTTGGCGGACGTGCTGGAAATGATGCTGGCCAAGGTGCGTGAGGTCAACCCATCGCGGGTGGTGATCGACTCGATGTCGGAGTTGCGAATGCTGGCGCGGGACTCGCTGCGTTACCGGCGCCAGGTGCTCAGTCTCAAGGAGTTTTTTGAGGGGTTGGACTGCGCCACGCTGATTTTGGACGAGCGTTACGGGGAAGGCCATGAAACCCAGGTGCAGACCATCGCCCATGGGGTGATCAGCCTGGAGGTTCTTCCGCGGGAATACGGCATTACCCGGCGGCGGCTGGCGGTGCAGAAGATCCGGGCAACGAGTTTCCGCGAAGGCTACCACGACTACATCATCGTGAAGGGCGGACTGCGTGTGTTTCCGCGGTTGGTGTCCGGCGAGCACCGGGGTTCCGGCGTGTCTTCGGAAAATGTGGGCAGCGGCATCCCGGAGCTGGATTCGTTATTCAACGGGGGCGTACAGCGCGGCACGAGCACCCTGATCGCCGGGCCGGCGGGGTCGGCAAATCCACATTGTGCGCACAGTTTGTGTACACTGCGGCCAAACGGGGCGAAGGCGGAGCCATCTTCACTTTCGATGAGACGAAGCAGTCGTTCATGGAGCGCAGCCGCGGGCTGGGAATGGATCTGGAGCCGTACCTGGAGCAGGGAATGATCCGGCTGGACCAGCTGGATCCGGCAGAGCTTTCGCCGGGGGAATTGACCCACCGGATCCGGCACGGCGTGGAACGGCAGAATTGGCGGATCGTGGCCATTGACAGCCTCAACGGGCTCATGAACTCGATGAGCGAAGAGCGCGCGCTCACGCTGCAACTCCATGAATTG
>CAWBIG010000102.1:0-7825 GCA_963788435.1 uncultured Acidobacteriota bacterium | reverse complement strand
ACCGACGACGCCCAACTGCTGCTGATCGACTTGGGCAAATATTTCTGGCACCTGTCGGGCGATCAATGGTCCCTGGCCTCGCGTCTGAAGACAGCGGGGTTGGATCCAGTCGATTTGGGCGGTGAGTTGTCCGTGCGCGTGGCGGGCGATCCGCAGCCCAAGGCCTGGGCTCTCGCCGGGCCGGCAACCGGCAGTCGGCCGATCCATCCGACGCAGCTCTACAGTTTGATCGACTCGCTGCTGCTCTGTGGGTTTCTGTAGCAAAACACGAACTGAACGAAGTACGTAACGGCAACTCCACGTATTGCTGATGGCGAAGCTGAAGCGGGTGCTTGCCGCCGGGTGGTTGGTGAGCGTATGCCGCGCCGACGGCACGTTTACTCCGTACACGCACGAGGTGGGTGAGCGCAGCGGCCTCGCCGAGTCCTCCGATGCGCCCATTGAGGATGCGGGGCTCGATACGATTGCGAGCGCAATCGATGGTTTGCGCGCACAGCCCGGTTATCGCGTCATGCTGGTGGATCTTGGAGGCAAATCCGATGAAAACTTTGTGCGTTGGCTGGCTTCGAAAGCAGATCGGCTCTCACCGGCGTACGTGAGCGATGGCGGCAATGCGCAGATGCCAAACTCGCCCTCCGCCGACGAAGCAGGCGTGAACCCGTTTGCAAGCGCCGCCGACAAGATGGAGCGCTCCTACAGCGGCGGCCTGTTTCACGAGCTGAATCTGGATGAGGCGATCCGCCACGCCTTGGCGGACACCCGCTATGAATACGATGTGCGCTTCCGCGTGCCGGCATCCCTTGCCGCGGACGCGCCGATCAAGCTGACTTTCCTCGATCCCGCGACCCACCTCCCATACGAACTCCGCACCGATCTCTACCTGGTGGAAACGCGCGCGGGAGCAGGCGAGAGGGCGTGGCAAAGAACCGATGCCACAGCGCGACTGACCACGTTAGAGAAATAGGTGTGATGCGGCGCTAAGATCGGCAGCCGGAAGTCTCCTCTGGAACGGGACCGCACGGGCGGGAATCCGATTTGGCACTATCTTTCGTCAATTCTCATTGACGAACGCACGCGCAGGGGCAAAACTGTTTTCGACCCTGAGGCGTCCAATTCCCAGGGTTGCTTCGCAGCCTGCAGTTGTTGCAACAACGGCGTCGCGGCGGGAACATCGCATCGGCTCTGTTGCATCTCAACCCGTGGAGGGCAAGATGTCAGCAGACTTGCAGTTTCTGGAAGAGTGGATCCCGGAAAGAATGGACCCCGGCACGGTTTTCGTCCTGGAAAACCAGACCACGCTGGGCAATGCGCAGAATCCATTTGTCGCCGTGATGTCGTGCCCGCGGTGCGGCACCATGGGGCTGATTACCCGGCGGCAGTTAATCGGATATGAACCGATGATCTGCGGCGGCGACTTCTGCTCCGCCGAATACCAGCTGGACGGCGAGAATATCTGCTTCAAAAAGCCGCAGTAGGACGCAGATTCTCCCCGCCAAGCGGCTGGATCAACCGGGCACGTACGATAATTGAAGTGGGAATACCAACCAGGCCCGGATGGCGAAATTGGCAGACGCAGCGGACTTAAAATCCGCAGGCCTTAACCGGCCGTGGGGGTTCAAGTCCCCCTCCGGGCACCAGCACATCCACATGTTGCGCTCAGATCGGTTACTCACCGGCGATCCGCCGCGCTCGCGCCCCACGCGGTGAGTGCCAGTGTGGATTTCTCAGCCGTAATCTGATGCGCCGGCGGCATGTCCTGTTTCTGGTCACAGCAACAGCCTAAAGAGCCCGAGGGCCCGAAGCCCAGATAGGATCTCCTCGCCGCCCGTTTGTATGGAATCGGCACACCTGGATTGGAATAGGCCAACCCGGTCCCGTGCACTGCCTAAGCAGTCTATCCCTTTAGATTTAATAACATACATGGACTAATTGGCGAGCTTGCGCTTCGTCCCAGCGTAACTAAAGTGGTATTACCTATTTGCCCATGCCGTATTACCCTTTTGCCAATCGACCGCACTTTCGATGTCTTGGAATTTGTTTCCACAGATGTCATAAACTCGGGCACCATGTTATGCTTTGCTAACCTCTCCAGGCCAAGATTTTTAGTTCTTTAATTTGTACCCCTGTTGACGGAGTAACCTATGAAGTCCGTAACAAGTTGTGTGGCTTTTTTAAGCCTGATCGCCTGTGGTTTGTCCATCCCTCAAGCAGATAGCCAAACCAAGTTGTCGAACACGTGGTCCTCGGCCGGACATTTGACCCAAGCTCGCTCTGGCGCAGCCGCGGTTCAAATGACCGACGGGCGCATTTTGATCACCGGCGGCACCGACGGCAATGGAGTTCCCCAGGCCACGGCTGAAGCCTACGATCCCGCGACAGGTGTCTTCTCGGCCTTTCCGGCGATGAATGTGTCCAGGGCGAATCATGCCGCCATTATCAACGGAAATGGCGACGTGCTCGTAACCGGCGGTTTGACAGCTGGCGGGAGCTATAGCGATTCGGCGGAAATCTATAGCATGCGAAGTCACAAGTGGACGCTTGTGCCGGATTCGATGGACACTGGCGTAGCAGGCCAGACTATGGTCTTGCTCCCTGACGGCAACGTCCTGATTGCCGGCGGCGTCAGCACCGCCAAAGTTGTCAGTTCGATTGTTCTCTTCAATGCAGCCAGCCAGACTTTCACACCGATCAGCTCGCTGCTGACGCCGCGCAAAAATGCCGCGGCCGCTGCCATGCCGGATGGCCGCGTTCTTATTGTGGGCGGCTCTGACATCAACGGTAAAGTGCTTGCCTCGACTGAGATCTTTACCTATAGCACCAGCACCATGACCGGAACCATAGCGGCCGGTCATGCGATGACCTCTGCCCGCGAGTACGCCACTGCGACCCGAACATACGACGGTGTGGCCGTGATTGGCGGCAACGATGGGAAAGACGATCTGGGAACAGCTGAAATCTTCAGCGAGTGGACCAACACATTCAAGGTGGTGAAGGGCGGGACGCCGCGCAGCCACCACTTTGCGGTGCTGTTGCCGAATAACGGCAGCATCCTGGCAATGGGCGGCACCGGCGGCGCCAAGGTGGATTTGCTGGAGCCGTGGGCAAACAATAAAGCCGGCGCCTTTATTGCGGCTGCCGATTCCCTTGAAAATCAGGACGGCGGTTTTGGCGCTCCCGCTGAACCGGGTTCGCTGCTGGCTGCCGGGGGCACGGGCGATCTCGCCAGCGCGGCCGAACTCTATTGGTTCCCCACCGTCTCTACTGACGCGTATGAGTATGCGCCTGGCACACCGGTGGAGATGACCGGCGCCGGGTTCAAGCCATATGAGACCGTTGACCTTCACTTGCACGAGTGGGTAGACCAGACCACCGAAGACGATCCCGATGCCACGGTCACCACGAATTCCCTGGGCGATTTCAGTTATGGCGGATACGCACCGACCCCCAAGGATCTTGGAGCGTTTTACCACCTGACAGCCGTGGGCAAGAGCTCCGGTTACCAGGCCCAGACAGAATTCGCCGATGGCCTCAACAGCATCGATTGGGCCAACGCCCCTCTCGATCAGTCAACCACCGCCTGCGGCGAATTAACGATCAATTCGACGGGCAGTGCGCCCCTCGGCACCATTTACCTTTACACCTCATCGGGCACAGGCGCGTTTTACTCGAACTCGACCTGCACCACCGCGATTACTCAAATAACGGCGGCTGTGAGTGTCAACCTCTATTACAAAGACACAACGGCGGGCACTCCAACGGTTGTGGCGTGCTCTCAGGCTGCCGGCAGTGGGCCCGCTTGCGACTTCGATCAGCTGGGCGGCGCCATATACGCGCCCCAAACTGAGACTATCTACGGGGCGGCAACGAAACTCGCATGGTCGACGCTCCCAGGCGGTGGCTCGCCGATGGTGGCGTGGGCGCAGCAGCCGGTTGTCCTGGTTGAAGATGCGGCTGGCGATCAGGTTGGGGCCAGCACGGCGCCGGTCACTTTGACCCTCAGCACAGATCCGGGCGGCGGTGTGCTCACCTGCAACCTTAATCCAGTGAATGCAAGCGCCGGCGTAGCCAGTTTTTCGGGCTGTTACATTAATTTGTCTGCAACCACCAACTATTGCATAACCGCGTCTTCGCCCGGTCTCACGTCCACTGGCGCTAATGCCGCCTGCTTCTCTGTGAGCGGGACCAGCGCGAGCGCCTCGACGGTGACTGCCAATCCTGCCAGTCCGACCGGTGTTGGGGCGGACGGCGTGTCGTATTCGACCGTTACGGTCACGCTGCTGAATGGGGTCGGTTCTCCTGAGAGCGGCCTGCAGGCCACGCTGAAGTGCACCGGCGCTGCGAGCGTCAACCCGTCCGCCGGCGCGACGACCAATGGCAGTGGCGTAGCCACATTCAAGGTGACCGATACAACCGTGCAGACGGTAACCTGCACGGCTACCGACGCGACCGACAACATTGTGATCACGCAAACCGCCTCGGTGAAATTTGTCGCCGTACCGACCACGCTGACGCAATCCGCAGCGGCTCCAAACATCATTCCCCTTAGCACGCCTGAAACGATTGTCCTGACCAGCACGCTCGTCGACACCGCAACGGGAACCGCAGTCAGCGGTGCGACGGTCACGTTTACGATCAATGGAACAACCGTTACCTGCACCGGGGGCCCCGCGACGACAAACTCATCGGGCGTAGCTACGTGTAGTTATGCCTTTGCGGGCTCCCCGACGGCGGAGGTTTTGACCGTTGGCTCATCCTTCAGCGCAGCTACGGTCGGCTCCATAAGCTATGCCGCCTCAGGCGCGGGCACTCCGAGCGAGACCATAACCGTAGGCGGCACCGTCCCGACCTTTGCCTGGACCACCGCTCCTCCCGTGACCGCACAAACCTACGGCGCCACGTTCACGGTTGCTGCGAGCACCACTACCGCACACGACTCCGGCACGGTCAGCTACAGCGTAACCGGCGGCTGCACCATTGCTAGTGGTGGGTTTCCCACCGTCTACACCGTGACCATGACCAGCGGTACAACCGCGTGCATGGTAACGGCCACTCTCGCGGGATATGTGTATAACAGCGGCAGCACTCACACATACTTCGATCCTGAAACGCTTGGCCCCGTCACCGTCAATGCCGCCCTGGCCAATCCGGCAGCGATCACCGTTACCGGCGCTCCTGCATCGGCGGCCTACCAAACGACATTTAGCGTAGGCACCTCAGGCGGCAGCGCAGCCGACACGGGTGCGATCACCTTCGCGGCCAGCGGTGCATGTTCCGACGTAAGCGGAGGCTCCACGATATTGATGACTGCCGGCACGGGCACCTGCTCGGTCACCGCGACCCAGGCCGCCGACTCGAACTACAACAGCGTCACATCTGCCGCCGTCACAGTTGCAGCGACTTCTGCCAACGCGACCATGACGATAAACTGCCCGACGGGCGATATCTATGACGGCGCGCCGCAGGGATGCACGGCCACCTCGACCACTCCGTCCGGCCTAACCGTAGACTTCACCTATAACGGCAGCTCGACGGTGCCGACCAATGCGGGGACCTACTCGGTGGTGGGCACCATCGACACCAGCAGCCAAAAGAACTACTCGGGGACCTCTTCTCCGGTAACCTTTGTGATTAACCCCGAGCCGGTAACAGCGGTTGCGGGTAACTTGAACGCCGTTTATACCGGGGCAGCGCAAACAATTGGTGCCTGCCAGTTTAATGGCTCATTCACGGCCAACCTGAGCTGCGTCGACAATCCAGCTACGGAGACGGAAGTTGGCACGGGCTCAGTCTCGCCCACCGTGACCTACAACAACGGAGACGTGGCAGCGAACTACACGATCAGCGACCAGAACGGTACGTGGACGATCACCCAGGCATCGTCGTCAGTAGCCCTGGTCTGCACGTCGCCTGACACTTATACCGGCTCGCAGATTAAGCCGTGCACGGCGACGGTTACGGCGCCGGGCCCGACCCTGACAGCGACCATACAGTACGCGAACAACATCGACGTGGGCACGGCGGCGGCCGTTGCCACGTTCACGGGCAATACCGACGTTACGTCGAGCAGCAGCACCCTGGTGACCTTCACAATCACGGCGCTGCCGGCGACTATCTCGCTGGGTCCGCAGCCCCTGAACTTTGCCTATACGGGTTCGCAAGTTCCGGTTACGGTAACGACAACGCCAACAGGGCTGACCTACTCCATCAGCTACACCGGCATTACCCCCACAGTCTATGCGCAGAGCTCGACGCCGCCGACCAATCCGGGCAGTTACACGGTTGTAGCCACCATCACGAATCCCGACTATTCCGGCACGGCAACCGGGACGGAGGTCATCGGTCCGATCACTCCGCCGATGATCCTCAGTCTTGACCCAGGCAGCTCGAATCCTTCTCTGTATGGCACAGCAGTGTCTTTCGATCTGGATGTGAATAATGGTGCGGCGCCGGCGCCCTGCCCCACGGGAACGGTGCAGTTCTATGTGAACGATACGGCATCGGGATCGCCTGTGACCCTGCCTGCTACCTGCAACTCGTCCCTGTTCTATCAGATTGCGACGCTTCCGGTGGGTACGGACACCATCTACGCGGTTTACAGCGGCGACGCGAACTATCCCGAGACCGCATCTACTATCGTTGGCGGGCCTACCGCTTCATCTACGCCCAACCCGTTGACCCAGGTCGTGACGGCAGACGCCACGGGAGTGAGCCTGACCATCCTCCCGGGAACCACCATCAACGTTGGCGGAGCGATAACTTTCACGGCGACGGTGACGCCGTCTCCGGCAATCGATTCTGGAGCTTCCGGTCCCGGCGGCACAGTGTCGTTCTATGAATGCGTGAGCACGGCCACGACCTGCGATTCTTCGAATGGCACATTGGTTGGCACCGCTCAACCTGTATCGAGCACAGCGCCCTATACCGCTCAGTTGGTGAACCCCGCTCTGGCTGCGGGAACGTGGGCCATCGGCGCTGTCTATACCAGCAGCGACAACGAGTACACGGGCAGCAGCTCGACCGTTGTGCTGACGGTGACGGTAAATATCAACAATCCGAACATCATCTGGGCCACTCCCGCTCCCATCGTCTATGGAACCGCGCTGAGCGCGACGCAGTTGGATGCCCAGGCGCAGGATCCGAACACCAACGCTGACATTTCCGGCACCTACGTCTATTCCCCGGCGGCGGGTGTTGTGCCCGCTGCGGGATCGCTGACCCTGAATGTGACCTTCACCCCCGACGATACGAATACTTACTCGACGCAAGAAGGCTCGGTGACGCTGGCCGTATTGCCAGCAACGCTAACCGTGACAGCGGACCCCCAGACCATGACCTTCGGGGGCACTGTTCCTACGTTGACCTATACGATCACTGGATGTGTGAACGGGGATAGTTGTGACGCCACAAACAACCCTGTATGGACTGGCTCACCCACGTGCACGACGACCGCAACCTCGACGAGCCCGGTGGGCGGCTATCCGATCACCTGCACGATCGGCGGACTGGCGGCATCTAATTACACCTTCGCGTTTGAGCCCGGCATCCTGCAGGTGACGGCGGCGACATCGCTGACGATTGCGACATTGCCGACGGCCAGCAACATCACCTTCGGGCAGACTCTGGCCTCGTCGGTGCTGACGGGCGGCACTGCCACTTTCGGCGGCACCAACGTTCCCGGCACGTTTGCCTGGACCACGCCGACAACCGCTCCTCCTGGGGGTACGAATTCTTACAGCGTGACCTTCACGGCGAGCTCAAGTAACTACAGCAACATGCCAACCGCAATGGTCAGCGTTACGGTGCTCAAGGCGGACCCGACTTTTTC
>CAWBIG010000101.1:0-13892 GCA_963788435.1 uncultured Acidobacteriota bacterium | reverse complement strand
TTTTTAATGTTATACACCTCAACCATTACATATCCTAGATCTATACAATGCAATAATCGTCATTGAACTTGCAGATTGGTAGTACATTCATCACTACTATGAGCGTTGAAAACAGACGGGCATGAAATCCCACTGAAATAATAATAATCCGGGGAGTTCTGTTGGCGGCTACGTTTGGTGATTGCTGGAACTCATTATCGGCCTCATATTATCACATTAGATCATCCGTTCTCGAATGGACAAGCTGGTGAACTAACTAATTTGAATACAATCTTCCCCTGTCAAATCAATTTGTGTCGTATCTTGTTGCTCTGATAATTATGGTAGCAATACGTTATGTGAACAAGTTACGTATTGCTCAACTCTGGCCTCGTCGGTGCTGACGGGCGGCACGGCTTCCGTTGCCGGCACGTTCGCATGGACTGCGCCGACGACAGTTCCCACTATGGGTGCGCATGCGGAGGGCGTGACCTTCACGCCCACAGATACCACCGACTACAACACCGTTGCCGGTTCGGTCACGGTTACGGTGAGCAGCAGCGCCGGCAGAGTCCTGACGGTGGCGGCGAATAGTCAGTCGCGGACCTACGGGGCAACTAATCCGGCACTGACCTATGCCGTCACTGGATTTGTGAACGGGGATACCATCGCGGTGGTGAGCGGCGCAGCCGCCTGCACCACGACGGCCGCGCCGGCAAGTGCGGTTGGAAAGTACCCAATCACTTGCACCCAGGGGACGCTATCAGCGACCAACTACACGTTCCAATTCATTAAGGGAACGCTTACGATTTCTCAAGCGGATACTACAACAACGGTGAAACCAAGTAGTTCCTCTGTAAATCCGGGACAGAGCGTCACACTGACCGCTAAGGTCGTTTCAGCCACGACTGGGACACCAACAGGATCCGTGTCCTTCTACGAGGGCAGTTCCCTGTTGGGTACCGGAACGTTGGCCTCGGGAACAGCAGAAATAGGCACCACGTCTCTTACTGCCGGAGCAACCGATTCTATAGAGGCTGTTTACAGCGGCGACGACAACTTCATCACTAGCTTCGGATCAACCTCTGTTAGCGAAGCTTCGCTGGACTTCACTCTCGGAATCTCCGGAGCGGCTAGCGCAAACATAAATCAAGGAAGCGCGGCCACTTATCAGATTGCTGTTAAACCGCTCTATGGAAGCTATCCAGGTCCGGTCACATTCACATCCGTTGGTGCGCCGTCAACTGCGACGGTCACATTCAGCCCCTCGACGATTGCGGCCAACGGTGGTAGTACCACGGTGACTCTCACCATTAAGACTGACGCCTCGGCGAACCTGGCCCCCACAGACACTGGAAGCAAGCGGTCTCCTTTGGCTTGGGCTCTCGTCCTGATCCCGTTGCTTGGCTTGAGCAGGCTGCGCCGGCAGGGACGCCGACTGAGCAGATTAGCTACCTTGCTTCTGCTTCTCGGCTGCACACTAGCGGGAGCTATGGTGACTGGCTGTGGTGGCAGCGTCAATCTGATCGAGCACGACTACTCGGTAGTAGTGACTGCGACCAGTGGAAATGTAATACACAACGTTCCGGTAACCCTGAATGTTCAATAGCCCTATGAGGAGAAAGGTGATTCTCATCAACCTTTTGAGCAACCCGCTTCTTGTGGGAGCACTTATGGCTGCTCACTGGCGCCCCAGGCTGAACTGGCTGCTAAAGGAGGACGCACATTTCATATGAACGTTGTCGCCACCTACAACCCGGGACATTGAGGTTGTTTGTATGTACGCGAAGCTACCCAATGGCACCAATGAGATGAATCCGGGGAGTCTCAGGGAGATGGCCGAGGAGGTTTCCCCGGCCATCTTTGTATGCGCGAACGGTCGTCGTAAAGAATGACGCCACCATCATTCGATCGAAGGTAGGCAAATAGCCAATGAGACAATCCGCTCCTATTTTGTGTTCAGTTTTGTTGCTTCTGCTAATGGGTGCGCAATTCTCTCGGGCGCAGGCAGTTTCAGACGCCAGCGGACCGCGCACGTCCATCACCGCCGGAGGATTCGCTTCGGGATTCGAATCCGACGATAACCACGATAAGCTCGTCGGCGCGGGCGCGTTTGTGGACGTGCGCTTCCGGCACTGGGTTCAAGTGGAGGGGGAAGGCCGCTGGCTCTACTGGAACCAGACTGACGGGGAGAAGGAAAGCAATTACCTGGTCGGGCCGCGCGTGCCTGTGGTGCAATTGGGCAAAAAAACCGAAGTCTTTGGCAAGGCGCTCATCGGCGTGGGAAAGATGACGTTTCCGTATGGCTACGGATATGGCAACTTTACCGCACTGGCATTCGGAGGGACAGTGGATTACCACCTGAACCGCAGGCTGATCATCCGCGGTGATTTCGAATACCAGGACTGGCCGAAATGGCTGAACAGCACTGCTCTCCTTCCATATGGGGTCAGCGCCGGCGTCGGCTACCGCATTTTCTGAGTCTCGGTGGCGCCAGCGGAATCCAGGCGCGGGCGGCCAGCCCCGCTAATGGAATACGGACCAAAACTAGTGGGCGGCTCTGCGTAAAGTTATAGAAACCAAATTGCGCCAGCAGAACCGCAGGCGCCACGGCTCCGGAACACCGAGAACTCCAATGAGAACTTAAGCACAGATGGGGAAGGGTCCTTGTCTGTCCACCGCTATTGACGGACTGGTGCTCTCAACGCAGCCTTATAGGAGGATCTGACGCTCAGCAAGCTTATCTGCTTATCTGGCCTGCCACGCCTCTGCTTCGCCTTTCTCAATGCGGGCCTTCTGGTCCTGGTCTGAATCCTGTGTAACGTCGGGACCGGATCGAATTTGAGCATTCCGGCAACTTGATGGCCAGTATGCCTTTCCGGCATACGGCTTGAATGGATGAGGGATCGGTACGCAAGCAGAAAGAGAAAGCCTGGGCCGCAAATCACGGAGCCCGGGCTTTCTCACGTCAAACGCGGATCAATCGATCTCGGCGTGCAGCAGCAGGTCGCGAGACGAACCGCCGATGCTAACCCTGCGTGTGCCCGTTGCCGTCACCCACTGTTGATCCTTCGTCGACCAGTACTGAAGCTGGCGCTCCGGCACATGCAGAGTTACGAGTTTCTCTTCGCCGGGCGCGAGATGGATGCGATCGAACGCTACCAGCGCACGCACCGGGAACTGGACGCCATCCGGAATCTGGCTGGGCGCGCCAAGGTACACTTGCGGTACTTCATCGGAAGCCATGGCTCCGGTGTTCTTGATGCGCGCTGTTACGTCCAATCCGTGATCAGCGGCCTTGGTCACCTTCAGGCCGGAGTACGCAAAGGTTGTGTAGCTGAGGCCGTGGCCGAATGCAAACAGCGGCTCGATGTTCTCCATATCGAACCAGCGATAGCCTACGTTGACGCCCTCGCTGTAAATGGTCTTGTGGTCGGGCGGATTCTTGCTGCGCTCCGGATGCTTGGGGTCGGTCGCGGGGTAATCGTTGAGACTCTTGCCCCAGGTGACAGGCAACCGGCCCGCCGGCGAGACCTTGCCCAGCAGCAGGTTTGCCGTGGCCCATCCGCCTTCGTCGCCGGGCCACCACATTTCGAGCACAGCTTTCACGTTGTGAACCCACGGCAACGCCACCGGCTGGCTGGTGTTGAGCACCACGACCGTATTTGGATTGACCGCGGCGATTTCATCGATCAGCTTGTCCTGGTCGCCGGGAAGCTCGAAGACCGGTTGCAAGCGTGTCCATGCAAACACGACTGCAACTTTCGCGTTTCTCGCCGCAGCGATGGCTGCGTCGTGATCGGCCTGGCGTTGCTCCGGCGTGTACCAGTTGAGTCGCACCTGGACCGGGACATTGGAGCTGTCCGGCGAAGTGCTGATCTCAACCGGGTGCGGCCCCGCGGTCAGCTCAATAGCGCGGCGCACGTTGTCCAGTCCGTCCGGCGTGGGAACCACATTGTCCTGGTTGGCCTGGAGAATGTCGCCATGCACGCCGCCCTGGAACGCGCCCGTGCTGGCCAGGTTCTTGCCGTCCAGCTTCAACCTTGCGTTGGTTCCCAACGCCTGCAGGTAGATCCAATAGCTGCCCGCGTGTGGCGGCGTCAGCGTGCCTTTCCACGTGACGACCGAGTTCGGCGGCAGCGCGTTGTGGCCCTTGGTGGTGAAATTAATTTCGGCGTCGGTTTGGGTGGCGCCGCCGGTGGCGCGCACCAGTCCCGGCTGGCCGTCGTGGCTCAGGAGGCTGGCCGGAATCGTCGAGCCGGTCATGTCGTCGGCCACGGCGAACTGGATATGGGCATTGCCGGAGATCTTGCGCATGGCAGCGAGCGGCCCCACTTCGCGCCAGGGCAGGCCAACGCTGCGCTCGCCGTTGATGCCGATGGAATCCACCTGTCCTGCGGTCGGCCCGATCAGCGCCACCGAGTCAAGATCGGCGGCCTTGAGCGGAAGCAGGTTGCCTTCGTTCTTCAGCAGCACGGCGGCGTCTTCGCCGGTCTTCTGGATGATCTTCGCATTCGCCTCGACGGGCTGCGCAGTCACATCGTGCTTCTGCATCCCATTCATGTAGCCGAAGTGGACGATCTCATACAGCACGCGCCCGGCCGCTCGTGTGACGTCAGCCTCGGTAACCGTGCCGTCCTTGAGGGCCGCAGGCATCTTCTCGGGGTTAAGCTTGACGCCAAAGTTGTCGCCGCCGCCGAAGTTGCCCTTGGGCGCAGGCTCCTCGGGAATGTGGCCGCCGAACATGTCGCCTATGTCACCAATGGACATCTTCACAGGCGGCGGAGGTGGTGCAGTATCGAAGAAGGATGGGATGAACGAACCCAGCCCGGGAAGGCTGCCCGGCATCTCCATGTCGAGACCGGCCTTGATGAATTCGACCGAATGCACCGCGCCCCAGTCCGATGTGACGAACCCTTTGAAGTGAATCTGGTCGCGGAGGATCGTGGTCAGAGTGTCTTTGTTGCCGCAGGCAAAGGTGTCGTTGAGCCGGTTGTAGGAGCACATGATGGACGAGACATCGGCTTTGACTGCGGCAGCGAACGGCGCAACGTAGACTTCGTGCAGCGTCTGGTCGTCGATGTAGGTGTTCTCATTGTCGGAGTCGTAGCCGACGTAGTGCTTGATCTGCGCCATCACGTGCTGTGACTGGATGCCCTTTACCTCTGCTACGCCCATCTGTGCGGTGAGAAAAGGATCTTCGCCGAAGGTGTTGTAACCGCGTCCAAACTCCAGGTCGCGGTCGATGTTCACGAACGGCTGCAGCGCAACGTCGATGCCGTTGGCGCGTGCCTCGCGGCCGATGACTATGCCGTTGTCTTCAGCATCCTTGACACTGAACGTGGCGGCCACCGCCATGGTGGCGGATTCTCCCTGCGAAGGAATGCGGGTCAGCACACCCGGAGGGCCATCGGCAAAGCGGAGGCCGGGAATGCCCAGCCGGGGCACGCCGGCGAGATAACCGGCCTGGCCCTGGTAGACCTTGGCGTCTTCCCCGGTACCGTGGATCAGCGTGATCTTTTCCTGGAGCGTCATCTGGCTCAAGAGCTTGTCAACCCGCGGATCGCCCGTAACTACGGGGACGGCCTGAGCTGCAACAAATGTAGACGTGATGAGCAGGAAAGCAAAGGCAAGAGCAATGCGATGACTTCTGAATCTGAATCGGCCCACGATATTTCTCCCTTGTCTGGGCGAACCTGCGCTCGCTGCGCGAATCCGTTGATTCGGCTTTCTGCGCGCAGACGATGACTTTTCAGGTCCGTTCTTGATCGGGGAGAAGTGTATCACCGGCGGGTTGAGGGAAGGGAAGTGGAGTGCTACTGCGGGGTGATGATGCCGCCGAGCGCGTGGCGGCGAGGGAGCAGAATGCCGCGATGATCCACTTCCGGCGCAGGGACAGAAGCGTTCGCAAGAGCTGGCGAGAATTCGCGCTCGGTCAGCGCGGCGCCGCATGCCGGGCACCAGTCGGCCTTTTTCCCGGGAGCGAGAACCGCGTGGCAGTGGGTGCAGACGGTTTCCATGTAATCAATTTAAACCGCGCCGGGCATGAGCCCGGCACACGGGAACAACCATTGGAGTCATTTTCCGGAAGGGATGCCAGTACCCGCCGATCGGATCTCGACGGCCTTGAAGCCTTCCACGCTCCGCCGAATAGGAATGATCTTCGCGTCCGGCCACGTAATCGGAATGGGAATCATCCGGGTATTGGGCCAAGTGATAGGGATGGAGATGCCCTTCCCATCAGGCAATGACGTGGGCAGCGGCGTCAAACTTGCCAACTCCACGGGCTGAAGCTTCAGGCCCGGGTAGAGATTCTGTGGCAGGGCAGGAGTCGACGGCGGCACTGCAAACGAGCCCTCAGGTGGATGCCTGACAATGGCCGGATCCACGTGCACATCCTGCGCCGGTGGATTGACAATCACGTTGGTTGGGTTGTAGACGTGCTGTGGGCTTCCGTCCATCTGAATCTTGAAATGCGGCGAGCGGCTGGAGGGCTGCGGCAAAAACTGAAAGAGCTGGTCAGGGCTTGAGGGCGTGGGCGCCGGAGTTTGTGAGAATAGGGCCGCTGAGCTGGCGGCAACCATGACAAACACGAAGACTCTCATAGCGTCCTCCGGGCTTATGGTCATCAGACGCGCGCTTGCGGCGAATGATAGCTGAGTGAGGCAGTAGACTGGTGACGATTTGACGGGTGAGGACAGCGATGGCGCAACGGAGTTTCGACGAGCAGATGGAGGCGTTGGATGCGCTCAAAGGGCTGCCGGTGGACGCTGCGGCCGATGCGTTGATACGCAAGGCGCTGGCGGGTAAGAGCAATTTCTTGGCCGCGAAGGCCGCGCGCCTGGCGGAAGGGGCCGAACTTGAGTCACTCCTGCCCGAACTGATCGCCGCTTTCCATCGCTTCTTCGAGAACGCGGAGAAGTCCGATCCGCAGTGCTGGGCCAAGAACGCGATGAGCCGCGCACTATCGCGGCTGGGTTGCCGCGACAAGGACGTGTTCCTCCGCGGACTCAACTTTCATCAGTGGGAACCAACTTGGGGGGGAAAGTCCGACACCGCCGGAACCCTCCGCGCCAACTGTGCTCATGCGTTGGTGGCTTGCGAGGAGCTACCGAATCAGGAGCTGCTGTTGCTGCTCGTGGACCTGCTGGTGGACGCCGACAAGAGCGTGCGCGTTGAGGTGGTTCGCGCCATGGCGCAAATCGGCGAGCTGGCGATTCCGATTCTGCGTTTGCGCGCGCTGATCCCCGGCGAGGAAGCCGATGTGCTTGCAGCATGTTTCAGTGCGCTTGTCGCCATCGATCGCGACGCCGCAATTCCATTCATTGCGCGGTTCCTTGCGTCGGGAGACGACGGAGCCGGCGAAGCCGCATTTGCGCTGGCGGAAACGCACAGCGAGGCGGCGCTGTCAGCCCTGCTGGATGCGCGCAAAAGCGTGGCGCACCCGGAGCCATGGTTTGCCGGCGTGCTGTTGAGCGCGATCGCGCTGACCCGCATTCCCGCCGCCGCAGATTACCTGATCGGGCTGATCGAGCGGGAGGAACCCGATGCGGCCGGGGTGATCGAAGCTCTGGAAAAGTCCTCGCCGAATGAGGAACTGCGTGCGCGAATTGCTAAAGCCGTGGATGAGGTGGGAAGCCCACGATTGCGAAAGGCGCTCAGAGAGAGCGATCACTGATCAGCGGTTCAGCAGCCTTTTCTGCATCGCGCCATGATGGCTGCATGGAGCCGTTCCCGCAATCCCGCGGGCATATCGTAGATCTGATGGGATCGGTAGATTTCTATGGTTTTACGAGTTGTATTGAGGGTGACTTCGCAGTGTTCGCACGACAGGAGATGATCCTTCAGGTCAGCGCGCAGCTCGGGAACGTCGATCATGTCGTCGAGCAGGGCAAGAAATTCGGTGCAGGTCATTTCTCAACCCCTTTTCTGCGGCGGAAATAGCGGGTAAGCCGCTCGCGAAGCTGCAACCGTGCGCGCAGCAGCCGCGATTTCACGGCGGGCACTGAAAGGCCAAGCGCTTCGGCAGTGTCCTCGGTCGAGAGCCCCTGAATGTCGCGCAGCTCGAACACCACGCGGAACCCCGGCGGCAATCCTTTGATGGTCTTGCGTAGAATCCGATTCAGCTCGGTGCGGGTATAAGTCTGCTCCGGGTCGGGGGCCCAGTCGGCCAGGTCGCGCGGAACGCTGCCTTCCTCGGTCTGCACGTCCTCGTCGATCGATACCATCTTGCCCGTGCGCCGCCGGCGCAACCGCATCAGGCTCTCGTTCACTGCTATTCGCACCAACCATGTGTAAAACTTCGAATTCCCCTGGAATTGATCGAGCTTCTCAAATGCCTTGAGGAACGCGTCCTGCACCACGTCTTGCGCGTCCTCGCGATTCTGCGTAATGTGCTGCGCGATGCGAAACACTTGGCGCTCGTACTTGCGCACCAACTCGTCATATGCGGAAACGTCGCCCCCGCGCACCCTCTCCACGAGGCCTACGTCGGGATGCTGCTCGTTCGTCTCTGCTATCGGTTGGATGGTCGACATGCGCTTTGGTTGCGGAATTCCATGGCCTGGGGGCCCCGCTGTCTTCAAGTGTACAAGCTGCCGCCGCTCCGGTTCAGCACTCCAAACTGCCAGTTCGGGGAAATCATTCTCTGCCGCTCTGGCGCCCTCTATTTAACCATGGCGTGAACCTCCTGATTCCAAAGCGATACGTCCCTACATCCTTCGTGCCACTTGCAATGCATTTCGACTGTGGCACACTAGCTGATATAGCAAGGCATTCAAAATTGGGAGCGTAGATCATGGCAGGATTTAGCAGGGAACAGTTGGACGCTTTGCGGCGTCAGATCGAAGAAGATTACCGGTTGGATATGGCAGCCCTTGAGCGTTTGCAGCGGCGGTTCTCGAACCCTGCCCCTGCTCCCGCTTACCCGTCCTCGGGTCTTAATTCCACCGGCACCACCATTGAGACGCTTGGCAACGCTCTGCCGCCCAAGCAGGAACAGCCCCGCGAGCCTCAGGCGGACGAACTGGCCGGCTCTCTGCGCGCCATGTTCTCCAGCCAGCGCAAGTAACCTGGGGGCGAACGCCTTCCCCTATTGCGACGGCGGCCTCGGTGGCAGCGGGTCGCGCATGCTCTTCGGCATTGGCGGTGGAGGTGGGCCAATCGGTCCCCTCACCGCTCTTTGCTGGTCCTGCCTGTGGCACTGCGGCGTCTCTCCGGGCTCGGTGAACTGCATCGTTCGCCCCATCTCGATCATCAGTCGGCGATTGATCTCCCTGCCATAATCTGTATTCTCAAGCTCAGATGCCGGCACGTTCACCTGCGTGAGCATGTCGCGCGGTCCCACGTAGAGCATCGCGTCCGCAGCCGTTGACATCCTGAGCGCATTGGGCGCCTCCGCTCCGCACGTCAGCACCGGCATCGCCGGTAGATCGCCAACCCAGTTCCCAGCCAGTGAGACGATCGCCGGAGTCTTCCAGGCGTCGAATCTCGCATCCACGTCGTCGTATCCGCCAACCACATTCGTCCCAAATAGCACCAGATAGGGATCCACGCCCGCCGCGCGTATCGTGCGCTCAATCAACCCCGGTCCGTTTGACCGCCGAAAGTGTCCCGCGCCCATGATCAGCAGCGCTCGATGTCCCTTTTCAAGCACCTCCTCCTTCACCACCTGCGCATACCACTCATCGCGATGTGACACAAACGGACCCAGGTCCTCGGCGTCTCCGATTTTGCTCCAGTCGGCGTATGGATCGCCTAACACCAGCCGAATCTTGTGTCTTGGATACATCCGGTTCGACTCGCGGACCGCCTGATAAAACTCGCCGTACACCGGCGAAACCGGCCCGACCGCGCCGGCGACGTTGCGCCAGGCCTTCTCCACCTGCTCAAACGGTACGTCTTCTCCGGCAACATAGCGGTCCACCGAATTCTGGTAAAGCGAGTTGCCGAATTCCAACACAATATCGTCCACGCGCGCGTGAAACGCCTTGTCCTTCACCAGGCTGCACAGCCACGCATATTCCTGTTTGTTCGCGTGCGACTCTCCAAACATGACGATGGAGTGGGACTGAAGAGCCTCTACCAAGGCCCTGGTTGCGGTCTCAACGTGCGGTTGGGCCGTGTTGGCGTCCGCGGCCGGGTTCGGATTGCCGTGTCGCGGGCCGAGCGTCAGCGCAGCTCGGAGAAGCGCGGCTCCCGGCGCCTTCCGCGGGGTTACTTCGAAAGACACGTACTCCCGTTGCAGTGACACACCGATAACGGCAGGGGAATGGAACTTGGCAATCCGCGGCTGCCCCGCCAACATTGTCGAGAGTGAATTTTCGCGTTGGTACCGGCCCAACGCCATCCACAAGAGCAGGGAACCGAAAGCTACCACAGACAGAAACCCCGCACAAAATAGGAATGCCGGGCGCAAATGCCGGTCTTCCTCGATCCAGAACATTGTTCCGCAGGCTGGTGCGTCGGCGTCGCTCGTAGGCGCGAGCGCGGGCCGCGCCGCGATGTGAAGCCGGGGAACGCCGAGTACGCAATCGCGAAGCAGATCAAGCCACAGCCGAACCTGCGCGGCAGGCCCCCGCTCATCGCGCAGCCGGTCGCGGACCAATTGTTTGCACTCCTCGCCAAATTCGCGCCGGAACGCCGTGGGATAGAGTGCCGAGAGGACGGCAAGCAACCGCTCAGACACGTTCGCCTCCCAGGAGCTTCTTCGCGCGCGCCACACGCAGGGTTCCCACCATGCGCTCCGCCTCAGCGCGCGCCGTCCTCCGCCCGGAGGCGGTAATGCGGTAATAGCGCCGCCGCTCATCTGCAGCGTCGCCGGCCGGAGGATCCACCTCTTCAATGAACTTGACTTCGAGGAGAGCCTGGATCGAGCCGTACAGCGTCGCCGGACCCAGGCGAAAACGATCTTCCGACTGTTCGGCTACCTGGCGCATGATTCCATATCCATGCAGTTCCCGGTCTGCCAGGGCAAGCAGGATCTGGAACGCCGTCGAGGGCAAGGGATCGAGTCGTTTTCGTGGCATTGTTGATCAGTTCTCCGATGGCCGCTCTACATGGTCAATCACTAGCACCTTCAACGGTGCTTTCCCGGGTTGAAGCTTAAATCCGAGCTGCTCTTTCACCGCTTCCAGAAACGGCGTTCCTTGCGGAGGAGGCGCAGTCGTATCTGGTGACGCCGGCACAGGACCCATCCTGAACATTCCCGGGTCTGGGGTCCACTGCAGCGTAAAGTCATATTTCCCGCTTAATCCTGTCGCATCCGCCACCGGCCGGCCCAGTCTGCCAATGGAAAGAGCCTTAGCGATCATGTCCATCGTCGCGTCCCGCGAGCCCGTAAGAATTGCCCCATTTGGCATAAACTGCGACTCGACGCCACCGCATTTCGAAGGAAAGATACTCGCAGCTTTCCCCTCCGTTCCCACAACCGGCTTAACATCGCATGCCGGCCCATCCTCGTGCCGATGCAGTTTCGGCCCCAGAGACCCCGGGTTAGCTAGGTTCATCTCCAGCACCGGAGTCTCGCGTATGTCAAAATGCGCCGCCAAGCCGAACCGCTCCTTCAAAAGAGACTGCATCATCAGGCGCATTTGGTCTTTTGTCGGATTTGTCATGGGAGCTCGAGCACGGATTTGATAATTCTCCGTCAGCACCCATTTCGGCAAATGGCCGAAAAGTGTCTGCGATTCCTCGCGTGTTGGCCATATCTTAAAGGCGAACTCGATATAGGTCTCGAGCGGAAAATCTGCCGTCAAAAGCCCGCCGGTCTCCTCGTAGGCATCATCAGGACTCAATCGAAAGTTCGCCGGCTCCATCGGCCCGGGGTGCAACCGCACCGACGCAACTTCAAACCCCATTTGTCCGCCCGCCACCTTCTCCCAGTCATGTTCATTTGAAGCTTGGCCGAGGCCCTGCCGCGCCGCCGTCGCCATCAACAGAATGGTCACTGCGACAGAGAGGAGCGGCTTGCGCCCTGAAGTGCGAACCCAGCGTTGCTTATCCATGATCCGCATAGTTGAATGCAATCGTTTTCGCTTACTAGTCGTTAAACGATCATCGTTAACCGACTATATGCCGCGTGACCTATGATGTCAAATCTGTCACCCCGCGCGCAAGTTGGCGGCCGGTGGCGCAAAATGTAAGAATCGCATCTTGACGGAAACATCCAGGGGGCGAATCCCATGCTGCGTCCCGCAGTTGGCCGAGTTGCATTGTCAGTCGCATTGCTATTCACCACTGGAGCCGCATCCCTGGCACAGAGCCACGCGGATTGGCCCGTGTATAACGGCGGCAAGGATGGCGATCACTACTCGCCGTTGCGCCAGATAAACCGCACAAACGTTGATCGCCTGCGCGTGGCCTGGACCTTCGATACCGGCGAAAAAGGCGGCATCCAGACCAATCCGCTCATCATCGGGGGCACGCTCTACGCCTTTACGCCATCACTCAAGGTCATCGCCCTTGACGCCGCTACCGGCAAACGACTGTGGACCTTCAATCCCGGCCTCGGCGCCAATGGTTCCGGCGGCCTCGGTTTCGCCCAGCCTTCCCGCGGGCTAGCGTACTGGACCGATGGCAAAGATAGCCGGCTCTTTGCGGGCATAGTCAACTACGTCTTCTGCCTCGATCCGCACTCGGGCCAAGCCATCGGAACTTTCGCCGAGTATGGCCGCCTCGATCTGCGCCAGGGCCTGCGCGAACCCTCTGACCAGCAATCGATCGCGCTCACTTCGCCCGCCATTGTTTTTAAGGACATGATCATCGTTGGCGGCCGCGAGCCTGAGACCCATCCCGCGCCGCCCGGCGACATCCGCGCGTTCGACGTGCACACCGGCAAACTGCGCTGGATTTTTCACACCATCCCGCACCCGGGCGAGCCCGGCTATGAAACTTGGCCGCCGGACGCGTGGAAGACCGCCGGCTCAGCCAATAACTGGGCGGGCATGACGCTCGACGAATCGCGCGGGATCCTCTATGCGCCAACCGGCTCCGCCGTCATGGATTTCTATGGCGGCGACCGCATCGGCGACGACCTCTACGCCAATTCGCTGCTCGCCATCGATGCCAACACGGGCAAACTCGTCTGGCACTTCCAGGGTGTGCACCACGACATTTGGGACCGCGATTTTCCCTCGCCACCGGCCCTGTTTACGGTGAAGCGTGGGGGCAAAATCATTCCGGCCATCGCCCAAACCAGCAAGCAAGGTTATCTCTATCTCTTCGACCGCCTCAACGGCAAGCCTCTCTATCCTATTTCCGAGCGCCCTTATCCGCCCAGCAACGTCCCCGGCGAAGAGGCCTCGAGGACCCAGCCGCTGCCGGATTGGCCCCGGCCTTTTGCCCGCCAACGCCTCACCGCAGACATGCTCGCCAATCGCACGCCGGAGGCCCATGCTTGGGCCGTCAAAGCCTTCAATGAATTCCTCAGCGACGGCCAGTTCATCCCCTTCAGCATGGACAAGCAAACCGTCATCTTTCCCGGTTTTGACGGCGGCGCGGAGTGGGGCGGCCCGGCCATCGATCCAGTCCACCGCGTTCTTTACGTCAACGCCAATGAGATGGTCTGGACCGGCGGCCTCGCAGCAGTTCAGGGCGGCAGCGAGGGCGAGCGTGTCTATCGCGAGCAGTGCGCCGTCTGTCACGGCATCGATCGCACCGGTTCTCCACCGGAGTTTCCGTCGCTGGCGGGCGTCGCCGAAAAACTGCCGCGCAAAATCGCGGTTCTGGTCCGCAATGGCAACGGCCGCATGCCCTCGTCCCCAACCTCGATGAGCAGCGGGTTGCCGCGATTGTGGATTACCTGCGCACCCCGGTCAAACCCTCCGGCTTGGAGAAAGAGATGCACTCCGACGCCACTGCACCTGCGCCCAAGCCAGGTGAGGAAAACGCCACGGGATGCCAATATCTACCAC
>CAWBIG010000100.1:0-10862 GCA_963788435.1 uncultured Acidobacteriota bacterium | reverse complement strand
CAGGCGGCGGATGAGCTTATGCCCAGCGCGCGTTTGATGCGCGTGCGCAGGGCAATCTTGCTGCGCCAGTCACGGATCTTCCTGGTGCCGCCGCGGCTGACACTCAATGCGAATTCAATGCGCGAAATGCTGGCGCCGATATAAGCTCGCCGCAGCCAGTGCGGGTCGCTCGAAAGATAGTTCAGGCCCTCTTCCACGCTGAAGGCGATATCGAACTCCTTTCGCACCAGATCAAGAACCAAGTCATTCGAATCCCCGTAGGGATACGCGAACGACGCGGGAGCATGGCCGAGCAGCGCGGCCAGGTCGTCTTTGCTGCCCTTTACCTCCGTCTCCATTTCGGCAACGGATAGGTTCGGCAGATGCGGGTGGGTGCGAGTATGCGCGCCGAACTCGATCCCCTGATCTGCCCAATCGCGAATTTGCTCGGCAGTCATCAGGTGCAGCGTGCCACAACCTTCGGCTTCATCCCAGGTGTTTGTCCCGCCCAGCCGCTTCGTCACAACAAAAATGGCGGCGCCGAACCCGTACTTTTTCAAGATAGGCAGGGCGTACTCGGCAGTGTCGGCATACGCATCGTCAAAGGTCAGAAGAATTGGCTTATGGGGAAGACCATTTCCCGTACGAAGCCATTCGAGCCAGTCCCTGGGGCAGATACCCCGGAAACCGCGCCGGGCAAGCCAGCGGATCTGCTGTTCAAACTTTTCAGGAGATACCGTCAATCCGCGGACAGATCCCGGACGTTCCGGGCCTACATGGTGATAAAGAAGTATGGGCAATTCCTGGCCGAACTCTCGCTGGAGCGCTTTCCACGATCCGGTTTGCCGGACGGCGCTTCGAGTCTCTTCAAGGACCTGCCCGATACCCTTCAAGAAAACTCCCGTCCGGCGCGCGATCGAGAAGCGCGCCAGCCGGTCACACACGGAAAGCGGCAGGCTGAGAACGCTGGCAGCATCAACAGGCGAACCGACCAGGACGCGCCGCATCACACTTTTGCTCCAGGTGGTTGTTCCAAAGGATGCGAACCGCGAATAGGGGCGATACTCGGCGTGTTTGCGGGACAACAGAACTTCGGTTTTGCCAAATGCCTTGCTATCGTTGCAGACAACAGAGCGAAGCGATTTCAGAAAAAACTCGCTTGCCCTGGCTTCCGGCACGAACTTGAAATGCAATCCCTTCTTCCAGAGCCGCAGGCCCAGTTCGTAATCCTCCTTAGCCGTCATGGTCTCGTCAAATGCACCGCATTCCACAACGATTGCGCGAGGCATGGAGCTATTGCTGATCAAGAAGTTGTCCTGGGGCAACCGGAGGCCGCCCTGCGCCGCCAGTTGGCTGTAATATTCCCTGTACCAGGCCTGGGTGGCAAACTTCATCACGGATGACGGAGTCTCAGGGTCAATCGAGATGGTGCCGTAAACCACCGCGGGTTCCGCGCCCCTGTGCGCTTCAAGGTGACGCTGGAACAGATCCGGTTCGCAGACAATGTCGTCGTCGAGAAACAGCAGGAGGTCGCCGCGTGCTCTCTGAATGCCGCCGTTTCGCGCCGAGCTGGCCCCACCACCAGCTTGTTCGATCACAATCAGCGAACAAGGAAGATGGAGTCCGCGAAGCGCGGCTGCGGTTCCGTCGGTGGCGCCATCCACCACCACAACGATTTCAAATTCATCGGGCGGCATCTGCTGCCGGAACATGGCCGGAAGGGCCCGCGTCAACAGGACTTCGCGCCGGTTGCGTGTCGGCACAATGACGGAGAGCCGGATCATTCGGACTCGCTCGCGCCCGGGACGCGGTGCGGCTTGCGGCAATAAATGGTGGTCACAACAGGATAGAGACCGTCGTGATAATCCAGCTCCTTGCGTTTCAACTCCTCGAGCGCCAGGCCGAGATCGAAGGCGACGGCGGCGAGGCAGTTCCCTTCCCCCTCCACCACCACTTCGCAGCCCGGCCAGGCGTGCCGGAGCAATTCCCGCCAACCGGCAGGCGATGGGTGCCAGAAATCGATCTCTTCCGCATCCAGTCGGATCATTCCTGCACAGGTTGCAAGAATCACGCCTCCCGGTCTTACCGCCCGCAGAATGTTTTTCAAACTGCTCTCCAGTTCCCGCAGGTGATGCAGCGTGCAGGGTAACAGGAAACAGTCGTAGGCCTCCGATGGAAGGACACTCTCGCAATGCGCAAGATCGCACAGGTACGTTGGTTCACACTTCGGATCGATATCGACGTTGTGAGCAGTTCGCAGATCGTGGCCGTACCTGTGGCTGTAAATGTTCTGGTCGATCTCCAGAACATCGCCGGTAATTGCAGCGCGGTGCCGCTCGAAGAATCGGTCAACGTAATATCGATCGAGCGGAGTTCCTCGATCCCATCCATGGCTGGTCGAGAATGGTTTGAGGCGCCGCAGGTTCCCCCATCGGGGCAGCCCGCGTCCACGCAACAGGCAAAGCAGGCGCGTGGTCCAAACCGGACCAACCAGGCGCTTCACTCTGCTCCGGATCGGCTGTCCTGTGGTTGAATTCACCGGGATTTCCTTCTTTGATAGGTGCATTGTACCCTTCGCTGGGGCGGACTCAGACCGCGCTTTCCGGCAGGCATCCAGAGCCTTATGGAACCCGTGGCGCGTTCCCGAAGCAAAAGCGCGCAGAGAGTGCGAAGAGAAATGTGGAACCCCACGCCGTCTCTTGCTACTCTCCGCTAATTCCCCGTCGCCGAGCCTCTGCCCATGAAGCGAAAATCATCCTCTGGTTGCGGGGTTTCTCAGGACGAGCCATGTGCTTTGGCAAAGGAAGCCGGAAGCGGCTCTAGCAATTCGGACCTCCACTCAAGGTGGGGCCGGAACGCGCCGGGCCAGTGGTCGCAAATCCACTTTGCTTAAAATCCTGTTGCGCATCACAAAACCAACGGAAGGCAATGCAGAGATTCGCGGACCGGTCCTTGCTGGTGGCTCGCGAGCCGAACCAGCCAAGCGGCGCAGTTGCCGGCGCAGAGATCGCTTCGCGCAGAGTAAGCCGGTATTGGTCTTGCGTCCCACGAAGACAGCGTCGGGAAAATGACGGTCCAGCCATTGCCGCAGGATTTCTGCGGAGTCGTCCCTTGAGGAATCGTCTACCACAACGAGCTGAAGATTCGGATAGGCCTGGGCTTTGATGCTCTCCAACGCCTCCACGACAAACCGGGCATGGCTGTAACAGATAACGGAAGCGGTGGCCAAAGTCAGCGGTTGTTGATGCGAACTCATAGAACCCTCGATTCACCGGCATTCGACGCTGGGTTGTAAGCTCGTGACATTTGCCAGATGATTCTTGCGACGAACGAGCGTGCCCGCCATTAAGTGCAACCTTTGTGCCCAATCATTTCGGACGTATTGCGTTCCCCTGAATCGAGCCTCTGGAATCCATAGGGCCGAACTTGCCTCTCAAACCATCTATCAGACCCCTCAGGCTGAACCACAAGACGCCAAACCTCTCGTCATCGAAGAGAATAACGTTCACATGATCCACCCATAATCTTTCGATCAGACAGCGGATGTCTTCGCGGCTGAGGCGAAAGTGTCTGAATAGGTAAATTGTATTTCGTGTGATGTAATAGCGCGCTGCTTTTCGATAATGGTCATAGTAACGATCGATCCATAAGAACTTGTGCCTCTTCTTTACCCCCTCCATGTGCAAAAACACGGCTTCCTGGCAAATATATACGCCGTACCCAGCGCCTGTAAGCCGCCTGCAGAAATCGCTATCCACGAAGTAAATGAAGAGATCTTCATTGAACATGCCAACAATGTCGAAGGCGCGCAAACAAATGAGACTTCCGGAAGAAATGACATCTTCGCTCCACAGAGGCAATCCACCGTTCTCTCGCGGCGGGTCATAAAGATGCCGCTGGCTGTTCAGATCGAAGGCGTTGGCGGCCACAATCGCCACGTTTCGTATGCCCGCCTGGTCAAGAGCCTCATATCCTCGCAAGAGAACGTCGACCATCCCGGGAGTCGCTTCGCTGTCGTGATCCAGCGTCAGTATCCAGCCAAATCCTTTGCTGCGCGCCCACTGCACGGCCTGGTTGTACGCATGAGCGAGACCCTCATTTCTCTCATTCAGGATCAGACTGATGGAATCGAAAGCAGCAAGTTTATCCAGTTCCCGCCGTGTGGCCTCGCTCGAGCCATTGTCGACGATCAAAACATGGCCAACCTGATGGTGGATAGCGTTCACGCAACGGTGTAGCGATTCGCCAATATTGTAGGTTACGACGACAGCACATGTATTAGACCGCAGAGGGGATTCAGCAGGCGGTAATTCTAACTGCCCCTGGGCTGGCACTTCGTCGCCCCAGATGAATTCAAGCACCACAAAGATCGCAAGCGACAAGATTCTAAAAGCAGCGGCTTTGATGGCGAGGTATTGGGCCTTCACCTTTCAGCTCCCGCCGCCCGAAGAAGATTCCGGTATTCGCGGTTGTAATCATGTTCGTTGTAAAGAGTGGATGCCAAAGAGGCGGCGACGATGAAATGCCGGGTCGTTCCCAGCGCGTGTCCTGCCCGGGTCTCGCCTCCCGGAACGTCATAGAGGTAGCAAACCCGCTTGATCTCAAACGGGACATGCCTTCCGCCCTCAATGGCCCTCAGATTGCGGCGCGGGTCAGAGACCTTCGGCGGCAGGTTAGCGAGGAAGTTTCGGAAGATCAGCTCTTCCTTTCGGTCACGATTGGAATCGGGAAAGCCAATCTTCTCGTCCTTGCCAAGAGAATCAGACTTCGCCATCCTTCGGAAATCCTCAAAGGCAGTGGCGGCAAACTTGCGATATTGCTCGTCCGAAACGCTCATCACGATCATCTTTTTATGAATTCGAGCGTATCCCCGCCCGCTCCGAATGTGGATATCCAGCCTTGATGCTAAAACTTCATAGAGAAGCAGCGCAACCTTTCCTGCCGCACACGATCAACTATTAAGGCACAGGGAACGCCGTACCTGCCAAGCATCAATTGTTGCTTATGGACAAGGCTCTCCCCGGCGGGGCGTCTCAGAAGCTGCCTGCATGAGCTGTCTTCGATGTGACGCTATTCGGGCACCGCAACACCCTGTCCTGCAGCTTCGGGTTGCGGCCCGTTCGGTGCAGCACTCAGCGACACCACCTCTGAGTCTGGCGCACGGTAGCCATCGTACTTCTGCTGCCATACCGGCGAAGTAAACTGTTTCCTAATGACGAAGATCTCCATCGCCATGGCCACCTATAATGGGGAACCGTTCATTCTAGAACAGCTTGACAGTTTTTCCCGACAAACCCTGCTTCCATCAGAGCTGTTCGTTTGTGATGACGGTTCGACCGACGCCACCGTGAGCATTATCAGGGATTTCTCGCGTTCCGCGCCATTTCCTGTGAAGATCCTCAATAACCCTACGCGGCTGGGCTACACGGCCAACTTCCTCCAGACAGCGAGGATGTGCGAGGGAGACCTGATCGCTTTCAGCGATCAAGATGACGAGTGGCTCCCAATAAAACTCGATCGAATTCTCCGCGCCAGCCGCGAATCCGATGCGCTTCTGTTTGCGCACGCCGAAGAATGGATCGACAAGAGCGGCAAATCATTAAGAGTTGTCTTCCCCACCGATCGCCGCTTTCGAAAATACCTGCAGGCGAACGACTTCAACGGGCACACAATCGTGATTCGAAGGTCCCTTCTCGATATAACCTCGCACTCGTTGACGCCAGACAACCTTAAAAGGGTGGCCGGCGGCATTGAATTCGATTACGATGTTCTCCTCTTGGAAGCAGCGACTGCGATGAACAAGGTACTCTTTATCCCGGATGTATTGGGACGATGGCGTCTCTATTCAGGGAACGACCACCCTGAGACAAAGCAATGGACAAAGCAGTTGAGACCCCCGCGACGCGCCAAAGTCTCCTTTGCGGACTGGTTCTTTCCGCCCGACCTTGCACAGAGATATGCAGAAGCGGGTTCAGCGTGTCGAAAGCACGCAGCCATACGATCCTGCATGGTCCGCGATTTGGCTGCCGTTGAAGTAGATACGCCGGTAGACTTCGCGCGGCTTTCTGCGTCGATCGATAGGATGACGAAACTGGCCAATGTCATGGAGCTGCGCGCAAAATTTTACAGTGTCCAATCTCGTAAGGCGCGCCTTGCCCTCATGCTCGAAGGCGCCGCGATGGGCCAGTACAGGAAAGCTGCAAAAGGCGGCGCGGGCATCCGCAATGCGATCCGCGATCTGGTCGCGTGCTTCCTCCACTAACACCCGCGACGAAGTCCAACGATCATGTCGAAGCTGCCTTAGGCGGCAATGATGAACTGCTGGGCGGTTTTCAACCCGTGTCCGGTTCGGGTTTCATCGCTCGGTACATCGTGGAGGGACTTGCGTTTCGCCCCCGATGTTGGCGTGCCCTTGCGGCCAATCAACGACGCGGTTTCCCGAAACGGTACGCGCAGAATTCGATTTAGCGTTCAGCACCATCGCAAGGTTAACTGGTTCCTGAGGAATCGGAGGGAGGCAGCTCAACGGCTCTGGATACCTCGGTTGACCCAAGCACGTTTCTCAAGGGATTGGAAGGCCGGCGGGAAGGATCACTGGAATTCGTTTATCGCGATAAGCGCGTGTGACATACGACACATGAATTCGTGCTACGATTGCGATAATCCTATTTCTGCAAGTCCTTGCGATCCGGTGCCGGGTTTTGGGCGGGTAGCCGAGTCTTTCAGGACTTCAGCAATTGATTCCATTCGTATGGGTAGCCAGTGCCAGATTTTCTCCGCAGACTCGCGTGCTTCGCTTTCCTGGCATCCGCTGCGATGGTTCCGGCCCAACAATCCGCGATCGGCGAACATGCGCTCGATCCGCAAAGTCACCCTCTCGCGACGGGGGATAAGGCTTATCCGGGGCAGCTTTCAGGAACGGTCGTGGACACATCCGGCGCGGCAATTGCAGGGGCGACAGTGCTGATTCGGAGGGGGGAAGGTTCCGTAGAAAGAACGACGCACTCGGACAGCAACGGCTCGTTCCTGATCTCCGGACTCCCGGCGGGCAATTATCGACTCGCCGTATCCAGTCCCGATTTTGCAACCAAAGAAGTCGCCATCACGATAGGGACCTCCAATTCGCAGGTTCTGTTGCGCATCACGCTGGCAATAAAGCCCGTAAGCACCACCATTAACGTGCGGGGCCGCGCGGACGACCTGATCGGCATTGCCGATTCCGCCGGCCAGGTAACGGTGGGAGCAGAGGAACTCAAGAATCGTCCGCTTCTTCGCTCAGGAGAGATTCTGGAGACGTTGCCTGGCCTCATCATCACGCAGCACGCCGGCGGCGGCAAGGCCAACCAGTATTTCATGCGCGGCTTCAATCTCGACCACGGAACGGACTTTGCCATTTTCATCGACGGCATGCCGCTGAACCTGCCGTCGCACGCGCACGGCGAGGGGTACTCAGACATGAACACGGTGATCCCGGAGTTTGTGGAGCGGGTGGATGCCGAGAAAGGTCCTTACTACGCCGATGTCGGCGACTATGGCTCGGCGGGAAACGCTCACGTGGTGATTTCGAAGACGCTGCCCCAGGACTTCGTCCAGGTTGACGGCGGCATGTACCAGTTTGCGCGGTTCGTTTTCGGCGTCTCGCGCAAGCTGGGCAAGGGCAACTTGCTTTACGGCGGAGAGGCGTACCACGATGGCGGCCCGTGGGTGCATCCGGACAACTACTACAAGTTCAACGGCCTGATGACCTACAGCCAGAGCAGAGACGATAACGGCTTCAGCATCACGGCCCGCGGTTACGCGGGAACGCGCTGGAACTCGAGCGATCAGATCCCCTATACGGCTCTACCTATCGTTGGTTTCTTCGGTGCGCTGAACCCGGAAGACGGTGGCCATAGCCATCGTTACAGCTTGCAGGGCGAATGGCATCAAAGGAGCGCAAATTCGGAAACGAAGATCATGGCCTACGGGTTCTATTACGATCTCAATCTGTTTTCCGATTTCACTTACTACCTGGTCGATCCTTATAAGGGCGACCAGTTTGAACAGCAGGACGGGCGCTGGGTGGCCGGGTTCGACGCGCGCCATACAATCTTCGGCGAGTGGTTTGGCCGCAAGATGGAAACCACGTTCGCCATGCAACTGCGCAACGATTGGATTCACAACGGCCTCTTCCGGACAGAAGATCGCGTGCGTACGAGCAAAACCTACTATACGGCCAACTACCAAGGGGACTGCGAGGCCAACGGCGATTGCTCCACCCTGGATCAGGTTGCGGTTTTGCCCGAATACACGGATCAGAACAAATTCACCGAGACAATCGCAAGTCCGTGGGTGTCAAGCAAGGTCCATTGGGCGAGCAGATTCCGCTCTGTCCTGGCTGTGCGCGGCGACTACGGTAAAGGCATCGTGACCGACTTTACCAACCCCACCAACCCCAGTTATCCCTTCGATCCCGTCCCTGCCAACGTCAATCCCAATACTCACCGGTCGATCGCCAAGTTCCTACCCAGCCCCAAGGCCAGTTTGATCTTTGGCCCGTGGGCCAACACGGAGCTCTATGTGCAGGGCGGATTCAGTTACCACACCAACGACGTGCGCGGCTCGACGCAACTGTATGAGCCGGTTTCGCCCGACTATCCTTACTACAATTCGCCGACCCCCGTTCCAGTTCCCTTTCTGGCCCAGACCAAAGGCGGGGAAGTCGGCGTACGCACTTCGGCCGTCCCCCATCTGCAAAGCACCGCTGAGATCTGGTATCTGCACAGCAACTCCGAACTGCTGCAGGATGGCGATACTGGCGGCACAAGTCCCTCTCAGCAGCCGAGCAGCCGCTACGGCATCGAAGTCGGAAACTTTTACACGCCGGCGGAACATTGGGTTCTCGATGCTGATTTTGCGGATTCCCGCGCCCTTTTTACCGAAGACGACCCCGACGATTCGACGTTTTACACGAACGCATCGGGGTCCCAGCAGCTTTGCGCAAAGAACTCGAATTGCTTTCACCTAATTCCGACCGGCTCGACGCCCTCTGGCGTGGTTACCCCCGCGACCGTCAGTTACGGAGATAGCGGATTCCTGCAAAACCAATATGGCAAGGAGGTTCCCGAAGCGGTTCGGTGGGTGGTTTCATCCGGAGCCACACTGAAGGATTTGAGGGGCTTTTCGTCAAGTGTGCGCCTGCGCTACTTCGGACCCCGTCCATTGACTTCCGACGCGATTTATACCTCGCCCTCAACGACCTTGGTCAACTTTGAGGCAAGTTATAGATTCAACAAGAACTGGCGCCTTGTGGGCGAGGTATTGAATGTTTTTAACCGCAAGGACCACGACGTTGACTACGCGTATGTATCGCAAATCAATACAGCGGCCACCCTGCAGTTTGAGGGGCAGCCGGCGCCATCCGCGCCGCCAACAACATTAGCGGAGCAGGAACTGGTTGCGAAGGCCATCGATGCGAACGCGGGATTCACGAGGGTTATGCATCCTGTCGAACCGATTCAGGCGCGATTCACTTTACGTTACAGCTTCGGCGGCCGCTGAAGCAGACAGATTGCCGCTTTCCTTCCAGGAATTCGTTGGTTTTGGAGCTTAACCAGGAACGAGGTGCGAGATCGACGATTCAGTTTTATTGCTTGTGGGGGTGCTGGTGCGCCGTCTCGTTGTCCGTCTCCAGCGCGTGCGCGGGAACAGTTTTTACCAGGCGGCCGTGCTGCACGCCTTTCAAGCCGATCAGGCGGTCGGCTAGCTGCTCCACCTCAGCGGCCTTGCCATGCACGATCAGCACCTCAAGACATGAGTCGTGATCCAGATGCGCGTGGCTGGTTGAGACCACAAGGTGATGGGCCGAGTGCTGGAGATCGGTAAGCTTTTCGCCGACGCCATGAGCACGGTGGTCATAAATGAGCGTGACGGTGCCAACGACGATGGCGTCGGATGCGCCCGTCTGCTCGCCAACCAGCCGATCGCGGATCAGGTCACGGAATGCCTCCGAGCGGTTGGTATAGCCACTTCGCTGGATAGAGCGGTCAAAGCGTTTCAGCAGTTCGGAATCAATGGCGATGCCGATGCGGCTTAGAACTCCCATGCATGCTCCGAGAATCGGTAAGATTCTCGAAGAATAGCGTACGCTGCTGGGAATATGTCGCGCGGAGATGAAAGCCGGGCAGGAGCGATTTTGAGAGCGTTGCGGCAGGAGTGTGTGGCGTCGAATCAATTGTTAGACCTTCCGCCTATTCTGCCGGAGGCCGCTTCCCCCATCAAGCAAATGACTTCCGCGCTGAAAAGGTGTTAGCTTTTTTACATACGTCAAGAGAGCAGGGTTAACCAGTTTGGACAACGACAACGCAGCCGTCCGTACAGAGCCAGCGCCCGGCGCACTGACGGATGCCCCAGTAATCGACATAGCGCCTCCGCGCGGATGGTTGACCATTGATTTCGTCGAACTTTGGCGTTTTCGCGAGCTCGCATATTTTTTTGTATGGCGCGCCATAAAGATTCGTTACAAGCAAACGGTGATCGGCGCCGCCTGGGCGATTGTTCAACCCGTCGCCACCATGTTGGTGTTCAGCGTATTTTTTGGCCGCCTTGCCGGGCTTCCATCCGGGGGACTGCCCTATCCTATCTTCTATTTCAGCGCATTGCTGCCCTGGATGTATTTTGCCGGAGCACTGCAGAGCGTAACCAACAGCGTGGTCGAGCAGCAGCACGTGATCACCAAAGTCTATTTTCCCCGGCTACTTCTGCCCATTTCGGCGGCGATTCCAGGGCTGCTCGACCTGGCCATCGGACTGGTTGTTTTTCTGCCCATGATGTTCCTTTATCATCTGGTTCCCGGTACGGCGGTCCTTATGCTCCCGGTTTTCCTGCTTCTGGCAGTGGCGACA
>CAWBIG010000099.1:0-4945 GCA_963788435.1 uncultured Acidobacteriota bacterium | reverse complement strand
CGCGAAATCGCGCGCCGCGTGGCCACCATGCCCGGCGTCGAGTCCGTGGGACTGACTACAACCCTGCCCATTGGAGACGGCGACGGGACGAGTGCCTTTCGTTACCTGGGCAAACCCAACAATGGCGCGGAAAAGGAGGTTGCAATCCGTTATGTGAGCCCCGACTACATGGCCACGCTCAAAACCACGCTCACGAGCGGGCGCTATTTCACCAGCGACGACGACCTAACGCATCCCAAAGTGGTCATCGTCAATCGAACCCTGGCCGAAAGATACTTCCCCGGCGAAGATCCCGTCGGCAAGCAGATTGCGCTTGAAGACGACCCAACGCATCCCATTTTGATCGTTGGCGGGATCGACAATATCCAGGAAGGGCAGTTGGATGCCGCCCCGCGCGCCGCCATGTATCTGCCGCTTTATCAGGATGGGGAAACGTCGTTCGCCGTCCTGGCGCGCACCGGGCAAGACGAGCGCACCATCCTTCCCGCCCTCGAAGCGACCCTGAAGTCCATCGATCCCGGAATGGCCATCTACGATCCGATGACCATGGAAGAAAGAGTCCACGACGCACCTGCGACTTACCTGCACCGTTCGTCCGCGTGGCTGGTAGGAAGCTTCGCTCTAATAGCGCTGCTGCTCGGCGTCGTCGGTCTTTACGGCGTCATCGCTTATTCCGTCTCCCAGCGTACCCGCGAAATCGGCGTGCGCATGGCTCTCGGGGCACGGCGCGGCACCGTCTACTCCATGGTGATGCGAGAGGCAGCCGTCCTCACCGCAATTGGTGTTGCCCTCGGCGCGGTCTGCTCCGTCGCTGCCGCCCTCGCCATCCGCAAGCTGCTCTTTGGCGTCGCTGCCTGGGACGTGTCCACCCTCGCCGCCGTCGCCCTCGTACTCGCCGCCGCTGCGCTCGCCGCCAGCTTTCTCCCCGCGCGCCGCGCGGCTTCCGTCAATCCCACTGAGGCCCTTCGCGCTGAATAAGGAAGGAAATCATCCCATGAATTTCATTGGGTCAATGGCACGCAAATTCTCCTTGCTCTTCCGCCGCAACCGCTTTCGCAGCGAGCTCGATGAGGAAATGGCTTTCCATAACCAGCTGACCGAACATGAACTCATCGCCTCTGGTTTCTCGCCCAAGGCCGCACACACTGCCGCCATGCTCCGCTTCGGCGATTCCGCGCGCATCCGCGAACAGAGCCATGGCGCCATCGCATTCCGCGTCGAAACCCTCGTGCAGGACCTTCGCTTCGCCCTTCGCCAGCTGCGCAGGAATCCCGGTTTCGCGGTCACCGCCGTCTTCATCCTCGCCCTCGGCATCGGCGTCAGCCTCGCCATCTTCAGCTTTGTCGATGCGGTCCTCATCCGGCCATTGCCCTTCGCGCAACCCAATCGCATTCTTTTCGTCACCGAAAAAGCGCCCGGTTTCCCATACGCCAACCTTTCGCGTCCCGACTACGACGACTGGAAGCGCATGAACACCACCCTCAGTTCGCTCCAGGCCGTTGGCGGCACCGGCTTCCTCCTGCACCAGGGCGCCCTCACGGAGCCCGTACCAGCAGCCCGCGTCGGCGATGGCTTCTTCCGCACCCTCGGCGTCAAGATGCTTCTCGGCCGTGACTTTCTTCCCGGCGAAGACCAGCCCGGCCGCGCCAAAATTGTGATTCTCCCCTGGGGTACCTGGCAGAAGCGTTTCGGCGGACGCACCAGTGTCCTCGGCCAGTCCGTCAGCCTTGACGACAACGCCTACACCGTTGTCGGCGTCCTCCCGCGAGACTTTTCCTACTTTCCTCGCGCCAACGCGCAGTTCTGGGTGCCGCTGCTCGACCCCAGTGGCGGTTGCGAAACTCGCCGCAGTTGCCACAATCTCGATGCGGTCGCTCGCCTGCGCGACGGAGTTACCGTCGACGCCGCGCGCAAAGACATGGAGCGCATCGCCGCTCAGCTCGAGCGCCAGTACCCTGACAGCAACCGCAACCAGGGCGCTTTCGTCGCGCCCCTGCGTGAGATCTTCGTCGGCGACATGCAGCCGATTCTCCTCATGCTCCTCTCCGGCGCGGGGCTGTTGCTCCTCATCGCCTGCATCAACGTCGCCAGCCTCCTGCTGGTCCGCTCGGAGAGCCGCCGCCGCGAGATCGCCGTCCGCGGCGCCCTCGGTGCAACGTCCGCCCGCGTTCTTGGCCAGTTCGTTACTGAGGCCCTTTTGCTTGCCTTCACCGGCAGCGTAGCGGGCACACTCTTGTCCTCCGGCGCCATCTCCATCATCATCAGCCTCATTCCCAAGACGATGGTCGACAACATGCCGTTCTTTCGTTACCTCGGCATCAATTCCCACACCATCGCTGTCGCGGCAGCCATTGCCGCGCTCGCAGCCATCTTCCTCGCGGCCATTCCCACGCTGCTCCTTTCGCGCCTCAACCTGCATCGCACTCTCTCTGAAGGTGGACGCACCGCCGGCGGCAGCTTCTGGCGCCGTCTTGGCTCCAACCTCGTCGTAGTCGAACTCACCGTCGCCGTCGTCCTTCTCGCCGGCGCCGGCCTACTCGGCAAGAGCCTCTATAACCTCTTGCACGTGCCGCTCAACTTCGACCCCAACAACCTCGCTACCGCTCAGGTCATGATTCCCGATGGAACCCTCAAGACCAACGCCCAGGCTGTCGCTTTCTATCGCGACATCAACCGCCGCCTTTTGGCGCTTCCAGGTGTCCAGTCCGTCGGCTTCACCACCGACTTGCCCGTGATGTGCAACTGCGACACCGACTGGATCCGCATCGTCGGCAAGCCTTACAACGGCACGCACAACGAAGTGAATCAGCGCGACGTCAGCCCCGCCTACCTGCCCACGCTCAAGGCCAGCCTGATCCGCGGCCGATTGTTCACTGAGGACGACACCGGAACCAAGCCCAACGTAATCGTCATCAACCAGGCCTTTGCGCGCAAATACTTTCCCGGCGAAGACCCTCTCGGCCAGAAGATCGGCGATACCAGCCTCACGCCCGCGTCCCTCCGCACCATCATCGGGGTCGTCGAGGATGTTCGCGAATCCGGCCTCGACAAAGACATCTGGCCCGCCGAATACCAAGCAATTTACCAGGGCACCGATAACACCTTCGCCGTCGCTGTGCGAACATCGGGCGATCCCCGCGCGCTGCTCCCCTCCATCGTGAGCACGCTCCGCGCCATCGGCCCCACCATCGGCGTCTACGGCGAAATCACTATGGACGATCAAATCAGCGCCTCACAAGCAGCGTTTCTGCATCGTTTCGCCACGTGGATCGTCGCCGGCTTCGCCTTCATCGCGCTGCTGCTCGGCGTCGTCGGCCTCTATGGAGTTGTCGCCTATTCCGTTTCGCAGCGGACGCGCGAGATTGGTGTGCGCATGGCCCTTGGCGCACCGCGCGGAGCCATCTACTCCATGGTCATGCGCCAGGCCTGTCTGCTCACTGCCATCGGTATCGTTTTTGGCCTCGCCTGTTCCATCGCTGCCGCAATGGGCCTTCGCGGGCTTCTCTTCGGTGTCGCCGCGTGGGACGTGACCACCCTCGCGGCTGTTGCCCTTCTGCTTGCCGCTGCGTCGCTCGCCGCCAGCTTCCTGCCCGCGCGGCGCGCTGCCTCGGTAAATCCCACCGACGCTCTGCGAACCGAATAGGGGTTGCGTCCTCATCCGATGGCGGTCCCTCGAGCCGGAAGTTCGCGCACCACAGGACTCCGCAAGCCCCGTCCCTGCATCTAACTTCCCGTCGCGACCAGCGAAAGGGGAACGTATGCCTGACAAGCAGACCAATCAACAACGCAAGCGCAAGGTGCAGGAACTTATCGCCGCCCTGAATGAAGACCTTGCCCGCGAGTACCAGGCGATTATTGCCTATACCGTTTACAGCAACGTGCTCAAGGGCGCCCAGTGGATGAGCATTGCCAGCGAACTCAAACTCCATGCCGCACAGGAACTCCAGCACGCCCTGATCATCGCCGACCAGATCGATTACCTTGGCGGAATGCCGGCCCATACGCCCAAGGCAGTGAAACTAAGCGAAAAGCCCGAGGACATGATCCGCTTCGACCTCGACAATGAGACCGAGACGATCAAGAACTACCGCCAGCGCGTCCGCCAGGCTGAAGAGATCGGCCATTATGCGCTGGCCGAAGCATTGCGCAAGATTATTGGCCAGGAGCAGGAACACCAGCATGATTTGGCCACAGCGCTCGGCATTGACGTCCCCGACGTTTTATGCGAGGGTGCTTAATTCCAAGAGCTGAATTCGGCTGGCCGTGTCCCGATTTCACGCGCATGCAGTGAAGTTCCAGCCGCCGCCCAGGGTCCGGTGCGATAGTGCTCTTGCGCCCCTGGGCAGGCCCTCTTCAATACACGTTCTCCAGGCCGGTTCGCTATAGTCAAATCGGCGGTCTTCCCGCCTGGAGACCCGCATGAAGCTCGTTTCTTTTTCCAGCGGCGACGGCATCGTCCGCCCTGGCGCACTTCGCGAAGAATCAAACCTCGTCGTCGACCTCACTGCCGCCGGTTGCCTCGATGCCCTTAGCGCTGTTGGCGCCGGAATCAAGCAGGTCCCGCACGATCCCGGCGTCTATTTCGGTCACCGCCTCAGCGAAGTCAAGCTTCACGCTCCGCTGCCCAACCCGCCGCGCATCTTTGCCATCGGTCTCAATTACCGCGATCACGCACGTGAGTCCGGCATGGAACTACCGACCACCCCCGTAGTCTTCTTCAAGCTCACCACCTCCGTCATCGGCCCTGGCGAGCCCATCGTTTTGCCGCGCAACTCCACGCAGCCAGATTACGAGGCTGAGTTCGCCTTCGTGATTGGCCGCGGCGGCTATCGCATCCCCGCCTCCGCATGGCGCGACCACGTCTACGGCTACACCATCGTGAACGACGTCTCTGCTCGCGATGTGCAGTTCGCGTCCACGCAGTGGAACCTCAGCAAATCGTTCC